>NZ_LT906441.1:621498-932247 GCF_900186975.1 Cutibacterium granulosum
GGGATGACGCGCAACGGATCGGCTGCGGCGAAGGGGATGGCTCCCTCGGAGATGAAGGAGGCGCCCAGCAGCCAGGCAGCGGTTCCGTTCTCCCGCTCGGCCGGCTGGTAGAGCTTCGGACGCACTGCGGTGGACAGCGCCATCGCCAACGAGGGCACCATTCCGGCAGCCATGACGGCGGCCATGACCTTGAGCGATCCGGCGTTGGTGACGGCGAGGTTGGTCGTGGCGAACAGGTAGGCAGCCTTGTTGATCGGCCCGCCGAGGTCGGAACACATCATGAGACCCAGGATGATGCCGAGGATGACGGCCGAGGCGCCACTCATGCCACCCAACCAGTTGTTGAGCGAATTCGTCATGGTGGCGAGGGGACGCCCCAGGACGACGTACATGAGTCCGCCGGCCAACAGGGACCCCACCAGCGGGATGATGACTACCGGCATGAGACCACGCAGCCATCGCGGCGGGTTGAGGCGAGTGAATCCGTAGGCGATGAAGCCGCCCAGCAGACCACCGATGATGGCACCGATGAAGCCTGCTCCGGTCACCCCGGCAATGGCCCCGGCCACGAAACCGGGGGCGATTCCGGGCCGGTCGGCCAGACCGAAGCCGATGTAGCCGGCCAGGGCCGGGAGCAGGAAGGCGAAGGCGGCCTGTCCGACGGCGAAGAAGACGGCCCCGAGGTACGTCATCGCAGCGGATCCACCCAGGGCATGCCCGGTAGGCGCTGGAAGGTTGGCGAAGGTGTTGTGCAGGGCGATGTCCATGCCGTCCTGGGCGATCTCGTAGCCGCCGAAGAGGAATCCCAGGGCGATGAGCAGACCACCGGCAGCCACGAAGGGAATCATGTACGACACGCCAGTCATGAGGGCCTGCTGGAGGCGTTTGCCCCATCCGATCTGTGAACCGGCTTGTTCGGCCTCGTCATGCTCGCCAGTGCTGACCGACACGCGGTGGGCATGGGGATCCCTGGCCGCCGCGACCGCCTCGGCGACCATGGTCTCCGGCTCGTTGACGGCTCGTTTCACCCCGGACTCGATGACGGGTTTGCCAGCAAACCGATCCCGCCCCTTGACACCGACGTCGGTGGCGAAGATGACGGCATCGGCTCTCTCGATGTCTGCGGCACTCAGTGGTTCGGTTCCGGTGGACCCCTGTGGCTCGACCTTGACGTCGATCCCCATCTTCTTGCCAGCAGCGGTGAGGTAGTCGGCGGCCATGTATGTGTGGGCGATCCCGGTGGGACAGGCGGTCACTGCCACGACGTGGGTCTGGTTGGTGGTGTCGGGGGTCGGCGTCCCTTCCGCACCGGAACCTTGCTGCTGGTCTGCCTCGGTGCCGGCAGTCTGCGACGGAACCGCTGGGGCTTGAACCGCTGGGTCCGGTGCCGCGCTGGCCGGTGACACTGCTGCGGAGGATGGTGCGGCTGCGTCTGGTTCGACGACCGACTCGATGAGGTCCACCACGGTTCGTGCGTCGGTGGCCTGCCGCAACTGTTCGACGAACTCGGGTTTCACCAGGGCACGAGCCAGTTTGGTGAGCAGCTTCATGTGATCTGCACCAGCACCTTCTGCCGCCGCGATCATGAAGACGAGGTCGGCCGGCCCGTCGGGTCCGTTGAAGTCGACTGCAGGAGACAGTCGGGCGAACCCCAGGGATGGCTGGCTCACCGCTGCGGAGCGACAGTGTGGAATGGCAAAGCCGCCGGGCATCCCGGTGGGGCTCTGGGCCTCCCGATCGAGGGCGTCGTGTGACAAGCCGTCGGCGTTGGCGCGTCCGGCCGCGGCGATGATTCCGGCGACCGAGGTGATGACCTCGGCCTTCGTCGATCCCAGATCGGCGTCCAGGCACACCAGTTCAGGGGTGATGAGAGGAACGTTCATCGGTTCTCCGATCTCACAGATGGACGAGGCTGACGCCGATGGCGTCGGCCTGTGCCGGGGTCGGCATGGTTGATCCCGGCAGGGCTGCGGCGGCCGTGCCCCAGGCGACGGCGGTGCGCAGACAGGTTTCGGGTTGGTCGCCTCGGGCGTGAGCCAGCAGGAAACCGGCCAGGGAGGAGTCTCCGGCTCCGACGGTCGAGCGCACCTCGACCGGCTCGAAACGGGCGTGCCACGCGTCGTGCTCGGTGACAAGCAGAGCACCGGCACCACCCAGGGTCACCAGGACGTTCTCGATGCCGTGCAGACGTCGCGCCGCCGAGACGACGGTGTTGAAGTCACCGTGGTCTGCCGCGGTCTCGAGAGCCTTGCCGTCGGCTCCACACAGCTGGCCGAGCTCGACGGAGTTGGGCTTGATGAGGTCGGGTGCGGCCTCGGGCAGACGGGTCGCCAGCTCGTGGAGCGGTTCGTCGGAGGTGTCGACGGCAACCTTGACGCCGACCTCGTGCAGTCGTTCGGTCATCGCGGCGTACCACGCTGCAGGAACACCTGGCGGCAGCGATCCCGACATCACCACCCAAGTGGCTTCGTGAGCCTTCGTGACGACGGCCTGTTCGATGGCGGCAAGTTCGTCGGGGGAGAGGTGGGCCCCCGGCTCGTTGATCTTCGTCGTGGTTCCGTCGGGTTCGGTGAGGGTGAGGTTCGTCCGTGTCGCAGCGCGAATGGGAACCGCCAGATGTGGGATGTCATCGTTCTGGAGCCCGATCACCAGGGGATCCTCACAATGGGCTGGCACGATGGCGCAGGTGTCGACCCCGGCACCGTGCAGGACTCGGGAGATGTTGACTCCCTTGCCTGCGGCGACCTCGTCGCAGCTGCCGAGTCGGTTCACCCGGCCACGATTCAGCGGACCGGACAGACCCGCCGTGCGGTCAATGCTCGGGTTGAGCGTGACGGTGACGATCACTGTGACTCCCTCGTCGATCCCTGAGGCGGTGCCAACGCACCGGATATGTTGGAATGAGTGACATATTAGCAGCGGTAACCAGATGAAACAACAGAAAAACACTTTTCCAGACATCTGGTGGGTCCGCATCGGACAGCAGGACGTCAGAGGCACTCATGTCATCGGAAGCCACGTCCTCGTGGGTCACACATGACATGCGGAGAGGTCAGGGTGGTGGCTCAGACGATGACGACGTCCACCCCAGCTTTCTTCAGAGCCTTGAGCTGATGTTCCGAGATGCCCTCGTCGGTGATGAGCACGTCGATGTCGTCCAGGGTGGCGAACCGCGTCGTCGACTCCGCACCGATCTTGCGCGAATCGGCCAGAACGACAACCTCACGGGCACAACGGACCATCGCCGCCTTCGTGGCGGCCTCGTCCACGTCGGGGGTGGACAGACCGTGGTCCACCGAGATGCCATTGGTGCCCAGGAACGCCACCTCCACCCGCAGCCTGTCGAACTGCTCGACGTTGCCCACCGTGGCCTGGGTGGTGGGACGCACCCGTCCACCGATCAACTGCACGTCACAGGTGGAATGGGTCGATGCAGACGTCGCCACGGGAGCCGAGTCGGTGAAGATCGTCAACTGGGAGGACGGGGAGAGCAGTGCGGCGAACCGGGCCATCGTCGAACCGGCGTCGAGGATGATCGCGCCGCGTCCCGACGGCAGGAAATCCACCGCAGCCTGCGCAATTCTCTCCTTCTCGGTCACGGCGGATGAGTCGCGCGTCTCCAACGGCTGATCACCCAGCAGATCGAAGCCGGCTGGAATCGCCCCACCATGCACCCTGGTCAGCAGGCCACGGGAGGTCAGCACGTCCAGGTCACGGCGAATCGTCTCGGGCACGACGCCCAGACGCTCCGAGGCCTGTGTCACCGAGACACGTCCCTCGTCCCGCGCAGTGGTCACGAGCCATTTGTGGCGTTCAGCTGGATACATGGTGTCCTTCTCCTTCCCGGCAGACGGTGCAGGGGTATCCCCCTTGCACCCCCCGAGGTTGGTTGTCCTTCCTGGCGGAAGGATGCGAAGGGGGAGTGATCCCCCTTGCACCCCCAGGGCCATCCTTCCCTAATGTTCTTACTTCTGTCTGTCCAGAAGGTGTAGGGGAGTGGTCCTCCCACGACTTCCAAGGCCCTCTCTCACCCCTCCAGCTCACCCAGGAATTCCCGAATCTGCTCGGTGTCCGGATGGGTGAAGAAGGTCTGCGGGTCCGTGTCCGCCAGGATCTGCCCGTCGGTCAGGAAGATCACCCGGTCGGCCGCCTTCCGGGCGAAGGCCATCTCGTGGGTGACGACGACCATCGTCATCCCCGAGTCGGCCAGACCAGTCATGACATCGAGCACCTCGTGGACCATGTGCGGGTCCAGGGCCGAGGTCGGCTCGTCGAAGAGCATCACCTCGGGCTGCATGGCCAACGATCGGGCGATCGCCACCCGCTGCTGCTGACCCCCCGAGAGCTCGGCGGGGTGTTTGTCGGCCTGCTCGGCCATCCCGGTGCCACTCAGCAACTCCATCGCCTGCGAGCGGGCCTCCTCCTCGGCGACACCCAACACCTTCGTCGGGCCGAACATGACGTTCTCCAGTGCTGTCATCTCGTCGAACAGGTTGAACGACTGGAAGACCATTCCCACCTTGGTGCGCAGGGTGGAGAGCTGCTGCGGATCGGTGGGCAGCGGCTCGTTGTGGAAAAGGATCGTGCCCGAGTCGATCGTCTCCAGCCGGTTGATCGTGCGGCACAGTGTCGATTTTCCCGACCCCGACGGCCCAAGGATGACGACGACCTCGCCCTTGTGCACCGAGAGATTGACGTCCTGCAACACGTGCAGGTCGCCGAAATGCTTGTTGACGTCACGCAGCTCAACGACCGGGGTGCCGTCATTCGGAGTCTGGGGGGTCTCGTTGTCCATGCCCCGAGCCTAGCCAGTTGGGCCGGGGCGTGTTCATCTGGCCACCGCCATCACCGGTGCATGCAAGGTACACTTGCCGGTGATCGTCTGCCCTGCCTGCACGGGTTCGTACTTCACGCGGCCATGCGGGTCTGCACTTCATGCGGGTCTGCTTCGTGTGAGTTGGGGCGGCGCGCCGCAATCCGTTCCGAGTGTTGAGCCTCGGAGAAGACCAGAGGGAGTCTTGCATGAAGATCGCCGTCATTGCCATGGGCAAGATCGGCCTGCCGTTGGCTGTGCAGTTCGCCGAGAAGGGCCACGACGTCATCGGTGTCGACGTCCAGCAACGCGTCGTCGACGAGATCAACAAGGGCAACGAGCCGTTCCCCGGCGAGGCCTTCCTGGACGAGAAGCTCAAGAAGCTCGTCCCGGCCGGCAAGCTGCGCGCCACCACCGACTACGCCGAGGCCGTCCCACAGGCCGACGCCATCGTCCTCGTCGTGCCGCTGTTCGTCAACGACGAGACCTGGGAGCCGGACTTCGACTGGATGGATGCCGCCACCAAGTCGCTGGCCGCCCACCTCACCCCCGACACCGTCATCTCCTACGAGACGACCCTGCCGGTCGGTACCACCCGCAATCGCTGGAAGCCGATGATCGAGGAGATCTCCGGGCTCACCGAGGGCCAGGACTTCCACCTCGTCTTCTCTCCCGAACGGGTGCTCACCGGCCGCGTCTTCGCCGACCTGCGCCGCTACCCCAAGCTCGTCGGCGGACTGAGCGCCGAGGGCACCGCCAAAGGCATCGAACTGTACCAGCAGCTGCTCGACTTCGACGAGCGTGACGATCTGCCGCGCACCAACGGTGTGTGGGACATGGGCACCGCCGAGGCCGCCGAGATGGCCAAGCTCGCCGAGACCACCTACCGCGACGTCAACATCGGCCTGGCCAACCAGTTCGGCAAGTTCGCCGCCAAGAACGGCATCGACGTCTACAAGGTCATCGACGCCTGCAACTCCCAGCCCTACTCCCACATCCACCGTCCCGGCATCGCCGTCGGCGGGCACTGCATCCCGGTGTACCCGCGTCTGTACCTGTGGACCGACCCGGACGCCACCATCGTGCGTACCGCTCGTCAGGCCAACATGACCATGCCGCAGTACTGCGTCGACGCCGCCTCCCAGGGGCTGGGCGGGCTGCAGGGCAGGAAGGTCGTCGTCCTGGGGGCCTCCTACCGCGGCAAGGTCAAGGAGACCGCCTTCTCTGGCGTCTTCCCGACCGTCGCGGACCTCGAGGCCGCCGGGGCCACCGTGTTCGTCCACGACCCGATGTTCACCGACGAGGAGCTCGCCAAGTTCGGCTTCACCGCCTACCACGTCGGCGACGAGGTGGACGCGGCCCTGCTGCAGGCCGACCATCCTGAGTACCAGGACTTCACCCCGGCCGACCTGCCGGGCATCAAGGTGCTCGTCGACGGTCGTCACGTCGTCGACCCGGCCAAGTGGGA
Organism: Cutibacterium granulosum; assembly: GCF_900186975.1. Taxonomy (NCBI): domain Bacteria; kingdom Bacillati; phylum Actinomycetota; class Actinomycetes; order Propionibacteriales; family Propionibacteriaceae; genus Cutibacterium; species Cutibacterium granulosum. The sequence goes on from NZ_LT906441.1 coordinate 627,780, forward strand.
CGGCGTGCAGGTCGTCGTCGTCGGTGACGGAGAGGTGGCCTGATGAGCGTTGCTCGCGTCTGCCACCTGTCCACCGCCCACCCGCCGCGGGATGGCCGTATCTTCCGCAAGGAATGCGCCAGCCTCGCCAAGCGTGGTGCCGATGTGTGGTTCATCGGTGCCCAGGACGGTGACGAGATCGACAGCGGGGTGCACGTGGTCGGGATCGGCAAGGCCACCAACCGTATTGACCGTCTGACTCGTCGTCAGGTGAAGGCGTGGAAGGCGCTGGAGCGCGTCAACCCCGATCTCGTCCACATCCACGATCCCGAGCTCATCCCCATGGTCCTGGCGTGGGTGAAGCTGCGTGGCCGCGCTGCCGTCTTCGACGCCCACGAGGACCTCGTCGCCCAGATCGACAGCAAGGCATACCTCTCCGAGCGGGTACGCCCATTGGCCCGGATGGTGGCCAAGACGCTGGTCACCCTTGCCGACAAGTGTTACGACGGCATCATCGCGGTGACCCCTGCCGTCGCCAAGGGTTTTACCCATTCCAACAAGCGACTGGTCCACAACTATCCATTGCTCTCGGGCTTCCACCTACCGGTCGATGTCGAGAAGGTTCCGGATCGGGTGGTCTACGTCGGGATGCTCTCCGGTGGGCGGCAGACCGACAAGATGTTCGAGCTGGCTGACGAACTCGGTGGCAAGGCGACGCTGGTCATAGCCGGAAAGCCTGACCCGGAGGTGGCTCACCTCTTCGACGAGCTCGACAAGCATCCGAGTGTGGACTACCGAGGCACGATTCCGGGTGATCAGGTGCCTGACCTGCTGGGCTCGGCAGTTGCCGGACTGATGTTCATGCGTCCTGACAAGAACCACCTGGACGCGTTGCCGACCAAGGTCTTCGAGTACATGGCAGCTGGAATCCCGTTCATCGCCTCGAATCTTCCTGCACTGGTTGAGAGCCTCGAGAAATGGGACTGTGGCGTCTTCGTCGACACCGTCCAAGACAGCAGCGAGGCGCAACGAGCTGCTGTTGAGTTGATGGCTGATCCGCAGCGTTGTCATGAGATGGGCGTCAGGGGACGTCGAGCGATCGAGGAGGAGTTCAACTTCGAGGCCGACGTGCCTGCCCTCATCGAGGTGGAACAACACGCTCTCAAGCGTCCGGACTCCCGGATCGTCGAGGGCTGACCTCTCACCTGCCCGTGGTCGCACAGCCACCAACGTTCAACATCTGCGCGGCGGTGAGGCCAGACCGATCACGCGGCAGTCTGTGGACAGGTGGTGGGCTGGCACTGGCATTGCGCCGCGGCGTCGCCGGTGCCAGCCGCTAGACTGCAGTGCCGTACAGCATGCCCTCCGCCCTAGGAAAGGTTCATCAATGCGCGTCGTAAGCATCGTCGGGGCTCGTCCCCAGTTCGTGAAGTTGGCTCCGGTGGCCAAAGCCTTCGCGACTGAGGGGATCGATCACAAGATCATCCACACCGGTCAGCACTACGACGTCAACATGTCCGACTCCTTCTTCGTCGAGCTCGGCATCCCGAACCCTGACTTGCATCTGGGCGTCGGCGGCGGCTCCCACGGCGTCATGACCGGCCGCATGCTCGAGCAGCTCGACCCGGTGCTGGAGGACATGAACCCGGACTGGGTGCTCGTCTACGGTGACACCAACTCGACCATTGCCGGCACCCTATCGGCGGTCAAGATGCACCTGCCGGTGGCCCACCTCGAGGCTGGCCTGCGTTCCTTCAACCGCCGCATGCCTGAGGAGCACAACCGCGTTCTCACCGACCACGCCGCTGACCTCTGCCTGGCACCGACCGAGGTTGCCATGGGGCATCTGGCCGACGAGGGACTGGCTGCCCGCTCCGTGCTCGTCGGTGACGTCATGACCGATGTCTGCCTGCAGGTGCGCGACTCCGTCCTCGCCAATCCGCGCCCGGTACCCGGCGTGAAGGATGGCGAGGAGTACGTCATGGCGACAATCCATCGTGCCGACAACACTGACGATCCCGAGCGCCTGACCCACATCCTCGACGCTCTCGGCAACGTGGATCGTAAGGTCATCCTGCCGGTACATCCGCGGCTGCGTGCCCGCGCCGAGGCCGACGGCATCACCATTGCCCGTGGCAACCTCACCACCATCGATCCGCTGGCCTACCCCGACATGGTCAACGCAGTCACCCATGCCGCCGGCGTCATCACCGATTCGGGTGGTCTTCAGAAGGAAGCCTTCCTGCTCGGCACCATCTGCACGACGGTGCGCACCGAGACCGAGTGGGTGGAGACCGTCGAGAACGGCTGGAACGTGCTCGATCCCGACGCCGAACACCTGGACGAGTACGCCACGCGCCCGCATCCTGACGATGATCCGGGTCACCCGTACGGTGATGGCAGGGCTGCTCGCAATGTTGCAACGGTGTTGCTGGAAGCTGGCGAGCGGGACCACTCGTGACGATTGGATCAACTCCGCCTCCGACGAAGCCCAATTCTCTCGATCGTGCTCCCCACGGTGACTTGACCGCCCTGCCACCGCTTGACAGATCCCAACCGACGCACCGAGAGGGGAGAGGAGAGCGGGGTCTTTCCGAAAGACATCTCGACTGTGCGTATGATCATTTCAATCTCCTCGAGGCGAGTCGGGAACCTCTCATGCTCGGTGCGCCCCGATCTCGCAGTGGGATGATGCCGTGAAAACTCCCGGATCGACTGGTCCGGCTGGTGACAGAGCGATCAACGCCGCCGGCTTCCTCTTGCCATGGAGCGTCCTGCTCGGTCACTATGCCGCCTTCGGGTCGATGACGTTGTTCCGTGCCCTTGTCCTCGGGTGCGCCGTCCTTGCTGCATGTGCTGGACGCGCGTGGCGGGGTCAGTGGTGGTTCCTCGGTCTCGGAGCCGCCTGGTTGGTGCTGGGCGTCGTCTCGTGCCTGGCCAACCCCGGGGTATCCCTCGGCGGTATCGTCAACCTCGCCGTCGGCTGGGTGTTGGCATGGGCCTTGGCCAGGCTGCGTGGTCGACGCCTCCTGAGCGGCTTGACGCGGGGCTGGCAGTGGACGATCGCAGCGAGCGCCCCGATCGCCCGGTGGGAGTGGCACACTGCCAGGCACCTGCCCGACTACGGGGGCGGCGTGTGGCAGCACCACCCCAATACGTACTTCACCCCAGCCACCTTCTTCGTCAACTCCAACTACTACGCGCTGTTCCTCACCGTCGGACTGGCACTGGGCGGCTGGCTGGCCTCCTGCCGGATCCGTACCGGGCAACGTCGCTGGGCACTGGCATGGGACGGTGCCGTCCTGCTGTGCGGAGCCTGGCTGCTGTGGATCACCCATTCGCGGGCCTGCATCCTGGGGATGGTGGTGTTGATGGCCGTCGTGCTCGTGCAGAAGCTGCCGTCTCACGTCGCAGGGGTCATCGCCGTCGCTGCCGTACTGGCACTTGCCCTGGGGGCGTGGCGATTCGGCGCGGACCACTGGCAGATGTGGCTGTCGGTGTGGCGGAACCACACCGATCATGGGTCGGCTTCCCTACCGGTACGCATGTCCCTGCTGGCCTTCGGACTCACTCTGCTGCAGGGCCACCAGCTGCTGGGCGCCGGCCCGGACGGGTTTGCGCGAGCCGCAGCAAACCAGCACACCTTTGCATTGCACGGCAAGATCAACGCGCACAACGGGATGATCGAAGTTGCCGTGGACTATGGCCTCGTGGTGCTCGCCCTGCTCGTGACAGTGTGGATCGGCGCACTCATCACAGCCTGGCGAGCCGGACGAGCCCATCGGAAGGGAGTACGTGCAGCGACCGCCAGTGTGCTCATGGGACTGCTGGTGGCAAGTCCACTGCTGGCCTGCGCCAACAGTCAGTTCATCGGTCCGAATGTCACTGCGGCATGGCTGGCAGTGATGCTGTGCCTCACGGCGCTCGTGCTTGACGACTCCGATCAGCTCCCCGGTATGGTGCAGGAATCGGCTGGTGAACAGCGTTCGAGCGCGGACCGATCACCGCAACACGATGCGCACTCCCATCGTCTGAACGGTGCCAACGGCCGACGTGAGCAGCCTCGGCACGACCAAGGAGAACAGAAACAGTGATCCAGCCTGCTGACACCACCGTGATCCACCTGTCCACCGTGCACCACACCCATGACAACCGGGTCTTCAACAAGGAGGCTCGGGCGATGGTAGAGGCCGGGTACGACTTCCACCTGGTGATTCGCGCTGACCGGGACGGCGTCGACGACGACGTGCCGATCATCGCCCTGCACCCGGGCAGACGCCTGCGACGACTGGTGTGCGGCCAGCGGGAGGCCTGGTCGGTGCTGGAGCGGCTGCACCCCGACGTCCTGCAGATCCACGATCCCGAACTCATCCCGATGGCCCTGGTGTTCAAGACACGCAGTGGCTGCGCCGTCATCTACGACGCCCACGAAGACCTCGTCGGCCAGATCGACACCAAGCCGTACCTCAACCGGCTCACCCGCCCGGTGGCCCGTGGTGCGGCTCGAATCCTCACCGGGCTGGCAGATCGTCATGCCGACGCCATCGTCGCCGCAACCGACACCATCGCAGACACGTATTCCCATGCCCGCACCGTGCAGGTGCGCAACTACCCGTGGCAGCGCAATTTCACCGTCGATCCTCAGCCGGTGCCCGGTCGTCTGGTCTACGTCGGAGACCTCACCGAGGAGCGCAAGCTCTCCTTCATGATCGAGGTGGCTCGTCGACTGCACGTCGACGATCCACGCGTCCACCTGCACCTGGCCGGACGAGCTTCGCAACGGGCGTGTCGGGCAGCCGTTGAGCGCGCTGTGGGTGAGGGGATCGTCACCTATCACGGGATGGTGGGGCCCACCGAAGTGCCGCAGATCATCTCTTCGGCCCAAATCGGTCTGGTGATGCTCGAACCACTGCCCAACTACACCCGCTCCCTGCCCACCAAACTCTTCGAGTACATGGCCTCCGGGGTGCCGTTCTGTGCCTCGAACTTCGATGCCTGGCAGCAGATGTTCGGCGGCTGGGGTGCCGGAGTGTTCGTCGACACCGAGTCCTTGGACGCCACCTGCGCTGGGCTGGCGCAGGTGCTGGCCGATCCGCAGCGTTGTGCCCGGATGGGTCAGGCTGGAGCCCGGACCATCGCCGACCATCTCAACTTCGAGTCTCAGGCCCGCACCCTCGAAACCCTCGTGGCCGATCTCACGGAATCGACCCGACGACGGCGTGGCAAGGGTTGCGTGCATCCCGATGCGGTGCGGCGCACCGCCCCGAACGAATCTCGTGAAGAATGTGGCGGCTCCGCTCGCCGGAAAGGAACGTCCATGACCACCGATCGCAAGGTCACCGTCGTCAACCAGTTCGCCGTGCCCCAAGGGGTCGTCGGCCCCACCCGTAATGCCGACATCTTCAGCCGGGTGGCCAGCTGGACGCCACACTTCATCGGCGCGAACTTCGCCCACCACGCCAAACAACGGCTGCACACCGACGATCCACGATTCACCCTGGTCTGGGTTCCCGAGTACCACAACAACGGCGTGAAACGCCTTGTCGGATGGCTGTTCTTCACGGCTGAGGCGGCCGCCGTGGCAAGCGTGCGCAAGGCCGATCTGGTGTACACCTCCAGCCCCCACCTGCTCAACCCAGTGGCCGGTATGATCGCAGCCCGGCTGCGTGGACGCCCCTACGTCGCCGAGGTGCGTGACCTGTGGCCCGACTCCTTGGTCTCCACCGGCGGCCTGCGCGAGGGGAGCGCCATCCACAAGATGCTCATCGAGCTCGAGAAGTTCATCTACACCCAGGCTGAGCGGGTCGTCACCGTCGTCGACTGGAGCGATCACTTCCGCAACCTGGGCATCGACCCCGAGGGTCTCATGGTCGTCATCCCCAATGGCACCCAGCTCTCGGACTTCGAGGTGGACGAGGACCGCGAGAAACTGCGTGAGGAGTTCGACATCCACGGGGTGACGGCGGTGTTCGCCGGGTCGCACGGCGTCAAGGACGGCGTCGAACACATCGTCAATGCCGCCGAGCGTTGCCCCGAGGTGAACTTCCTGCTCGTCGGGGAGGGTGGCGACAAGGACCGGTGCGTCGAGCTGGCGCGCTCCAAGGGAATCTCGAACATCGAGTTTCGCGACCCGATCGCCAAGACCGAGGTTCCGCGACTGCTCAAGGCCTGTGACATCGGACTGCACGTCGTCGCCCCGATCCCGGTGTTCGACAAGGGCATGAGCCCCACCAAACTCTTCGACTACATGGCGGCGGGGTTGCCGGTCGTCACCAATGCCCGCACACCACTCGCCAAGGTCATCGGCGATGGCGAGATCGGCGCGGTGACCGATCCCGACGACATCGCCTCCGGGGTGCGCGCCGTCCTGGACGCCGATGAGACCACTCGAGGACGGTGGGCTGCACGGGAGGCCGAGCTGTTGAACACGAGGTACTCCCGTGAGGCGGCGGCCCGCACGATGGAGCAGCTGCTCGACGAGGTCATGGAGCAGTGGGAGTCCGGACGCTCCCGCACTCGTGCCGGACGGGTGCACCATGCGGTGCACGAGTCGGTGCGTGCGGCTGGTCGGACGGCTGGATCCCTGGCAGGTGGGGCCGGTCGGTTCGTCAGCCAGGCGGTCGGAACGGTCTCCGACAAGCTTGCTCGAGGGTGAGGGATTGCAGCGGGGCACGTCATCGGTACTGGAGGATCGGCGTCCCCGCTTCCGGGGCCTGGCGCGGCACCGACCGCGTGGCGGCTTTTCGCCAGATTGTCATCAATGGTCCACTGGCGGCCACGGGGGACGTTTTGTCAGACCTGTGTCCTTGACCTTTTTTGGCAGTGCCTCATCGAGTTCGGCCATCATGTTGTATTTCTTGATGAAATGTTCCTGAGATTTGAAGGAACCAACTTCGATGGCCCAGTGCAGGAGACTGGTCGTTTTTGCGTAACTCAATGATCCTTCGGCAGGACCCGTGCCGAGATGCTGCCTGTGACGCAGTACCCGAATCTGTTCTTCCGCTTTCGCGATCCCACCTTGATCGTCGCAGATCAGAACAACTTTTTCACCAGCGTGTGCTCGGGACAAGCCGTGAAGCAGCATCATGTTTTCGCCCAGATCCTTCTTGTGACGGTACAGCGTTTCAAGATCGATGCCGAAAACCCGGTTGCAGCATCGTCTGAGCTCTTCAGAAGGTGAGTCTGGGATGACATCCCTGAAACGAGGAGGAAACTTTTTCCACACGTCGCGGGCATGTCGAAATTGGGGGCGGCGATCGGGGGTGTCGTGGATCTCGAAGTCCACCGCCTCCGGAACCACTACGGTGCTGCCCCCTATGGCACTGATCAACTGCGGTACACAGTCCGTGGCGAGAAATTTGAACAATGGACCGGTGTCGAAGATGTAGGCCATTCGGGGTCTGCCGTTCACTCGGAGCCATCTCCAAGTAGGGCTAATTCCTCTGGGGTGAGTTCACGACCGGTGGGTTCTGGTCGGTCGGCAGTGAAGTCCTCATTCGTTGGCGTGATTCCGGCGTCTGCCAGACGCTTTGCCACGGCCTGCGGGTCGTCACTGCCCTCCAAACGGGCTACGACTGCCGGTGTCACAACTCCCCAGCGGAAGGCCTCGATGGTACGCGCCATGAGGGTCTGTGGAGGACGCGGAGTGTGTGACTGCACGGCAAGGGCTTCGTACTCGGCATGCCAACCAAACGTGGACGCGAGCTGTCCAGAGGTGAGTTCGCCCCACTCAGTACAGGAGTTGGCGTCGATGATGTCAGCCTCACGCAACTGGATGGCGACAATCTGAGGTGAGGCCTTGTAGTGCTGGACGAGACTGGACAGGAGCTTCAAGGTGGGCTCGGAGCCGTGGGTTTCGGCTTCAACAGCATCGAGGGGGACGAGGAGATGACGGGCGAAGGCATCAGCCTGAATTTCCTCGGGCGTGCGTTTGGTCCACGTGCCGTGATCGACGTAGCACTCGACACTGTTGAGACGGACGTGGCCAAGTTCATGGGCAAGGGTGGAGCGCAGCCTCATGGGATGATCGGTGCATCCAGCGGCCATGAGGTAGCGCGTGCCGAGGCGCATCGTCATGCCATGTCCGGGAGCGTCAACGGCGACGCAGGCGACGCCGATGCCCATCGTCTGCTCAATGAGACGTGGAAGATTGGGTAGCGGACGGTGACCGAGGCGGAACTCGGCACGAAAGTTCTGTGCAGCCTCGCGGCCTGCCTCCTCGTTGCTCATACCACCTCCGGCACGCCAAGCTGGTCCAGGCGCTGACTCAGCGTGAAGGCGTACACCAAGTATTCTGACAAGGCTTGGGAGTCCTCGGAGTCAGTTCGGCCTGCGCACTGCACCTGATCGGCCAGCGAACCTTCCCCCAGCATGTCGTTGAGGAACACGCCACAGGCCTCTCCCAGTACTGACAGCTCGGCAAGTGAGGCTCGACGCTGTCCAGACTCAATTCGGGCGATCGTCGGCTGGGAGATCCCAGTGTGCTCAGCAAGATCACGCTGGGTGAGGTGCATGGCCTCGCGTGCCTCCTTGAGGCTGAGGCCGGTGATGGGATCAACGTCAGTCATGATGAATCAAACCTCCCGGTACTTGATTCTACAGCAATGTGACGCTGCGCCCCAACGCCGATCAGCGTCCGTAGGTGAAGTACTTCGGGGCCTGACGCACCGAGTTGAGTCCGGCGGCGGGGGTGGCATGGCCATCGGCGAGCGGATCGCGACGGCGGGTGTGCCGGCCCCCGGACGGACGAGTCCTGCGCAGGGTCTTGAGGGAGTCGTTGGAGGTTGCGTCGATACGCGGATCGGCGCCGCTGCGCGCCTTGGCAAGAACGGTGGCGGAGGCGATGGTGACGGCGGCCACGGCCACGGCCACGCTGGCGATGATGGTGGTGTTACGGCTCATGTGAGGAATGTTACCTTCTCACCGTGGGGTGAGCCGCCCATCCAGCTGTGGACTGACAACCCTTGTGCGGGTGTGAAAATCTGGATCCATGCCGCATCTTCACACCCAGCCGCACGGACACGACATGACGATCAGCGCCTGGATCATGCGCCGTCAGGACGGTGAGGTCAAGGCTCTGGTGCACCGGCACCGCAAGCTGAACATCTGGCTGCAGCCCGGTGGGCACATCGAGCACACCGAGAATCCGTGGCAGGCGCTGGCCCACGAGCTGCGCGAGGAGACCGGCTACGAGCTCAGCCAGCTGCGCGTGCTGCAGGCCCTGCCGGCAGTCGAGGGCTGCATCCACGACGTCATGCACCCCGCCCCGGTTGCCGTCAACACCCACAGCCCCTACCCGGGCCATTTCCACTCCGACCTCGTCATGGCCATGATCACCGACGAGGACCCGGTGGGGGAGCCCGGACCGGGGGAGTCCCGGGAACTGGCCTGGATGAGCCCCGACGAGTTCGCTGCCCTGGATGGTGCCGAACATGACGCCGTGCAGATCATGACCATGATCGCTCGCAATGTCGTCGGTGCCTGGTCCGAGGTGCCGGCCACCGCATTCACCCTGGACGATGCACCCGAACCGCTCACCGAGACGGTGCAGAATCCCGAGTCGGTGGGGGAGACACCAGCGCTCCAGGATGCCAACCTCCGGCGTCCTCGTACCGACAAGTCCGGCTCCGACGGTGGTGCAGAACCATCTGCCACCTCATCCACGGATGATGGTGTGAACGAGTCCTCCCAGCCCCAGTGACCGCCGACTCAGTGCCCATCGACCTGCAGCACATCGGCGCCGGACTGCCGATCAGCAGGTACCGCGCCGATCTGGAAGCTGGTCTGGCAGATGGGGCGATGGTTGTCCAGGCCCCACCCGGTACCGGCAAGACGACCTTCGTGCCGCCCCTGGTCGCCTCCCTTCTCGCCACGGGCGCTGCGGGTGATGCCCGTCCAAACGGCGCCCGCCCGGACGGTGGGAGTACCGGTCGGGTGATCGTCACCCAGCCACGACGGATGGCGGCTCGGGCCGCGGCACGACGTCTGTGTCAACTCACCGGCACCAGACCGGGGCAGGTGGCTGCCCACACCGTGCGTGGCGAGTCCACCCTCGCCCCCTCGACCCGGATCGAGTTCGTCACCACCGGGGTGCTGGTGCGCCGGCTGCTCACCGATCCCGAACTTGGCGGGGTTGACGCCGTCGTCCTCGACGAGGTCCACGAGCGTCATCTCGACTCCGACCTGTTGGTCGCCATGCTCTGTGAGCTCGTCCAGTTGCGCGACGACCTGCGACTCGTCGCCATGTCGGCCACCCTGGAAGCCGAGCGGTGGTCGGACCTGCTGACCCGCGGCACCGGACGCCGGGTGGCCACGGTGCAGGTGCCGTCGGTGTTGCACCCTCTCGAGGTGCGCTGGGCACCATTCGGTGCGCCTGCCACCGACGGGTCTCGGGTAAATCGGAGATTCCTCGACCATGTGAGCCGTCAGACCTGCCAGGCCGTCACGACGCTGACCAGTGATCCCGGCACCGGGAACACCTGTGGGTTTGGTGACGAGGGCGCCCGTGAACCGCATGCTGACAACGGTCCGGGCGCATCGGGCACCGACGCACCTCTTTGTGCCCTCGTCTTCCTGCCGGGGGCGTGGGAGGTGGAGCAGGTGGCTGCGCACCTGCGTACCGCGCTGCCGCAGGTCGAGGTGATGACCCTCACCGGTTCGATGAGTCTGCGCGACCAGGACCAGGTGCTCACCGCCCCGACCAGACCGCGCGTGGTCGTGGCGACCTCCATCGCCGAGTCGTCCCTCACCGTGCCGGGGGTGCGTCTGGTCATCGACTCAGGGCTGGCCCGGGAGCCGCGTCTGGACCGTGGCAGGGGCATGACTGGCTTGGTGACGGTACGGGAGTCCCGGGCTGCGGCGATCCAACGCTCCGGACGTGCCGCTCGTCTGGGGCCCGGGGTGGCGGTGCGTTGTCTGGCAGCCGAGGACTGGACCGGCATGGATGCCGAACCCGCCCCGGAGATCAGGCACGCCGACCTCACTGGGCCGCTGCTCACCCTGTCCTGTTGGGGCGCACCCTGCGGTGAGGGGATGGCCCTGCCCGATCCGCTGCCGCCGGACCAGGTGCGGGACGCCGTGGAGCAGTTGCGTGTCATGGGCGCCGTGGACGAGCAGGGACGCCCCACACGCTGGGGACGACGGCTCGCCCTGGTGCCGACGAGCCCGGCCCTGGCCCGCGGCCTGCTCACGGGAGCCCAGATGGTTGGTGCCCGGGCCGCTGCGCAGACCGTCGCCGCCCTGGAGCTTGGGGAACGCGCCGCCGAGGCGGATCTCCCGGGGCTGGTGCACGCACTGCGGTCGGGAAACCATCGTGCGTCACCCCAGTGGCGGGTGCAGGTGCGGCGGCTGGAGCAGATCGCCCGAGACCAGGGCTCGCAGCAACCGGGTACGGCTGGGGCCAGTTCGGCCCAGCCTGGTCGAACCGAGCTTGGCCCCACTGAACATGGCCGGGCGGGGGATGCTGCTGGGCCAACCCCATACGGGGCTGCATCCCCGGGCGGAGGGTCTGCCGGTGACGCGGACGATGCAGTGGCCCTCGTCGTGGCCCTGGCCCGCCCCCAGAACGTCGCGCGTCAGCGTGGTGCGGGGTCGAGAAACTATCTGCTCGCCTCCGGTACGGCAGCTGATCTGCCGGTCGGATCACCGTTGACGGGTGCGCAGTGGCTCGCGGTGGCCGACGTCTCCCGCACCACGCGGCGCGGTCAGTCCGGTGCCGTCATCCGCTCGGCTGCACCACTGGCCCCGGAACGCGCCATGCAGGCTGCGCAGGGCCTCGAGGTCACCGAGGAGATTGCCACTTGGCAGGACGGTGCGGGTCGATCTGGTGGTGGCAAGGTCCAGGGACGACTGGTGCACCGGCTGGGTGCCATCGAGCTGAGCTCCACCCCGATCACCGTCGGTGGGCAAGCGGCTCGTGACGCGGTGGTGGCGGCACTGCACGAGCACGGCCTGGGCATCGATGGTCACGGGGTGCTCACCTGGTCGGCCTCGGCAGACATGCTGCGTCGACGGCTCGGCGTGCTGCACCGAATCATGGGTGCGGGGGCCGACAATGGCGGGAGCGCTGGGGGAGGCTGGCCCGATGTGGGCGAAGTTGCCCTCATCGACCGGGCGCGTGAGTGGATCGACCTGGACGCCGTCGCTGCCGGACAGCCATTCAGCCCGGCGGCGGGACTGCGTGCCCTGCTGCCCTGGCCACAGGCCAGTCATCTGGACGATCTCGTTCCCGAGACCATCGAGGTGCCCACCGGTTCCCACATTCGGCTCGCCTACCCCGAGGTCGGTGACGACTCACCCCCGGTGCTCGCGGTGAAGCTGCAGGAGTGCTTCGGGTGGACGACGACCCCGGTGATCTGCAACGGACGTCTGCCGGTGCTCCTGCACCTGCTCTCCCCGGCTCGACGTCCCTTGGCCGTCACCGACGATCTCGCGAGCTTCTGGGCCAACGTCTACCCGCAGGTACGAGCGGAGAATCGGGGACGCTACATCAAGCACCCGTGGCCCGAGGACCCGCTCACCGCCACCCCGATGCGCGGCACGACCCGGTCGGGACGGTGAAGGGGCCGAGCAATCCCGAATGGCAACCCCGGTCTCCTGGTGATGTCCGCTTCCCTGGGGCACTCGGAGGGAGCTGGGCGGTTGACTCCTCCCGGTTCCGTTCGCGCCGGGGCCCGACTCGGTACCCCGTCAGCCGTGTTCTGACCTCGACTCGATACCTCGTCGGCCGTGATCTGGCTTCGCCACGATGCTTCGTCATTCGTGGCTGGCACCGTCTCGACACCTCGTTGGTCCGTGACCAAGGTCAGGCTCCGGGCAGTCTCATCGTCGTCCGGAGACGGTGGGGTCGCCGTCGATCCAGAACCGCAACGGAGCATCGGCATTGCGACTGATCCCCACCCGCGGCCCGGTGCGGTACCGAACAGGCTCGCTGGCCGGGATGAGCCGCCATCGGGGTGGGCAGTCATGGTGGGTGACGCCATCTGGTGTGGACTGATCCGTGCCCAGCCGGTCATGGCCGTCCGGGTGCGGGGGATCGTTTACCAGGCCCTCGGTGGCTGGTTCGATGGGCGAACCCATGGCACACACTGTGAGGGCCGCTCCCCAGTCGGTGAGATCCGCTCCCAGAGCCGATCCGAGATTGCCCGGCCCACTGGCCAGTCGACGTGCGGGCACGGCGCCGCGTCGGGAACGCACCTCGTCCACTCCGCACACGATCTGCCCGGCACGCAGCAGCACCGCCGAGGCCGTCCCGTCCGGGCTGCACACCACATTGACGCATCGATGAATGCCGTAGGAGAGGTAGACGTACATGTGACCGGGTGGGCCGAACATCACCGAGCTGCGCGGGGTGGGTCCGCGTGCCGCGTGCGATGCCGGGTCGTCAATGCCCAGATAGGCCTCGACCTCGGTGAGTCGTACCCCCACCGAACCGTGCATGATCGTCGCCCCGAGCAGACGTGGTGCCACCCGATCGGCTGGCTCGGACAGGTCCAGCCCAGCACTCTTCCCCAAGGGGTGTGGCCGGGAACGTCCTGGCCCTGTCACGTGTCCCGGCCCGGCCACGCGTCCTGACTCTGACACGTCAGATCCTCCTCGTGCTGCCATGACCCCGAGTGGTTCGGGCGTCGCGTCGTTCGGATGGTTCTGGACGCTCACGCCGTGACGACGATCTTGCCCACCATCCGGCCCGACTCCACCAGGGCCGTCCCCTCGACGATGTTGTCCACCGTCAGACCCTGCAACTGATGGGCCACCGTGGTGCGCAGTCGCCCCTCGTCGACGAGATCGGCCACTCTCGCCAGGATCCGGCCCTGCTCGGCGACGTCGGCGGTGCCGAAGATGGGACGAGCGAACATCGACTCGCTGGTGACGCTCAACGACTTGGGTTTGAACGCCGTCATGTCGAAGGAGTCGGTGCCGTCGATCATGACGAGTCTGCCGAACGGTCTCATGAGCTGTGCCAGTTCGGCCTCCCTGCCGACGGTGTAGGCCGAGAAGACGGTCTCGACGCCGTTGACCCCGACCTCGTGCAATTCCTGGGCAAGATCATTGCGGTGGTCGATGACTGCGGTGGCCCCCATGTCCCGGCACCAGGCTCGGGACACCTCCCGGGAGGACGTGGCGACGACGTCCCCGTCGGTGGCCAGTCGGGCCAGCTGGATCACCATCGACCCCACCCCGCCGGCACCGCCGATCATGAGCAGTGAGTCGTGGGCACCGATGCGCAGGTGATCGTGCAGCCCCTCCCATGCCGTGATGCTCGTCAACGGCATGGCGGCGGCCTCGGCGGCGCTCAGGCTTGCCGGACGTCGGGCGGCGATCCGGGAGTCGACGAGGGTGTACTGGGCGTAGCAGCCCGGCCGGTTGCTCTGCCCGGAGAACCAGACGGAGTCGCCCACCTGGAAGTCGCTCACCCGCTCACCGACGGCGCGTACCACCCCGGCGGCGTCAAAACCCAGGACGAGCGGTTCGTCGGGGGTTCCGGCCTTGCGGCGAAGCTTCACGTCGATGGGGTTGAGGGAGATCGCCTCGATCTCCACGAGCAGGTCGAGCGGGCCAGGGCTGGGCACTGGCAGGTCCACGTCGACGAAGACGTCGGGATCGGTGATCGGCAGGGACTGGGTGACGGCGACAGCATGCATGGCGTCCATGACCTCACGGTAGCCCGTCGTGTGTTCCGGCCCAACAATCGATCACTTCTGCAGGTCGACGAACCGCGAGTAGTGGCCCTGGAACACCACGGGAATGGTACGGGTGGGGCCGTTGCGGTGCTTGGCGACGATGAAGTCGGCCTCCCCGGCGCGCGGGGACTCCTTGTCGTAGACGTCCTCACGGTGCAGCAGGATGACCATGTCGGCGTCCTGCTCCAGCGATCCGGACTCGCGCAGGTCGCTCACCATGGGTCGCTTGTCGGTGCGCTGCTCGGGGCCACGGTTGAGCTGGGAGAGCGCGACCACCGGGATCTCCAACTCCTTGGCCAGCAGCTTGATCTGGCGGGAGAACTCCGAGACCTCCAACTGACGCGACTCCACCCGCTTGCCGCTCGTCATGAGCTGCAGATAGTCGATGACGACGAGTTGGAGGTCGTGCTTCTGCTTGAGGCGACGTGCCTTGGCCCGGATCTCCATCATGGTGAGGTTGGGGGAGTCGTCGATGTACAGCGGGGCGGACGAGATCTTCGTCGCGGTGGACGCCAACCGCTGCCAGTCCTCCTCGGTGAGGCGCCCGCTGCGCATCCGGGACAGCTCCATGCCCGCCTCGGCCGACATCAGTCGCATGACGATCTCGTTGCGCCCCATCTCCAGGGAGAAGATGGCGCTGGTGAGGTTGTTCTTCACCGACGCGGCCCGGGCGAAGTCCAGTCCCACCGTTGACTTGCCCATTGCCGGACGGGCCGCGACGATGATCATCTGTCCTGGCTGGAAGCCATTGGTGAGTTCGTCAAGATCGGCGAACCCGGTGGGGATGCCGCCCATGGCGTCCCCACGGCTCTCGATGGACTCCAACTCGTCCCAGGTGCTCTCGAGCAGTTCGGACAGGATGTGGTAGTCGTCGCTGGTGCGTCCCTCGGCGACGTCGTAGAGCTCCTGCTGGGCGGCGTCCACCGTGTCGGCGACGTCCCCCTGCCCCTGGTAGGCCATCTGTGAGATGCGCATCGAGGCGTCGACGAGACGGCGCAGCACTGCCTTGTCGGAGACGATCCTGGCGTAGTACGAGGCGTTCTCGGCGATCGAGACCGAACCGAGCAGGTCGGCCAGGTAGACGCGGTCACCGATCCGATCGAGTTGATCGGTGCGTTCCAGTTCCGCGCCGACGGTGATGGCGTCGGCAGGCTCGCCGCGAGAGTACAGCGACAGGATGGCGTCGAAGATCGTCTCGTGTGCCGGGCGGTAGAAGTCCCGTCCCTTGAGGATCTCGACGGTGTCGGAGATGGCGTCCTTGCTCATGAGCATCGAACCGAGCACGGAGCGTTCGGCATCGAGGTCCTGGGGCGGAGTGAGATCTGCGCGCATGCTGCTCGCTGGGTCTGGCAAAGTCATCACCTTCAGGACGAGGGCCCGGCAAGGCGGTGTGCCTCTCGGGACGTGCGGGTGCCGGGGCGGCCGTCACAGGGTTGAACGTGTGCAGCGCTTGCGCAACGGCAGGACGGTGTCGCCGGCTCCATTCAAGGGGCTGGAATGGACGCTTGTCAACTAACCAGGACGGAGTTTTCCACAGGGTGTGTGGACAACCGGTGGAAGCCGGTGGACCGGGTGGGGAAAACTTGTGGACAACTGTGGACAACTCACTGTTCCCTGTTGACGACACGCCGATAGAACCGCTCTGACTAGGAGAAACATAAAAACGACCGATATTTTTCGACAGTGACACACCGGTGAACCCTGTGTATCGAACGTGCTGCACACAGGTGTCGAACACTCCCGAGTGACTTCTTTTTCCTGCTCTGGCAAGGAGTTGTCCACATGATCATGGGGGTGTGAGGGGTCGTGATCGCAGCCGGCGTTCGAATGGCTCGAGGTGCCATTCCCGGTTGGCGGGATGCGACGGGTGAGGGGATGCGGATGGTGGACGTTCGTCGAGGGTGAAGAGCAGCGTCGAGCCATTGTCTCGAATACCCCACTGGGGTATCGTCCGAGTCGGAGGTGGCGGATGGCTGAATCGTGCCAGTGCGGTAGTGCGATGGATCTCGCGTTCTCCCAGGACGCGTCGGTCTCGGATGCAGTGCCCCGAGAGTACGTCGAGCCCCAGGAAGGTACGGACGTCGGCGTCGCCACGTCGTCGACCACTGCGCCTGGATCACCGGGGCACGGGTATCTCGGCGAGAAGGATGCCTACCTGCGTCGTCTGCACCGTATCGAAGGTCAGGTGCGCGGGTTGGAGCGGATGGTTGAGGAGGAGAAGTACTGCATTGACATCCTCACCCAGATCGCTGCGGTGAACTCCGCCCTCAAGTCGCTGTCACTCAAACTGCTGTCCGAACACATGAACCACTGTGTGGCTCGGGCCGCCCAATGCGGTGGTCAGGAGGCGACCGACAAGATCGACGAGGCGAATCGTGCCATTGCCCGGCTCGTCAGGTCCTGAGGCTCGACTCGGTTCCGTACTCCCGCCGTGCACGGCTCCAGGGGTCTTGGACTCCCATTCGGGCCAGACGTCATCTCCGTTCTTCCCACGATCCAACGTTCCCAACGAAAGGTACTGACATGAACACGACATACACGATCACCGGCATGACCTGCGAGCACTGCGTCAAGGCGATCACCGAGGAGGTCTCGGCCATTGACGGCGTCGACAAGGTGTACGTGAGCCTGGAGACCGGCTCCATGACCATCGACTCGGCTGAGGAGATCAGCATGGATGCCATCAACAAGGCCTTGGACGAGGCTGGCGAGTACACCGCGACCAAGGCGGACAGCCTCGACACCGCTGGCCACCCCGAGGGTACGTGTGCCTGTGGCAAGAACTCGGCGGACGCCTGCCAGTGCGGTGACAAGCACGATGACTGCTCGTGCGACGACGAGAAGGATGACTGCTGCGAGCACGCTGGCGAGGCCGGTGCCGACAAGGACTGTGAGTGCGACTGTCACGACGAGAAGGATGGTTGTGACTGCGGCTGTGGCGAGCACAAGCACTCCGCCGATGCTGCTGAGAGGCACGCCGCCCACGGTGAGGGCGAGTGCAAGTGCGGCGGCCATCACTGAGGAGTACCCACGTCTCGACACGACCAGAACGAGTCAAGGAACGTCACGGTGGCCGGTGCCTCCGGTGTTGATCCGATCAGCACCGAGGGGTCGGCTGCCGGTTCCCCGCACACCGTCACACCTGCCCGCAACGTCCACACGGCGACCCGCAACGTCCACACGGCAAATGGTGGCCCGGGCACCAACGTCATGACGGCTGACGAGCCTGCCGACAATGGTGGGGCGCGCCGAACCGTCGACCTGGACATCTCCGGCATGAGTTGTGCCTCCTGCGCTGCCCGGATCACCAAGAAGCTCAACAAGGTCGACGGGGTCAAGGCCACCGTCAATTACGCCACGGCCAAGGCACACGTCCTGGCCCCGCCCCAGGTGAGTCAGGACGACCTCATCGACGTCGTCACCCGCACCGGATACCAGGCCCGGCCGTCGTCCACCAGCGAACCGGTCGTCGATCGCCAGACGCAGCTGAGGCATCGCCTCATCGGGGCGATGGTGCTCGGTCTGCCGGTCATCGTGCTGTCCATGACGCCGACACTGCAGTTCCCGGCCTGGCAGTGGGTCTGCCTGGCGCTCACCCTGCCCGTGGTGTTCTGGTGCGGATTCGGCTTCCACCGCGCAGCCTGGGTGAACCTCAAGCATGGCGCGACGACCATGGACACCCTCATCAGCATGGGGTCCCTGGCCTCCCTGGGATGGTCCCTGTGGGCACTCATCTGGGGTGATGCGGGCCGTATCGGCATGCGGCACCACATGACCTGGCGACTGTCCAGCTCCCAGACACATGCCGCTGGGTCGCTGTACCTCGAAGCAGCCGTCGGCGTCATCATGTTCATCCTGGCGGGTCGTTACATCGAGCATCGCAGCAGGGCCGAGGCCGGTTCGGCACTGCAGGCCCTGTTCGACATGCGTCCGACCATCGTCCACCTGCTCACCAGTGACGGCACCGAGGTGGAACGACCCATCGCAGCCCTGGGGGTGGGCGAACGGTTCGTCGTGCGCCCCGGGGAACGCGTCAGCGCCGACGGGACCGTCGTCGAGGGACGCTCTGCCGTCGACAACTCGATGCTCACCGGTGAGTCCGTGCCGGTGGAGGTCGGTCCGGGGGACGCCGTCGTCGGTTCGGCGATCAACAGCTCCGGTCGGCTCGTCGTACAGGCGACCGCCGTGGGCGACGACACCCAGCTCGCCCACATCGCCCGTCTCATCGACGAGGCCCAGACCGGACGCTCGTCCAGCCAGGACCTGGCCGACAAGATCTCGGCAGTCTTCGTCCCGGCGGTCATCGGCATCGCCGTGCTCACCTTCGTGGTGTGGATGCTCGTCACCGGACGCGTGGCGGCGGCCCTCACCGCGGCCATCTCGGTGCTCATCATCGCCTGCCCGTGTGCTCTGGGGCTCGCCACTCCGCTGGCGTTGCTCGCCGGGACCGGGCGCGGTGCCCGCATGGGGGTGCTCATCCGTGGGCCCCAGGCACTGGAGCGTGCCCAGGGCATCGACACCGTCGTCATGGACAAGACCGGCACCCTCACCAGTGCCGTCATGGCCGTGGCACAGGTCCTTGGATCTGACGGCGAAGCCCTTGACGGTCGACAGGCCGAGGAACTCCTTCGCCTGACGGCCGGGGTGGAGTCCGGCTCGGAACACCCCATCGCCCATGCGGTGCTGCACCGAGCCGAACAGCTGGGTGTCCGTCCGGCCCAGGTGGACGACGTCGAGGCCCTGCCCGGGCAGGGGGTACGTGGTCGACTGAGCCAGGCGCAGGATCAACCACATGAGGCGCACACGCCGGATCGACCGGACGTTGATCAACAGCAGACAGATCGACAGCAGGAGGAGACCTCTCAGGCTGAACCCGTCCAGATCGTGGTGGGGCGCCCCGGCCTGGTTCCCCTGCCCGAAGGCCTGCGTGCCGCCGTCGAACAGGCCGCCGAAAGCGGCCACACCGTACTCGTCGTCAGCGTGGCCGATCAGGTGCGCGGGGCGCTCACCGTCTCCGACACCGTGCGCCCCAGCTCCGCCCGATCCGTCGAACGGATGCGCCGTCGTGGGCTGCGGCCCGTGCTGCTCACCGGTGACAATCCCGGCGCTGCCCACACGATGGCCGAGACCGTCGGCATCGACGAGGTCCATGCCGAGACCACCCCTGGCCAGAAGGTGACGGTTGTCGAGCAGCTGCGGCAGCAGGGGAGTCGAGTGGCCTTCATCGGTGACGGCGTCAACGATGCGGCTGCCCTGGCCACGGCAGACCTGGGCATGGCCATGGGGACCGGTACCGATGTCGCCATCGCTGCAGCGGACGTCACCCTCACCCGTGCCGATCTGGGTGCCGGGGTGGATGCCCTGGAGCTCGCCGACGCCACCCGTGGGATCATCCGCGGCAACCTGTGGTGGGCATTCGGCTACAACGTCCTCGCCATCCCCGTCGCCGCCCTGGGCCTGCTCACCCCGGTCATTGCTGCTGCGGCGATGTCGTTCTCGTCGGTGTTCGTCGTGCTCAACAGTCTGAGGCTCACCGGGTTCCGCCCGCGATCCTGAGAACATGAGAAACCCATTTCAGCCCGTCATGACAGGCTCAGATGGCTCGGCGCCGAACGCCAGGCGCCCTGCTTTCTGAGTTTTTCTCAGGAAATTTTTGGTTTTTGAGGGGAATGCGTCGTATCGTTTACCAAGCGCTGCGTGAGTGGCGTGTGGTTGGGCGTCAACGCCCGGCCGGTACATAGCAACTGACCGTTCTGGGCCCTCGAGAACCACAGAGCACTCGAGCCCCCGACCTCTTGGGAAGCGAATGTCGAAGATCATTGCCTCTGCGATCGCCGGAGCCGTTGCACTGACCACTGCCGGTGGCGTGACGATGGCCAACGTCCTCAACCGTGACGATGTCACCATCTCGGTGGACGGTGTCTCTCGTGAGGCCAAGGTTCACCCCGGAACTGTTCAGGAAGTCCTGGGTTCCCAGGGCATCACGGTGGGTGAGCACGACTCCGTGCAGCCAGCACTGAACAGTGACGTCTCCGATGGATCGGTCATCACCGTCAAGTACGGACGCAAGGTCGTCCTCACGGTGGACGGCAAGAAGGTCACTCGCTGGACCACCGAGACGAACGTCTCGGACTTCCTCGCGAAGGCAGGCCTGGTCGACTCCAACGACAACCTGTCGGTGAGCCGCTCGTCCGGTATCTCACGTCAGGGGCTGTCGATCACCGTTCGCACCGCCCAGGACGTCATCGTCAAGACTGGCTCCAAGAGCCAGCAGGTTTCTGCGCGGGGAACCGTTGCCGACGCCCTCAAGGCTGCTGGCATCAAGGTGGACTCCAACGACATCTCCAAGCCGGGCTTGGGCACTCCGCTCACCTATGGCATGGTCATCGACTTCACCAAGGTCGACACCAAGAAGGAGACCCGCAAGTCCGACGCGAAGTTCAAGACCAAGACGGTCAAGGACTCCTCGATGGACAAGGGCACCACGAAGATCACCACCAAGGGCGTCAACGGCGTCAACGAGGAAACTTGGGAGGTCACCTACAAGAACGGCAAGAAGGCTGGTGAGCGCAAGATCTCCAGCAAGGTCGTCAAGCCTGCCACCGACGAGGTGAAGAAGGTCGGGACCAAGTCCACGTCGAAACCCTCACCCGCGAAGAAGGGCGCTGCCGGCAAGTCTGCCAGCGCGTCGACCGTCAGCAACGGTGGCGGCTCCAGCTCCAATCCGGTGACCGGCGGGACCACCTGTCAGGCCTCCACCTATGGAGCTGGCGACGGTACCGCGGGTGGTCCGACTGCCTCGGGTGAGACCTTCGATCCCTCCAAGCTCACTGCTGCCAGCCGTACCCTGCCGCTCGGTTCGACCATTCGCGTCACCAATGTGAGCAATGGCAAGACGGTCTCGGTGCGCATCAACGACCGCGGTCCCTACGTCGGGGGACGCTGCCTGGACCTCTCCACCGCAGCGATGAACGCCATTGCTCCCGGTGCCGGTCTGGTGACGGTGCGCTATCAGTGAGCTGGTGACGGCGCGCCACCAGTGAGTGGATGGTGATCCGGCCGCACCGGATCACCACGGGCGTTCCGTCTGCCCGTGCCGTTTCCACTGGCCTGTTGGACGGGGCGTCATCTCATTGCTGACTGAGCTCTCTCAACTTTCTTGTTCGGGCCGGCCCATCGGGGTCGGCCCGAACAACATCCACTCAAGGACCGATCGTCGTGCAGATTGAGGCCCCATCAACTTGCACGCGCCCAACTTGCACGCGTCTGGGTCCACCTCCATTCCGGGATGGTGGTCCGCAGGTCCGGCATCGACTTGCACGTGGTGGGGTCTCCGTCTGTGTGGGCCTACGTCAGCCGTCGCGAGCCCCACGATGTGCGTCAAGCCTGTTGTGCAACGCCCTCACAACGTATTGGGACGCTAACCGCTTCGTTATCTCACCAGGCCATGACGTCTGTGGTCCCACGGCACGTGCCGTGGGACCACAGGGCGTTCGGGTGCTGACGGCCCCTGTTCACGGTACGGGGCTGCGCGGTACTAGCTGTGCAGTAGTACGGGGCTGCGCGGTACTGAGCTGTGTAAGTACGGGGAGTACTACGGGAATCTCAGCGCAGGCTGCCGTAGGTGGTCTTGGCCTTCTCCAGGGCCGAGACGTAGCCGTTGCGCTCGTACTCGGCTGCCGAGGCGTCGTCGGGCACGGCGAGCAGGCCACGAGCCTGCTCCAGGCTGAGCTGCTTGCGTTCCAGGTAACTGCTCAGCCCGTCGATGATCTCGGTGGCGTAGTCGGCGCCGTTGCGCACCAGGGCCGAGGTTGACATGACGACATCGGCGCCGGCAAGGATGTACTTGATGGCATCCTCGGGGGTGGCCACACCCGAGGTGGCGGCGATGGAGGCGTCCACCTGTTTGGAGATGGCGGCGATCCACGTGAGGGCGGTGCGCTGCTCGACCTTGTTGGACAGCCACACCCCGGACTCGACACCGAGGGTCTCGATGTCGATGTCGGGCTGCAGGAACCGGTTGAACATGACGAGCCCGTCGGCTCCGGCGGCAGCCAGTCGCAGCATCATGTTGCCGGGGGCGGAGAAGAACGGGAGCACCTTGACGGCCACCGGGATGTCGATGGCGTCCTTGACGGCCGAGACGATCTCGATGTGGCGATCCTCGATCTCCGGACCGCTCATCCCGATGTCGGGCACGGCGTAGATGTTGCACTCCAGGGCCGCGGCTCCGGCGTCCTGCATGCGGTGGGCGGTCTTGACCCAGTTGCCCACCCCGGCAGCGTTGAGGGAGCCGATGACGGGAACGTCGACCGCCTTGACGCTCGCCTCGAGATGCCTGAGGTACTTCTCGGTGATGCCACCAGCGTTGCTGGCGACGGTGGGGAAGAAACTCAGTGACTCGGCGAAGGAGTTCATGTACTCCAGCTCCACCTCGGCCATCCGGGCCTCCTCATGCCTCACCTGCTCCTCGAACAGGGAGTACATGACGACGGCACCGACCCCGGCGTCGGCCAGGGCCTTGACGCCGTCAGTGGTCTGCTGGATGGGTCCAGCAGAGGCGACGATGGGGTTGCGCAGTGGCAGACCGAGATAGTTCGTGCTCAGATCGACGCTCATGGGATGCACCTCTCAGACGGGTCCGGGGCAGATTGACTTCTGACCAGGTGGATGTGGATGGCTGACGGATCGGGGCCGACGGGGCCAGGATCCAGTGATGTGGGAGGGACGGGGAAAGGGCCGGCCGTGGCCCCCGCGTACGGGGGTGGGCCCAGGGGTACGCGATGGATACGGAAAGCCACGGCCGGCGTCATTGGTGGATCTCAGCCCCGGTTGGAGCCGGAGGTGATGTTCTTGAGTCGGGCGTCGATGGCGAAGGACTCCGGGCCCATCGTTGCCATCTGCTCGTACTCCTGCCATTTCTTCTCGACCTGACGCTGACCCAGGTCCAGAAGCCGCTCGGCCTCCTCGGGGTGGGCCTTGGCGAGCATCCGGTAACGCAGCTCCAGCTTGGTGTAGTCGCGCCACGTGGTATCCGGACGGGGCGAGTCGAGCAGGAACGGGTTCTTGCCATCCTCGGCCAGCACCGGGTTGTAGCGCATGAGCGGCCAGTGCCCCGAGTGCACCGCCTTGTACTGCTGGTCCAGGCCGTTCTTGAGGTCGTAGCCGTGGGCGATGCAGTGGCTGTAGGCGATGATGAGCGATGGGCCGGGGTAGGCCTCGGCCTCACGGAAGGCCTGCAGGGCCTGCTGCGGGTCCGAGCCGAAGGCCACCCGGGCAACATAGACCGAGCCGTAGGCGATGGCCTGCATGGCCATGTCCTTCTTGGCGGTCTGCTTGCCGCCGGAGGCGAACTTGGCGACGGCACCCAGCGGTGTCGACTTGGAGGCCTGACCACCAGTGTTGGAGTACACCTCGGTGTCCATCACCAGGACGTTGACGTCACGGCCGGAGGCGAGCACGTGGTCCACGCCGCCCGAACCGATGTCGTAGGCCCAGCCGTCACCGCCGATGATCCACACCGAGCGACGCAGCAGGTGATCGGCGACACTCAGCAGGTTGCGTACCAGCGGGGTCTGCTCCATCGTCTGCAGCTGGTCGACGAGCTTGGCGACGCGACGTTCCTGGTCCACCAGGTCGTGCTCGGTGAGCTGCGGGGCGTTGAGCAGGTCGTCGACGAGCTCGGGGTCGAGTTGGTCGGACATGGCCTGCAGGTGACGCTTGGCCAGCCCGGCCTGTACGTCGGAGGCCAGCCGCATGCCCAGACCGAACTCGGCATTGTCCTCGAACAGCGAGTTCGACCAGGCCGGTCCACGTCCGTCGGCGTTCTTGCCCCAGGGGGTGGTCGGCAGGTTGCCACCGTAGATCGACGAACAACCGGTGGCATTGGCCACCTCGGCACGGTCACCGAAGAGCTGGGTGATGAGTTTGACGTAGGGCGTCTCACCGCAGCCGGCACAGGCACCGGAGAACTCGAACAGCGGCTCGAGGAACTGGGTGCCACGCACGGTGGCGAAGTCCACCCGGGACCGGTCGTTGACCGGCAGGGAGTTGAAGAACTCGACGTTCTCGCGCTGATCGGTCTTGTCCAAGTGCTCGGCCAGGTTGATGGCCTTGCGATCCGGGCGTCCGACCGGATGGGCCGGGCATGCCTCGACGCACAGACCACAGCCGGTGCACTGGTCGGGCACCACCTGCAGGGTGTAGCATGACTCGGGCAGACCGGCGGCGTTGAGCTGGGCGGACTCGAAGGTCTCCGGGGCGCCCTCCAGGGCCGACTTCTGGTAGTACTTGGCGCGAATGACGCCGTGCGGGCACACGAAGGCACAGTTTCCGCACTGGATGCAGGCCTGCGGGTCCCACTCGGCGATGACGTCGGAGAGGGTGCGGTGCTCGAAACGGGTCGTACCGGCCGGGTAGGTGCCGTCGGCGGGCAGGCTGGAGACCGGTAGCAGGTCTCCCTCGCCGGTGATCATCCTCGCGGTGATCGTCTTGACGAATTCCGGCGAGTCGTCGCGCACCGGTTCGACGAGGTCGTGGTTGGCGTCGACCGACTCGGGGACCTTCACCTGGAACAGGTGCTCCAGGGAGGCGTCGACGGCCGCGTGGTTCATGTCGACGATCTTCTGGGACTTCTTGCCGTAGGTCTTCTGGATCGAGTCCTTGATCCGCTCGATGGCCTCGTCCTTGGGCAGCACTCCCGAGATCGCGAAGAAACACGTCTGCAGGATGGTGTTCGTGCGGTTGCGCAGGCCCACCTCACGTGCCACCGACAGGGCGTCGATGGTCCACAGGTCGAGCTTCTTGTCGACGACCTGCTGCTGGAAGGTGCGTGGCAGTTTGCTCCACACCTCGTCCGGACCGTACGGCGAGTTGAGCAGCACGGTGGTGCCCTCGCGCGCCATCGTCAGCACGTCGATGGACTCGAGGATCCCCCAAGCGTGGATGCCGATGAACCCGGCCTTGGTCACCAGGTACGGAGCCTCGATCGGGTTGGGCCCGAAACGTAGGTGCGAGGTCGTGCGCGACCCCGACTTGCGCGAGTCGTAGACGAAGTAGCCCTGGGCGTAGGTGTCGGCGTCGGAGCCAAGGATCTTGATGGTGTTCTTGTTGGCACCGACGGTGCCGTCGGAACCCATGCCGAAGAACACTGCACGCAGGGTCTTGGGATCCTCGATGTCCAGATCGGTGTAGGGCAGGGAGAGGTTGGTGACGTCGTCGTTGATGCCGACGGTGAAGCGCGGACGCGGCTCCTCCTTCTCCAGCTCGTCGACGATGCCGGCCACCATGCCCGGGGTGAACTCCTTCGACGAGATGCCATAGCGTCCACCGCAGACCAGTGGCATCGAGGCGCGGTCACCTCGACTCACACCTTCGGAGAGGGCGGCGACGACGTCGAGGAAGAGCGGCTCACCGTTGGAACCGGGCTCCTTGGTGCGGTCCAGCACGGCGACGGCGCGAGCGGTCGACGGGATGGCCTTGACGATCTCGGCGGCCGGGAATGGGCGGAACAGGTGTACCTCGACCAGACCGACCTTGTGGCCGCGGCTGTTGAGGTAGTCGATGGTGTGCTCGATCGTGCGGGCACCAGAGCCCATGCACACCAGGACCTCGGTGGCCTCCGGGTCGCCGTGGTACTCCACCAGGTGGTACTGACGTCCGGTGAGCTCGGCGAACTGGTCCATGATCTCCGAGACGATGCCGGGCACGGCGTTGTAGTACGAGTTGGCCGTCTCACGAGCCTGGAAGTGGGTGTCGGGGTTCTGGGCGGTGCCACGGATGAACGGGTGGGCCGGTGACAGGGCGCGCTCCCGGTGGGCGTGGACCATGTCGTCGGTGATGAACTGACGCAGGTCGTCGTCGGAGAGCGTCTCGAGCACGTTGAGTTCGTGGGAGGTGCGGAACCCCTCGAAGAAGTGCATGAACGGCACGCGCGACTTCATCGTGGCGGTCTGGGCGATGAGTGCCATGTCGTGGCACTCCTGCACCGTCGAGGAGCACAGCATGGCGAAACCGGTCTGCCGGCAGGCCATGACGTCCTGGTGGTCACCGAAGATCGACAGGCCCTGGGCGGCCAGGGAGCGGGCTGCGACGTGGAAGACGGTGCTGGTGAGCTCACCGGCGATCTTGTACATGTTGGGGATCATGAGCAGCAGGCCCTGGGAGGCCGTGAAGGTCGTGCTCAGGGCACCACCCTGCAGGGCGCCGTGGATGGCTCCGGCGGCGCCTCCCTCCGACTGCATCTCGATGACGGTGGGCACCGCTCCCCAGATGTTCTCGCGTCCGGCGGCCGACCACTCGTCGGCGGTCTCGGCCATCGGGGAGGACGGGGTGATGGGGTAGATCGAGCAGAGCTCGTTGACGCGGTAGGCGACGGAAGCAGCGGCGGTGTTTCCGTCTGCGATCATGCGGGTACGTTCCATGATGTCCTCGTCTCTCCGTTTCAGTTCTTCTCGACGAGCTTGAACTTGGCTTGTGCCGAACGCACGGGGTTCGGCGTGGGGCGTACGGCCCATCCGGCCGTGGGGTTGCCGGCTCCCTGGATGGACTCGATGGGGGTGTCCTCCGGGATCATCTGAATGGCGTGGACGGGGCACTGCTCGGCGCAGGCTCCGCAACCGGTGCACTTGTCGTAGTCGAACTGGTAGCGGTGTCCCTCGCCCAGCTTGATGATGGCGTCCTCCGGGCAGGCTCCCAGGCAGCCGTCACACTCGAAGCAGTTGCCGCAGCTCAGGCAGCGTTCGGCCTCGAAGTGGGCCTGCTGGTCGCCCAGACCGCCGATGACCTCGGCGAACCCGATGCGCTGGGTGGGATCGAGCTCGGGCTGGTGACGGCGTCCGTGGTCGCCGAAGTACCACAGGTTGAGGTCGGTGAACCCGACCGTCGTGTTGCGCGGGGAGGGGTAGGCGGTCTCACGGTTGAGCCACAGGTCGATCTGGCGGGCGGCGCGCTTGCCGTGTCCCACGCCGATCGTCACGGTGCGTTCGGAGGGCACGGTGTCACCACCGGCGAAGATGCCGGGGATGTCGGTCATGAGGGTGTGCGGGTTGACGTCGACGACGTCATGGCGGAAGCGCATGCCGGGCATCTTGTGCAGGAAGCTCGTGTCGGCCTCCTGACCCACGGCGAGGATGAGGGTGTCGGCCTCGAGCTTCTCGTAGCGGCCGGTGCCGTGCGGCTTGCCGTTCTCGTCGAGCTCCATGACCTCGACGGTGAGGTCGTCGCCCACCTCGGTGATGGTGCGCAGCCAGTTCATCTGCACCCCCTCACGCTCGGCCTCCTCGCGTTCCTCGGCATTGGCGGGCATCTGGTCGGCGGTGCGACGGTAGACGATGATGGACTCCTCGGCCCCCAGACGCTTGGCGACGCGGGCAGCGTCCATGGCGGTGTTGCCGCCACCGTAGACGGCCACTCGGCGTCCGACGACGGGTTTGCTGCCGGTGGAGACGTCGTGCAGGAAGCTCACGGCATCGACCATGCGTCCTGCGTCGACGGTGGGGATGTCGACGCGCTTGGACAGGTGGGCACCGATGGCCACGAAGACGGCGTCGAAACGGCCCTTGGCGCGCTCCTCGTCGAGGTCCTGGACGGGATGGTTGAGGACGATCTTCACGCCGAGGTCGTTGACGAGACGCTCCACCTCGGCCTCGAGGATGTCGCGCGGCAGCCGGTACTCGGGGATGCCGTAGCGCATCATGCCGCCGTACTTGTCGCCGGCGTCATAGATCTCGACGTCGTGGCCCATCATCGACAGGTGGTAGGCGGCGGACAGTCCGGCTGGGCCGGCTCCGATGATGAGGACGCGGTGCCCGGAACGCTCCACGGGGCGTTCGAAGTGCCATCCCTTCTCGATGGCCATGTCGCCCAGGTAACGCTCGACGGAGTGGATGGAGACGGCACCGTCGAGGTCGGCACGGTTGCACTCGACCTCACAGGGGTGGTAGCAGACACGCCCCTCGATGGCGGGGAAGGGGTTGTCGGTGGTGAGCTGACGCCACGCCTTCTCCTCCTCGTGGGCCTTGATGAGGCGCAGCCATTCCTGGATGTTCTCACCAGCGGGGCACCCACCGTTGCACGGTGGCATCATGTCCAGGTACACGGGACGGCGCGACCGTACCGGCGACACGCGCCCTGTGGTGTTCGACAGGTCTGGGCGCTCGGCAATGTCCTGCCGTTCCTTGACGAAGTAGCCCTCTTCCTCGGGGGCGACCGGGGTGTCCGTGCTCATGCCTGACTTCTCCCTTTTCGATCATCGGGTCAACTACGACCGATGGTAGTACCTTTTGCGGTTCGTTCATCAACTGACGACACTCATGCAATTTTGTTCATTGCGTGGCACGGATGTTCACCGCGGGCGAGCGGGGTTGTGCACCGGCAGGGACCACCCGAACCAGCTTCTTCTGGTGCCGACGATCACCACATCTCGTCGGTCCGCAGGGGATCAACCGCTGGTTCGGGTCAGGGCCTTCCCGGTGGTCTCGGGGGCCATGGAGTGCGACATCAGCGCGCCACCGGCGCACATGGCTGCGCCGATGAGCATGCACGCCTGGATACCGAGGTGGGTGATTCCCAGTGGCAGCAGCCAGGTGCCGATGGCGGCACCCACCCGGCTGGCAGCGGCGGCGAGGCCGACGCCACTGGTGCGGACGTCGGTGGGGAAGATCTCGGCTGGATAGACCGCCGTGAGATTGCCGGACACGGAGTTGAAGAAGGCATACGCCGCGAAGCAGACCACCACGATCCACGTCGGGGCCCCGCTCCAGAGTCCGATGACCAGCAGTGCCACGGTCTGGACCCAGAAAGGCGGGATGAGCATGGCACGGCGTCCGATCCTCTCGATCACCACCATGCCGACGGTGACCCCCAGCAGCGCGATGCTGTTGGTGGCAATGGTGGCTGCCTTCGGGTCATCGAGATGCAGTGCCCCGAGAACCTGGGGAGCGAACGTGAAGATGGCGAAGTAGGGTGCCACCAGACAGGTCCAGAAGGTGCAGACGAAAAGGGTGCGGCTTCGCACCCCCGGGGCGAAGAGCCTCCCCATCCCACCTGATCGGGGCTCCTCGGCATCCATGGCCTCAGCGTCGTAGTAACCGTTCCCGAGACAACGTTCAACGATCTCTTGAGCCTCGTCGGTGCGTCCCTGGCGTGCCAGCCAGCGAGGAGACTCGGGGATGCCGAGGCGGGCGACGAGGGTGATGGCGGCCGGCACGGCGCTCGTGGCCAGGGTCCACCGCCAGTGGATTCCTGCGTCGGCGAATGCGTACCCGACGATCACGGCAAGCAGGAACCCGACGTACCAGAAGACCTCCAGCAGCGAAAGACGTCTGCCCCGGTCATGGGCGGGGATGAACTCGGCAAGCATGGGAGCACCGATCGAGTACTCCGCACCCACGGCAATGCCAAGGACCAAGCGGAGGGAGAACAGGACCCATCCGTCGGAGACCAGGGCCTGGGCCACACCGGCGATGAGGAAGATCACCAGGTCGAGCAGGAACATCTTGTGCCGGCCATAGCGATCGGTGAGGTAACCGAACAGGGGTGCCCCGATGAAGATGCCGATGAGTGAGGACGCACCGATGAGACCCGTCACGCCAGCCCCCATGTGCAGGTCCTTGGCGATGGAGGCGATGACGACGCTGATGATTCCCAGGTCGTAGCCATCAAGACCCTCTCCCCACGCGGTGGCAAGGGTGACCTTGCGGATGAACCGTCTCTGCTGGGGGATCGTGGCAGGTGTGATGACTCCGCTGGACATGAATCCTTTCCCCGCGGACGTACGACTGTGCTTGAGAGTCACCGCGGTGGTGGCTGATCGTGTGTCGGTGACGAAGCACCTCGTGCGATGTGCCGGGGAACTTTCGTGTGACAAGGCCCGCGTCGAGCAGTCTAGATGATTTCCCGAAGTGGTCCGGTTCCCCTCCTCCTGAGTGGGTACTGGGGACATACTGGACCCATGATCGTTGCATTCAGTCTTGTTCCCAGTGGTGGTCGTGCCTCCCGCGAGGACGGTGGGGTCGCCGACGCCGTGGCGTCCGCCGTGCGCATCGTGCAGGAGTCCGGTCTGCCGCACCACACCAGTTCCATGTTCACCGAGATCGAGGGCTCCTGGGATGAGGTGATGGACGTCGTCAAGCGCGCCACCGAGGCGGTCGGCGAGTACGGCACTCGCGTCTCGCTGGTGCTCAAGGCCGACATCCGCCCCGGTCGCACCGGCGAGATGACGGCCAAGCTCGAGCGTCTGCAGACAGAACTCGACAAGCAGCAGGGCTGAGCGTTCCCACGCAGACGTGACCGCGTGCCCCGACGATGACTGGTCTGGCAGTGGCCCGCCTCGCTGGTTCGGGGGCACCCTGCCCGAGGCGATCTTCCCGGGTGGCTCACTCGTGCAGCAAGGTGGCGTAGGCCGACCGGATGTGCTTCTCGGTGAGGCGCGCGGCCTGTTCCGCGTCCCCGGCCTTGACGGCCTGCAGCATGGCGACGTGGTCGTCGACGAGTTGCCGTCGGGTGCCGGTCCAGTCCGCCACCGCCAACTCTGCCGACTTGATGGGGGAGTGCACCGCTTCGCGGATGGCCACCGTGAGGTCACTCATGAGGCCATTGCCCCCCGCCTCGGCCAGGGCGATGTGGAAATCGGTGTCCAGCTCGTTGAAGGTGTCCTGGTCGCTCGCGTCGGACATGCGATCCAGAACCTTCTGCGCCCGGACCAACGGCTCTGGGCGACGCTGACGTGCGGCAGCAGCGCTGGTGGCGCGCTCCAGGGCGACGCGGGTCTCGGTGAGGTCGGAGAACGACACGAGGGAGAGGGCCAGCTGCAGCCGCAGAATTCTTCCGATGGCGTTGGACGGGGACGACTCCACCCGGGTGCCGTTGCCCCGCCCGGTCTCCGAGACGAGGATGCCCAGGGCCTGCAGCATCCGTATCGCCTCACGCACCGCCCCGCGGCTCACACCCAGTTGCGTGGCGAGGTCACGTTCACTGGGAAGCTTGTCACCATTGGTGAGTCGTCCTGAGGAAATCCCTTCCTCGAAGTAGTCCAGGGCGACGTCGAAACCTCCGCCGTGGCTGCGTCTGCCGGGTCTGACAAAACTGTCGGGCATCGTCTCACTCCTGGTTCGGGGCGCTCCGGGCGGAGGGCTCTCGGGGGACACCGGATGGGGCGTGTTCTCTCGGGGTGCGTGAGCATGATCGTCGCAGGCGACGGTTTTCCTCCCGGGACTGTCATGGCCCGTGGCACGGTGACGTCGACGTCACCGGTGGGGCCCAGCAGCCTCATTCGTGTGGTTCACCAGTGTGGCACACCCGACGTGCTCGTCACCGCCCGAGGGAGCACGTCGTCGCGTCCGCGTGGTCATGATTGAGCCCCTGCACGAACGTGCAGAAGCATGGTAGAAGTATCCGGCTAGACCGCTTGACGACGCGAAAACTCGCCTCATAGGCTCAATGTTATTGGTCGGACCAATAACGGTCCTGCACGGATGTGCTCGCTGGGACGCGTGGCCATCCCTGCACCTTGCCCTGAAAAATTGTGGAACAACGGAGTCCCGATGGTATTGCTCGAGGCGTTCACGCCTGACCCCAACCCCCTGGGGAAGCAGTGGCTGTCTGCCCTGGTGGCGCTGCTACCCATTCTTTCCATGCTCATCACCCTGGGGGCACTGCGATGGAAAGCCCACTGGGCCGGCCTCTTCTCGTGGCTCGTCGCCCTCGTCGTGGCGATCACCGCCTTCAAGATGCCGTTCGGTACGGCAATCTCCAGCAGTGTGGAGGGTTTCCTCTACGGTCTGTTCCCCATCGTGTGGATCCTGCTGAGTGCCATCTGGATGTACCAGGTGACGGTGATCTCGGGCAGGTTCGACGACCTGCGCCGCACCTTCTTCCTCATCAGTGACGACCCGCGTGTGCTCGGCATCCTCATCGCTTTCTGCTTCGGCGGTCTGCTGGAAGCCCTGGCCGGCTTCGGTGCCCCGGTGGCCATCGCCGCCGCCATGCTCGTTGCCATCGGCTTCGGCAAGCTGCGTGCCGCAGTGACGGCCCTGGTCGCCAACACCGTTCCGGTGGCCTTCGGCGCCGTGGGTCTGCCGGTGCTCATGGCCGCCAAGACCGGTGGGCTCAACGTCACCGACGTCGCCCCGATCACCGCCCGGGTGTGTGCCGTGCTCTGCCTGGTGGTGCCCTTCCTCATGCTGGCCATCATGGACGGCCGCAAGGGCGTCAGGGAGGTGTGGCCGTTCGGCCTGTTCGTCGGCATCGTCTTCGGAGCCACCAAGATCATCGTCGGCAGCACAGCCGTGTACAACCTCACCGAGATCTTCGCCGCCGTCGTCACCGTCGCCCTGGCCATGATCTTCCTCAAGGTGTGGAAGCCCAAGGGCGGCCGCGAAGCCGCCGAGCGTATCGGCATCCCCATGGACGAGGCACTGGAGACCGAACCCGTCTCGGCCGAGGCCCCATCCACCGAAGGTCTCACCGGCCACCGTATCTTCATGGCCCTGGTGCCCTACATCCTCGTCATCGTCGTCTTCTCCGTGGCAGCCATCCCCAGCATCAAACAGGGCCTGGTCAAGGCGGACACCCCGATGACCTGGCCTGGGCTGTCGGAGATCATGTCCGCCTCCGGCGCACCATCGGCCCACCAGACCTTCACCTGGCCCTGGCTGTCGCAACCCGGATTCCTGCTGGCCATCGTTGCCATCCTCGTCGGGCTCATCTACCGGGTGTCGATCAAGGACATCTTCACCGAACTGTGGACCAACGCCAAGAAGATGAAGTTCTCCGCCCTGACGATCGGCGCGGTCGTCGCCCTGGCCTACGTCATGGGCGACTCGGGCCAGACCCTCGCCCTGGGGCTGTTCATCGCCGGTGCCGGTGCCGTCTACCCGTTCCTCGCCCCGATCCTCGGCTGGATCGGTACCTATGTCACCGGTTCGGACACCTCGGCCAACATCCTGTTCTCCCAGCTGCAGGCCAGCGTGGGTGACCAGATCGGCGCCGGATCCCACCTGGGCGTGGCGGGCACCAAGCACCTGCTCGTCGGTGCCGGTGCCTCCGGTGGTGTCGTCGGCAAGATGATCTCCCCGCAGTCGCTCACCGTGGCCGCCACTGCCATCGGCTTGGCTGGCGGCGAGTCGGTCATCCTGAGGAAGGTGTTCAAGTACTCCCTCATCCTGCTGGTACTCATGTGTATCCTCGTTGGACTCATGTCCACCCCGGTCCTGGGCTGGATGGTGCCATGATTACTACTGTCACGTCGTCAACCCCTTCCATGCACCATCAGGAGGTGCTCCAATGACCACCATCACCCCGCAGAACGCCACCGAGAAGGTTGGGCGTCCCGGTCAGGGGATGACCGTCGCACTGTTCATCACGTGCATCAACGACGTCATGTTCCCTCGCACCGGGCAGGCCGTCACCAGCCTGCTCGAGCGACTCGGCTGCACCGTCGAGTTCCCCTACGAGCAGACCTGCTGCGGCCAGATCACCACCAACACCGGATACTTCGACGAGACGGTTCCGATGATCCGTTCCTACGTCGACGCGTTCAGCGACTACGACTACGTCGTCGCCCCGTCGGGTTCGTGTGTCGCAGCCGTGCGTGATCAGCACACCATGATCGCCGAGCACATCGGCGACAAGGGGCTCGAGCGAGCCGCGGCCCAGACCAGCAAGCGCACCTACGATCTGCCGGAGTTCCTCGTCGACGTGCTGGGTGTCACCGACGTCGGCGCCTACTTCCCGCACTCGGTCACCTATCACCCGTCATGTCATGGACGCCGTCTCATCCACCTGGGCGACCGCCCCTACCAGCTGCTCAGGAACGTGCGCGGCATGACCCTGGTGGACCTGCCCGCCGAGGAACAGTGCTGCGGTTTCGGCGGTACGTTCAGCATCAAGAACCCCGACGTCAGCGCCGCCATGGCGGCCGACAAGGCCCGTCACGTGCGCGAGACCGGTGCCGAGTACGTCGTCGCAGGTGACAACTCCTGCCTGCTCAACATCGGCGGAGTGCTGTCGCGGCAGAACTCTGGCGTCAAGCCCATTCACCTCGCCGAGATCCTGGCGAACACGGAGGAGGACTGACCATGACCACCGAACTGCGTCGGATCACCGAGGGCAACAACGGGGTCGCCCGTCTCACCCCGGCCCCGGACAACCCCGGAACGTTCCTGGGGATGCCGAAGTTCTCCGAAGCCGCCAAGCGTGAGCTGAGCATTGGTGTGCAGCGCAAGAACATGCGCAACGCCACCACGACGATCCGCAACAAGCGCGCCATGCGCGTCTCCGAGTCCCCGGACTGGGAGGATCTGCGTGGTGCCGCCAAGGAGATCAAGGACCGGGTGGGGCGTCACCTGGACACCTACCTGCTGCAGGCCGAGGAATCCCTCAAGGCTAACGGGGTGCACGTGCACTGGGCCCGCAATGCCCAGGAGGCCAACGAGATCGTCGCCCAGGTCGCGAAGGCCAAGGGGGTGGACGAGGTCGTCAAGATCAAGTCCATCACCACCCAGGAGACCGACCTCAACGAGTACCTGGAGGAACAGGGCATCGCCGCCTGGGAGACCGACCTGGCCGAGCTCATCGTGCAGTTGGGCCACGACCGCCCCTCCCACATCGTCGTGCCGGCCATCCACCGCAACCGTTCCGAGGTGCGGGAGATCTTCCTGCAGGAGATGAAGAACTACGGCCGCCCGGCCCCCGAGGACATCTCGGAGAATCCTCCGGAGCTCACCAACGCGGCCCGTCTGCACCTGCGTGAGAAGTTCCTGCGCGCCAAAGTGGCCGTCTCGGGTGGCAACTTCGTGCTCGCCGACACCGGATCACTGGTCATCGTGGAGTCCGAGGGCAATGGCCGCATGTGCCTCACCCTGCCCGAGACCCTCGTGTCGGTCGTCGGCATCGAGAAGGTGCTGCCCAGCTACGACGACCTCGAGGTGTTCCTCAAGCTGCTGCCCCGTTCGGGCACCGGCGAGCGGATGAACCCCTACAACTCGATGTGGAGCGGTGTCACCGAGGGTGACGGCCCCCAGGAGCAGCACGTCATCTTCATGGACAACGGTCGTACCGACGCCCTGGCCGACGAGCTGGGACGCGAGGTGCTGCGCTGCATCCGCTGCGCCTCCTGCCTCAACATCTGCCCGGTCTACGAGCGCACCGGCGGCCACGCCTACGGCTCGGTGTACCCCGGACCGATCGGTGCCGCCCTCAACCCGCAGCTGCGTGGTGTGGAGGACCCCGTCGACCGTGGCCTGCCCTACGCCTGCTCGTTGTGCGGTGCGTGCAACGAGGTGTGCCCGGTGAAGATCCCCTTCACCGACATCCTCGTGCACCTGCGTCAGCGCGTCGTGCAGTCCGAGAAGGCCGACAAGATCCCCGCCGACTACGAGGTAGCCGGTGAGATGGGGCTCATGAAGACTTCACAGTGGGCCCTGAGCGACGCCAAGCACTTCGAGATGGTCCAGAAGGGCTCGCAGCTGGCCGGCAAGGTGATGCGCGGCAAGAAGCTGGGGCCGATCCCGGTTCCCGTGGCCGAACGATGGCTCAAGTACCGCGACGTCGACGAGATCCCGTCGCAGAGTTTCCGCAACTGGTGGAAGAAGAATCGGGAGGAGCACTGATGATCGACGAAGTTCAGGCCCGTGAGGACATCCTGGCCCGGATCCGCCAGGCCACCGCAGACGTCACGCAGTCCGATCCGCAGAAGGATGCGCCGATCACCTGGCAGTACGGTCGGGGCATCGACATGGACGACGTCGTGGGCACCTTCGTGCAGCGGGTGCGCGACTACAACTGTTCCGTCGTGGAGGTTCCCGCCGTCGACGTGCCCCAGGCCGTCGTCGACGCCCTCAAGGAGACCGGGGCCGACGAGTCCGTCGTC
The DNA here is from genome assembly GCF_900186975.1 of Cutibacterium granulosum. NCBI lineage: Bacteria > Bacillati > Actinomycetota > Actinomycetes > Propionibacteriales > Propionibacteriaceae > Cutibacterium > Cutibacterium granulosum. The sequence goes on from NZ_LT906441.1 coordinate 664,311, forward strand.
GTCCCCTCCGGGCTTGACGAGTCCTGGCGCACGGCCATCTCCGAGGCTGGCATCGAGGTTCGTGTCGACGATCCGGAACTGAGCAAGACCGAGCTGGACGACACCCAGGCCGTCGTCACGGCGGCTGCCTCCGGTGTGGCCGACACCGGCACCATCGTGCTCACCCATCTGGCCGATCAGGGACGACGTGCCCTCACCCTGGTTCCCGACCGTCACGTCTGCGTGATCAAGGCAAGCCAGGTCGTCTCCGATGTGCCGGAGGCCGTGCAGGCCGTCAGACCGGCCGTGCTCGATCATCACCCGCTGACGTGGATCTCGGGCGGTTCGGCGACCAGTGACATCGAGCTGGCCCGAGTCAATGGGGTGCACGGTCCCCGTCAGCTCCACGTCATCGTCGTGACGGATCAGTGAGCTGATCGACTGACGCAATCCCTTGGGGAACGCCTCCGCTCGAGCAATCGGGTGGAGGCGTTCCTCATGCCCGCAGATTCGCCTGCACCGAACACGCCCCAAGATGTGCCTACCGGCGGGTTCCACATGGTGTATAACTAGATGTCGTACTGGTCTTTCAGTCCAAACACAAGATGTTGGGATATGAGAGCCAAGAGGGAACCCGGTGGGAATCCGGGACTGTCCCGCAGCGGTATGGGAAACGACCGGCGACACACGCACTGGCCACTGGCTGGGAAGCGTCGTCCAGTAGGAGATCGAACGATCGCGTCCCCGAGTCCGAAGACCTGCCAGTACCCGGGCTGTGACCCGGCTGCACGAGCCCTGTGACAGGGGCGGCGAACTCCGAGGAGAGACATGACCGTACACCACCCCCAGACGCCCTCGACCACACCCGTGAGGCACACCACCACGTCCCAGCTCACGTCGCATGGACCGGGGCAGACGTCCTCCACCGTGCTACGTCAGGTGCGCAAGCGCGACGGGCGCATCGTCGCCTTCGACCCAGCCCGCATCGCCCATGCCGCTCGCAAGGCCCTGGAGGCCACCGGCGTCGCCGAGGCCGAGGCCATCTCGCTGAGCGTCGCACTGGCCGTCGTCGACGAACTACGCAGCGAGCAGCGCCCCGGTGCCGGTACGGTGGCCGCCACCGCGACCGGCCCCGTGATCCCCGACGTCGAACACATCCAGGACGTCGTCGAGAAGGTCCTCATGGAGCGCGGCCAGGCCGAGACGGCCAAGGCATACATCCTCTACCGGCAGCGCCGCTCCACGGCTCGCGAACAGCAGTCGGCCCTCATGACCTCGCTGCGCGAGATCACCTTCTCCGATGCCAGGGACAGCGACGTCAAGCGCGAGAACGCCAACGTCGACGGCAACACAGCGATGGGCTCGATGCTGCGCTTCGGCACCGAGTCGGCCAAGCAGTTCAACCTGCTCTCGGTGCTCGACCCGGCCCATGCCGCCGCCCACCGGGACGGTGACATCCACATCCACGACCTCGACTTCCTCACCCTGACGACCACCTGCTGCCAGATCAACCTCAGCGAGCTGTTCCGCACCGGTTTCTCCACCGGGCACGGACACCTGCGCTCCCCGCGTTCGATCAACTCCTACGCAGCCCTGGCGTGCATCGCGATCCAGTCCAACCAGAACGACCAGCATGGTGGTCAGGCCGTCCCCAACTTCGACCGGGACATGGCCCCCGGCGTCGCCCTCACCTGCGCCGATCGGATGCGAGCCAACATGGCTCAGTCCGCTGGCGTCCTCGGTGCTGACCAGGAACGTCAGGACGAGGTGACGCGGCTTGCCGCCACCTGGCCCCTGGAGGCCGACGACGCCACCCAGCACGCCGAGCGGGAAAAACTCGCCGAGGCCTGGCCCGAACTCTCCGCCGAGCAGGTGGTCCGGGTCCACCACGAGGTACGCACCCGCTCGGTGGCCGAGACCGAACGGGCCACCTACCAGGCGATGGAGGCCTTCATCGCCAACCTCAACACGATGAACTCGCGCGCTGGTGCCCAGACGCCGTTCTCCTCGATCAACTACGGCACCGACACCAGCCCGGAGGCCCGGCTGGTGATGCGCTGCCTGCTGGAGGCCACCCGCGCCGGGCTGGGCAATGGCGAGACGGCGATCTTCCCGATCCAGATCTTCCGCGTCATGGAAGGGGTCAACTACCATCCTGGCGACCCCAACCACGACCTCTTCCAGCTGGCCTGCCGCACCAGCGCCGAGCGTCTCTTCCCGAACTTCTCCTTCCAGGACGCCCCCTTCAACGCCGAGTACCACCGCCCCGGCCATCCCGAGACCGAGATCGCCTACATGGGCTGCCGCACCCGCGTCATGTCCAACGTCCACGACACCAGCAGGGCGCAGACCTGGGGGCGTGGCAACCTCTCGTTCACCAGCATCAACCTGCCGCGTCTGGGCATCCAGGCAGACCATGACGTCGATCGGTTCATGTCGGACTTCGACGCATCCATCGACCTGGTCATCGATCAGCTGCTGGAGCGATTCAAGATCCAGGCTCGCAAGAAGGTGCGTAACTTCCCGTTCCTCATGGGGCAGGGGGTCTGGATCGACTCTGCGGGGCTCGGTCCCGACGACAGCGTCGAGGAGGTGCTGCGGCACGGAACCCTCTCGATCGGGTTCATCGGCCTGGCCGAGACCCTCACCGCCCTCGTGGGGGCCCATCACGGGCAGTCCCAGGAGGCCTGGGACCTCGGGTACCGGTTCATCAGCCATCTGCGGGAGCGTACCGACCGCGCCGCCGAGGAGACCGGGCTCAACTTCTCCACCCTGGCCACCCCGGCCGAGGGGCTGTCGGGCAGGTTCGTGCGGATGGACCGGGAACGGTTCGGCGCGTTGCCGGGAATCACCGACCGTGACTACTACACCAACTCGTTCCACATCCCGGTCTGGCACCACATCGGTGCAGCCGAGAAGATCCGCCTGGAGGCGCCGTTCCATGCGTTGACCAATGGCGGGCACATCTCCTACGTCGAGCTCGACGGCGATCCCAGCCGCAATGTCGAGGCATTCGAGACGATCGTGCGGGCCATGCACGACGCCGGTGTGGGGTACGGGTCGATCAACCACCCGGTCGATCGTGACCCGGAGTGCGGCTACACCGGCATCATCGACGACGAGTGCCCCCGGTGCGGGCGTGGTGAGGAGTCCGGGCCGTTCGAGCGGATTCGTCGCATCACCGGCTACCTCGTCGGTGGACTGGACCGGTTCAACGACGCCAAGCGCGCCGAGGTCAACGACCGCGTCCGGCACGGCTGACGCAGATGAGGATCGCGGGGATCGAGCCCGAGTCCATCGTCGACGGACCCGGGGTGCGATACGCCGTCTTCGCCCAAGGCTGCTCCCTGCACTGCCGAGGGTGCCAGAATCCTGCCAGCTGGGACCCGTGCGGTGGTGCAGTGATGCCGGTGGCGGAGATCATGGCCGACATGCGTGCCTCGTCGCTGGCGCAGGGGCTCACGCTCACCGGCGGCGAGGCCAGCGAGCAGGCCGCCGATGCTGCTGTGCTCGCGCGTCACGCCCACGAGATCGGGTGGGACGTGTGGTGCTGGTCGGGTCACCGGTTCGAGGTGCTGCTGCGCCGTGCCCAGGCCGAGCCCGACCTCGCCCAGCTGTTCGGTGAGGTCGACGTGCTGGTGGACGGCCCGTTCCTGCTGGCCCGTCGTACCCTCGCCCTAGCGTGGCGGGGCAGTGACAACCAGCGCCTCATCGATGTGCCCGCCTCCTTGGCGGCGGGCACCGCGGTGGAATGGGAGGAGAACTCGACGGTCGAGTCCATGCAACGCCAGCGATGATCCACCAGTGTCCCCAGGACCAGGCGTCTTTCCGCCGAGATGAGTCGCTGTGTCGAGCGTGGGACTGTTGTGCTCCGGTGGTTTGTCAGGGATGAGCACGTCATCTCGACGTGACCCTCTTTATGGACGCCAAGGAAATTCGGCTCATCCGAATCCAGGGTGTAGTCGGGGTCTGAACCCGCCGGTCTCGAGCAGGGATCTGGCGATGTAGTTGGTCAGGTTGCGGAACCCCAGTGCCGAGCCGCGCAGGTGCTCGAGCCTGCCGTTGATCGCCTCGGTGGGCCCGTTGGAGGTGCTGGGCCGGTCGAAGTAGGCCAGGACGTCGGCGGCGCGCTTCTTCAGCGTCCTGCCGAGCTTGGTGATCTCGACCAGGGCCTTGGGGACGCCGGTGCTGATCGAGTCGATGAGCCGGGCCATCAGCTCGCGGCCGTGGCGCCGGTTCTCGTGGCGGTAGGCGGCGATCATGCGCTGGTAGACGCTCCGTGACCTCGACCTCGACGTGGGCGTCGTCGGCGAGCAGGGTGTCCAGTCGGTCCTTGTGCTTGTCGTTGAGCAGGTCGGCGCCGTTACCGCTGCCGCACCGACCAGACGCATGTCTACAGGGAATCCGCGCCCATCGACGACCTGGTCGAAGACCTCATGGTCAAGGCCCTGCGCAAGGTCGAGATGAGGGCCCTGTTGGCACCCGCCGCGCCCGACGTCGATGCGGCCGCCATCCAGCGGGAGTTGGCCGACATCGACGCCAAGAGGATCCACTACGCCACAATGCTGGCCGACGACGAGATGGACGACGCTCAGTTCAAGGCCGCCAACAAGCGGCTCGCCGCGCGTCGCGCGGCGTTGGAGGAGCAACTGCCAGCCCCGGTCTCCCCGGTGGCCCAGCGCATTCTCGATGTGCCCCCGGAGACCGTGGCCAACGAGTGGGCCCTGCTCGACCAGGACGAGAAGCGGGCCCTGATCGACGCACTGTTCACTATCGAGCTGGCGGCCCCCGGCACCAAGGAGAACGCCTACAAGGACTGGCGGAAGAGGATCGTGAACCCCGAGACGGTCATCGTGACGCCGAAGCAGCAGGGCAAGGTTGCTTAGGTGTTTCGCATCGACGGTCGAACAGCGACCAACCCTGCTTGGTGAGGCGATAGCACTTGCCAAAGACGTCGGCCAGCTCGACCAGGTCGCCACCCGCCGCGAACTCGGCCATGCCCCCGCCGACATGCTGGGTGAGGGTGCTGCGGCCCACCAGCTGCCACGTCAGGGCGTGGGCGTCGCCGCTCATCAGCCGCCACAGCAGGCGCACGTCCAGAGCAGCGCTGGGGCTGAAGACCACTTCGGCGGCTGCCCCCACAACAGTGGTCACGTTCAGTGCCTGCTTCTTGGTCAGGCCCGCAGCATCGGCCCACCTCGACCTGGCCTCTGTCCGACGGTGTCGCATGTGCTCGCGGGAATCCAGCCAAGAGCCGGCCTCCGGGTGGGTGCGATCCACGTATGGCTCGAGATCATCGCCGTACTGCAGCGCCCGCTTGTAGAACTCGTCAACCACCCGCAAAGCCCGCTGCTGGCGATCCACTGGGACATCGGGCGCCAGCACCCAGACCGCCATGGCTGTGTCAAGCTAATCCGGCCCCGGAATGACGGCCTCAATTGGCTCCACCCCGTTACGTGCGGACAGGATCCGTTCGGGATCGGATAGCGGACACCTACCCGCCCGGTTTCGAAGCGAGCCAGCAGGCCCATGGCACGCGCGTGGGGTTGCGTGCCATGGGGTTGGTGTCAGTGCTGGGGCGGAAAGCGCCTCTTGACGACCCCGCGGGTGACGCCCTTCCAGTCGGTGTTGTCGGTGGCGATGGTGCCCCGTGTGGTGTCCCTGTAGCCGGCCTCGTCGATGTGGGTGGCCTGTCGCGTGGTGTAGTTCCACGGCGCGCTGCTGGCTTCGGAGGTTCGCGGGGCAGCCGCTTCGGGGGCGGGCTCTTGGCGCTCGGGCTGGACGGCCGACGCTTCGGCCTTGGGCTGGACGGCGGGCGCGGGGGTCTGCGGGGTGAACGGGCTGCTTCCTGTGTCGATGGTGTAGCCGTCGACGGAGGTGTAGTAGCGCATGGTTCCTTCTTGGGTTGATCGTTCTAGCGAATGGGTTGGGGTTGGACGTTCGCGGGGGCGGTCGCCCGGGGTCGTGTGGTTGGCCGGGTCACTGGGTGGGTGGTGTGGTGATGGGCGCTCCTGTGGGGGTGAGAAGGCTGGTCAGTGCTGGCTGTCGACGGGGTAGCGTTTGCGCAGCCAGAGGCTGATGTAGACGAGTCCGATGAGGGCCGGGACCTCGATCAGGGGGCCGACGACGCCGGCGAGGGCTTGGCCGGAGGTGACACCGAAGGTGGAGATGGCGACGGCGATGGCGAGTTCGAAGTTGTTGCCGGCGGCGGTGAAGGCGAGGGTGGTGGTGCGTTCGTAGCCCAGGTGCAGACTCCGTCCGAGCAGGTGGCCGATGCCCCACATGACCGCGAAGTAGGCCAGGAGCGGCAGGGCGATGCGGACGACGTCGAGGGGGCGGCTGGTGATCTGTTCGCCCTGCAGGGCGAACAGCACGACGACGGTGAACAGAAGCCCGTACAGCGCCCAGGGGCCGATCTTCGGCAGGAAGCTGTGCTCGTAGGTTTCGCGGCCCCAGGCGTTCTCGCCCAGGGTGCGGGTCAGGTATCCGGCGACCAGCGGGATGCCGAGGAAGATCAGGACGCTCTTGGCGATCTGCCAGGCGGAGACGTTCAGGCTGGTCTGCTCGAGGCCGAGCCAGGAGGGCAGGGCGGACAGGTAGAACCAGCCGAGCGCGGCGAAGGCGACGACTTGGAAGATCGAGTTGATCGCGACGAGCACGGCGGCCGCTTCGCGGTCACCGCAGGCCAGGTCGTTCCAGATGATGACCATGGCGATGCAGCGCGCGAGCCCGACGATGATCAGGCCGGTGCGGTAGGTGGGCAGGTCGGCGAGGAAGGTCCATGCCAGCGTGAACATCACCAAGGGACCGACGACCCAGTTCAGCAGCAGGCTGGAGACCAGCATGCGCCGGTCGTGGGTGACGGTCCCGAGCCGGTCGTATCGGACCTTGGCGAGCACCGGGTACATCATCACGAGCAGCCCGATGCTGATGGGCAGCGAGACGCCGTCCACCTCGACGGCGGCCAGCGCCGTGCCGATGCCGGGGACGACACGGCCCAGCAGGAGCCCGACGACCATGGCCGCGAGGATCCACACGGGCAGGTAGCGATCGAGCGTGGACAGCTGCTGCGCCACGGGCGTCCGGGTCGGTGTGGACGGTGGTTCGGTGGTGGTTACGGCCATGACTACCTCACATTGACGATCATCGATATGAACGTCCTCATCATATAGAAAACCGTCAATATGACAAGTCACGGGGTGTTCGTCTTCGAGATTCAACCCTTTCGGGTGCGTCGGGGTGCGGCCGTGGAGCTAGGCCGGGTGGAGGTCACCTGTCATGGCGGGGGTGGGGATGGCTTGGCGGCGGCGTGCTGACGATTGGCCCGTCGGGGGTGTGGGCGGGTGGTGAGCGCGCGCTGAGGAGCGCCCCCGGGGTTCACGCTCGGCGGGGGCGCTCATTACTGCAAGGGGTCAGGGTTGGGTGCGAGTGCTCGCTGGCTGGTGCTGGGTCACCCATGCCTGCGCGGCGATCTGGATGGCGTCCCAAGGCGAGCCCAGCGGCGGTGTGTAGGCGAGGTCGAGGTCATTGATGTCGGCCACGTCCATGCCGTGGAAGAGCGCGGTGGCGTAGGTGTCGACCCGCTTGGCGGTCTCGGTGGTCAGGTGCCCGACGAGCTGGGCACCTAGCAGCCTGCCGGTGGCGCGGTCGCCGGTGATGCGGATGGTGATGGGGTGGGATCCCGGGTAGTAGGCCTTGTGGTCGTCGGGCGCCGAGGTGGTGCTGGCGGGGTCGAACCCGGCGGCGATGGCTTCGTGCTCCCGCAGCCCGGTGCGGGCTGCGACCAGGTCGAACACCTTGAGCACCTGGGTGCCGATGCTGCCCGCGAATCGGGCGTTGCCGCCCAGCGCGTTCTCGCCGGCGACCCGTCCCTGTTTGTGGGAGGTGGTGCCCAGTGGGAGGTAGGTGGTGCCGAGCAGGCGATGGTGGGTGGCCACGCAGTCGCCGGCGGCCCACACGTGTGGCAGGCCGGTGGCCATCGTCTCGTCGACGAGCACCGCACCGCGGGGCCCTGTCTGGGCTCCAGATCGGACGAGCAGGTCGGTCTCGGGGGTGACACCGACCACGACCAGAACGAGGTCCACATCCCACGACAGGGCTTCGCCGTCTCTGGCCTGACCGGTCACGTGCAGGCCGTCAGCACCCTTGGCTATGCCGGTGACGCTCGTACCGGTGTGGATATCGACCCCGTGCCGCACGAGTTCGGCATGGACGAGGGTACCGAGTTCGGGGTCGAGGGTGGACAGTACCTCGGGGGCGGCCTCGACCTGGGTGACGTGGATGCCGCGGGTGGTGAGGCCTTCGGCCATCTCCAGGCCGATGTAGCCGGCGCCGACAACCAAGGCGGTGCGCGGCTGCAGCTTCTCGAGGGAGTCGCCCAGGGCGAAGGTGTCGCCCATGGAGTGCAACAGGTGGACGCCGTCGGCGGCGCCGAGGGTGTCGAGTCCGGTGATCGGGGGACGCACGGGCCGGGCGCCGGTGCCGACCACCAGCGCGTCGTAGTCGACCAGGGCGGGGGTGTCGTCGGGTCCGATGGCCTCGAGCTGACGGGCGTCGACGTCGATGCGGGTGGCGCGCGTGTCGAGCAGCAGGTGCAGGCCCGCGGCCTCCAGGTCGGCGCGGGTGCGGTGTGCCAGGTGGTGCCAGTCTCCGACCTCGCCGGAGATGTAGTAGGGGATCCCACAGATGGAGAAGTTCGGGTAGGCGTCGGCCACCACGACGGTGACCTCGGTCGACGGGTCGAGTTCGCGGGCACGCAGCCCCGCGGAGATGCCGGCATCGCTGCCGCCGACGCACACAACGTGCATGGGGATGTCCTTTCGGGTCGCCGGGCCTCAGCCCAGCATGGCGAGGTACTCGTGCAACGCGGCCAGCCCTTCGGGTCGCGGGGTGAAGTGCGCCCACTTGCCGCGCATTTCCTTGTCCACCAGCCCGGCCTCGACCAGCTTCTTCAGGTGGTGTGACAGCGTCGGCTGGGTCACGCCGAACACCTCGGGCATGTGGCACGCGCACACGCTGGAGCACCGGCTGGCCGCGATGTGGTGCAGGATCCGCAGCCGCACCGGGTCAGCGAGCGCCTTCACGACGAGCGCAACCCGTTCCGCCTGCTCCATCGAGATCGTGCCACCACCCGGCGCGCAGGCCTCGGCGGCGGCCATCGGGGCTTCCAGCAGTTCGGTCATGCAGACATGCTACCCGATCATATTGACACCTGTCGATATGTGTGCCACGCTCACTCATATCGACGGTCATCAATGCGTGATGGTCGTCCTCCACCCGAGCCGGAGGTTTCCCATGCCCGTCATCCGTGTCTTCGAACCTGCACTGTGTTGCAACACCGGGGTCTGCGGCCCCGACCTCGACCAGGAGCTGGTCGACTTCACCGCCGCGGTCAACGCCCTCAAGGCGCAGGGGGTGGACGTCCACCGCGCCAATCTGGCCAGCGAGCCGGCGCAGTTCGCGGAGCACCCCGTGGTCGTCAAGTTCCTGCAGGCCGCCGGCTCCGAGGGGCTACCTCTGACGCTGGTCGACGACGTCACCGTGCTGGCCGGCCGCCACCCGCGCCGCGACGAGCTGGAGCGCTACGCCGGCCTGAACCCGACGAAGGACGCCCAGCCCCAGGGCGGATGCTGCGGCCCGCAGCAGGAAGCCCCCGCCGCGTCCACTGGCTGCTGTGGGCAGCCCGCCACTACCAGCACCGTGTCCGGCTGCTGCTGACCCCGACTCGAACTTTCAGGAGATGGTGATGACCCAGTTTCTCGACAACCCGCCCCGGCACTTTTTCTTCACTGGCAAGGGCGGTGTCGGCAAGACCAGCATCGCGTGCGCCACGGCCGTGCACCTCGCCCACCAGGGCAAGCGGGTGCTGCTGGTCAGCACCGACCCGGCGAGCAACATCGCCCAGGTGTTCGGTGCCACCATCGGCAACAAGATCACCCCAATTCCGCAGGTGCCCGGCCTCGACGCGCTGGAGATTGACCCCGACGAGGCCGCTGAGGCCTACCGCAACAAGATCCTGGAACCGGTGCGCGCGGTCCTGCCCATCAAGGAGATCGAGGCCATCACCGAGCAGCTGTCGGGCTCCTGCACCACCGAGATCGCCTCGTTCAACGAGTTCACCGACCTGCTCGCCGACACCCAGGCCACCGCCGGCTACGACCACGTCATCTTCGACACCGCCCCCACCGGCCACACCATCCGCCTGCTGCAGCTGCCCGGCAGCTGGACCAGCTACCTTGACAACGGCAAGGGCGACGCGTCCTGTCTGGGGCCCATGAGCGGGCTCGAGAAGAACCGCGCCACCTACCGCGCCGCCGTCGAGGCCCTCACCGACCCCACCAGCACCCGCCTGGTGCTCGTCGCCCGGGCCCAGCAGTCCACGCTGCGCGAGGTCGCCCGCACCCTGGACGAGCTCGCCGAGCTCGACATCCACGCCACCAACCTGGTCGTCAACGGCGTCTTGCCCGCCGTGGCCGCCACCGACGACCTGTCCCGCGCCATCCACGACCGCGAACAGGCCGCGCTCGCTGCCATGCCTGCCGCCCTGGCAGCCCTGCCCCGCGACACGGTGAGCCTCAAGAGCGTCAACATGGTCGGCCTGGAGGCACTCGCCACCCTGTTCCACGACGAGGACGCCCCGCAGGCCGACGCGCAGGACACCGGCGGGCAGGGCATCGGCCAGCAGCCGCACCTCGCCGGCCTGGTCGACCAGCTCGCCGAGGCCGACCATGGGCTCGTGATGACGATGGGCAAGGGCGGTGTCGGCAAGACCACCGTCGCAGCCGCCATCGCCATCGCCCTGGTCCAGCGCGGCAAGAAGGTCCTGCTCACCACCACCGATCCCGCCGCGCACCTGTCGACCACCCTCGGCAACGACGTCGACGGGCTCGAGGTCAGCGCCATCGACCCTGAGAAGGCCATCCAGGAGTACCGCGACCACGTCATGGCCTCCAAGGGCGCCAAGCTCGACGACGCCGGCCGCGCCGCCCTCGCCGAGGACCTCATGAGCCCCTGCACCGAGGAGATCGCCGTCTTCCAGCAGTTCAGCCGCGCCGTGAACAAGGCCCGCGACCAGTTCGTCATCATGGACACCGCCCCCACCGGCCACACCCTGCTCCTGATGGACGCCACCGGTTCCTACCACCGCGACATCACCCGCCACCTCGACGACGACCAGCGCGGCCACGTCACCACCCCGCTGATGCGGCTCCAAGACCCCGACCACACCAAGATCATCGTGGTCACCCTGCCCGAGACCACCCCCGTCACCGAGGCGCAGGCCCTGGCCAGCGACCTGGAACGCGCCAACATCCACCCGTGGGCGTGGGTCGTGAACAACTCCCTCGCGGCAGCCCACCCCACCAGCCCACTGCTCGCCACCCGCGCACGCTCCGAGCAACAGCAGCTGGACGCGGTGGCCGCCACCACCAACCGCATGGCCGTCATCCCCACCCAGACCCGCGAACCCGTCGGCACGCAACAGCTCACCGCTCTCAGCAACTGACTCAGGGAGTGACGCCTACCCGCCGGACCCAACTGGTGGATCCGGCGGTAGGCGACTGCCTATTTGCAGTGTGTCACCCGGCCTGTCGGGCTCGGGTGTGGGCGAGGCGGTAGGAGTTGGTGCCGGTTTCGATGATGGTGGCGTTGTAGGTGAGGCGGTCGACGATCGCGGCGCACAGGCGGGGGTCGGTGAAGGTGTCGGTCCAGGCGGAGAAGGACTGGTTGGAGGCGATCGCGATGGCGTTCTTCTCCTCGCGTTCGGTGAGGACTTGGAACAGCAGTTCGGCGCCTCGCCGGTCGAGTTCCATGTAGCCGAGCTCGTCAATGACGAGGAGGTCGACGCGGCCGTAGCGGTTGATGGTCTTGGTGAGTTGTTTCTCGTCGGCGGCTTCGACGAGCTCGTTCACGAGCCGGGTGGCGAGGGTGTATCGGACGCGGTAGCCCTGTTCGGCGGCGGCGGTGCCGAGTGCGATGAGCAGGTGGGATTTGCCGGTGCCGGAGTCCCCGATCAGGCACAGGGGGTCGCCGCGGCGGATCCAGTCGCCGGTGGCGAGCTCGTTGATGGTGGCGGGGTTGATGCTGGGGTTCGCGGTGAAGTCGAAGTCGGCGAGCCATTTCTCGCGGGGGAAGCCGGCGCTCTTGATGCGACGCAGGGTGGAGCGGCGGTCGCGGTCGTCGACCTCGGCCAGGAGGAGTTCGGCGAGGAAGCCTTGGTAGGTGAGTTGTTCCTTGGTGGCGGCCGTCACGGCGTCGTCGACGACGGCGCGGATGGTGGGCAGCCGCAGCCGGCGGCAGGCCTGGTCGATCGCGGCCTGCGCGGCTTGTTCGGTGAGGCCGTGACGACGACGAAGACCGCCCGGACGGGAGCTGCTGGTGTTCGTGGTCATGGGGTTCCTGTCTGGGTGTGGTGGTGGACCTCGGCGGAGGCCGGGGCGGGGTCGGGTTGGCGGCGGCGCAGGAGTTCGTCGTAGGCAGTGACAGTGGGCAGGGGGCGGGTGTCCTCGGGCAGGTGCGCGATGACCTGGTGCGGGTCGGTGGGGCGTCGTGGTGGCAGGTTCACGACCGTCCCCCGCCTGGTCGGGCTGACTGGGGCGGGTGTGTGGGTGATGGCGTGGCGGCGGGCTTCGACGGCGACGACGTCGGGGCTGATCGCACCAACGGACAGGGCTGAGGTGATGCCGGCGATCACCGCCTCGGCCGGAAGGGATCGGTGGAGCAGGAGCACGTCGATCAACTCCTGGGTGCCCGCGACGTCGCCGCTGGTCTTGCGGGCGGCAGCCCAGAACGCGTCGTGGGCGGCGGTGAACGCCCCCGCGGCTCTGGCTTGGGCCAGGACGGTCGAGCCGGGGAACGCGCCGGGCTTGTGGCGCAGAACCTCGAGGTAGTGGTCCAGCTCGACCCGGGTCACCCCACGCGTGCCGAGGCGGGGATGGGTGGCGACCACGGTGCGGCCCTCGAGCACGACCACGCACGAGGCCCGCAGAATGACCCGGACGCGCTGCCCGATCAGGTGCGCCGGAACGGAGTACTTGACCATGCGCACGGTGATCAGGGCGGAGCGGTCGACGCGTGGGTGGAGGATCAGGCCGGGGTCGAAGTCATCGGCCGGCAGCGGCGCCAGGTGGTCGAGTTCGGCGCGGTAGTCCTGCCCGATCGTGTTCGCATGGCCGGCGATCCGGCGGGTGTTGTCGTCGACTTCCCAGACACGGATCTGGTCGTTGAGTTCGTCCAGGCTAGCTGTAACCACCACACAGGTTAGGTACATCGGGCTGGTCAGAGACAGCTCTGGCTGGACACGGGCGAGGGCCTCTGGGTGGAGTGTGTTGCTACCACACAAAGCACGACTCCCAAGAGGCCCTCATGACCCACCGTAATGCCCCGTTGTCCGAAACCGGACGTTTGCGCCTGGCCTGCTGCATCGTCGAGGATGGCTGGCCCCTGCGTCGGGCCGCCGAACGCTTCAACGTCAGCGTCACCACGGCCCAACGCTGGGCACAGCGCTACCGCGCCCACGGGCCGGCCGGAATGCGTGATCACTCCAGCCGATCCCACCACCAGCCCCGACGGGTCTGCCGTCGCACGCAACGACGGGTGGTGGGATTGCGCATCACCCACCAGTGGGGCCCAGCACGCATCGCCTACCACCTACGCCACCAGCACCTCAGCGTCTCGACCGTCGGCAAGATCCTGCAACGCTACGGATGCCCACCCCTGACCTGGATCGACAAGGCCACCGGCGCCCGGCTACGCGCCCAGCCCACACCCGTCCGCTACGAACACGACACCCCCGGTTCGCTGGTCCACGTCGACATCAAGAAGCTGGGCCGGATCCCCGACGGCGGCGGCCACCGCATGGTCGGACGCGCCCAAGGAGTACGCAACCGTGGCCGATCCGGCAGCGGGGGTGGGTATCACTACATCCACAACGCCGTCGACGACCACTCCCGCCTGGTCTACGTCGAGGTCCTCAGCGATGAGCGCAAGGACACCGCTGCCGGGTTCTGGACCAGGGCCCAGGCCTGGTTCGCCAGCCAGGGCATCACCGTCAAGCGGGTCCTGACCGACAACGGCTCCTGCTACCGGTCCAAAGCCTTCAACAAGGCACTCAAAGACACCCACATCACGCACAAGTACACCCGGCCCTACACGCCCAAGACCAACGGCAAGGTCGAGCGGTTCAACAGGACCCTGGTCGCCGAGTGGGCCTACGCACGGCCCTACGCCAGCGAGACCGACCGCCTGGCCGAACTCCCCGGCTGGCTGCACCACTACAATCACCACCGCGGACACACCGCGCTCAAAGGCAAATCACCCGCCGACCGCGTACCTAACCTGTCCGGCGATTACAACTAGACGCCGGGACGCGCCACCTCTTCCAGGTGGCGCGTCCCGAACTGTCAGGCCTGTGCTGGTCGTTCCGGTCCAGCAGCTCGACGCGGCGGAGCTCCTTCAACCTTCACGGCATCTGCGGTATGCCGTGGCGTACCGGAGGGCTCGTCCCTCTCCGAGCCGTCCGGAGCCTCAGCGCGGGCGTCCAGGGAAGGAATCTCCACGGCGTCACCGGAGGCTGCCAAAGTCTCCTGAGAAGTTCTCTCCCTAGACTCAGACGCGGCGCGCATCTGGATACCAGTGTGGTGGGACAGCGGCACGTCCTTGAGGAGGAAGGCCAGCAGACCTGCTACAGCAACCATCGGGGCCATCCACAGGAACAGCGGAGTCAGGGAGTTGACGTAGGCCTGGACGATACCGTCCCGAATGGCGTCAGGCATCTGATTGACGGCACCCGGGGTCAGCGAGGCTGCGGCGTGGCTGTGCGAGCTCATCGAGCCCAGCGCCTTGAGAACGGTTGGATCCTTGCTGGTGGCCAGGGAGGTGAACAGGTCCGTGACACGATTGGTCAGGCGGGTGGTGAAGGCCACGCCGATAAGAGAAGAGCCCAGGCACACACCGATCTGACGGAAGAAGTTGTTGTGGCTGGTGGCCGTTCCCAGCAGGGTTGGGCGGACGTCGTTCTGGACCGCCATGACGAGCAGCTGGAAGAACATACCCATGCCCAGACCGAGGACGAAGGTGTCGCCCATGATCCGCCAGACCGGGGAGTCCTGGTTCAGGGTCGACATCAGCGTCATGCCACCGGCAGCGACGATCGGGCCGATGATGATGAAGATGCGGTAACGACCTATCCGGGAGGTCAACAGGCCAGTCACCGTCGAGGCCAACAGAATACCGATCGTCATGGGGATGAGCAGTAGACCAGACACCGTGGCCGAGTAGCCGTAGGTCATCTGCATGTAGGTCGGCAGATAGGCCAGCACACCGAACATGGCGCCCATGGCGAGCATTCCGATGATCGTCGAGACGACGAAGGTGCGGTTGTGGAACAGCTCCAGCGGCAGCACCGGATCCTCGACCCGACACTCGACGACGGGCAGCACAGCCCACGCCACGACCGCGACGACGCTCAGGCCGATGATCTGCCAGGACAGCCAGTGGTACTGGGAACCGCCCCAGGTGGCCACCAGCACGATGGCCACGGCGCCGACGTCCATGAGGGTTAGACCTAGCCAGTCAATCTTCGTCGTCAGCTCATGCTTGGGTAGCTTGAGGGCGAAGAGGCAGGCCACCCAGGCCACGACACCCAGCGGCAAGTTGATCCAGAACACCCAGCGCCAGGAGATCGAGTCGGTGAGCCAGCCGCCCAGCAGCGGGCCGAGCACCGAGGACACACCGAACATCGCGCCCATCGGCGCCATGTAGGCGGCACGAACGCGCGGTGGGATGAGGTCGCCGGTGATGGCCTGGGACAAGATCATGAGGCCACCGCCACCCAGGCCTTGGATGAAGCGGAAGAAAATGAAGGTGATCATGGTGTTAGCGGTGCCGCACAGGGCAGACCCCAGCAGGAACAGGCCAATGGCGATGAGGTAGAGGGTCTTACGACCGATGAGGTCGGAGAGACGGCCATACAGCGGCATACCGACGGTGATGGCCAGGGTGTACGCGGTGATGACCCACGCCATGTGCTCGACGCCGGACAGGTCACCGACAATGGTCGGCAGAGCGGTGGCGACGATCGTCTGGTCCAAGGAGGACAGGAACATCACCATCATGAGGCAGAGATAGACAACCCAGAATCGACGATCTGGTTTGAACTTGGCAGCCTCAGGAGCGGCAGCAGTTGCAGACATGTCACAGCTTTCTGATGTTGGATGGGAAATGCGGGGCGCGTTGTCGCGCAGGTTGTGACGAGTCAGCTCGCTGCTCACGGCGTCAAAACCGACACCTGATCGCCGGCCAATTCCGCGGACAGCCTGACCCAGACATCGACGACCCGGTCAAAGGTGCCGACCACCTCGGCAGAACTGGCCCCAGGACGGACCATGGCCGCTTGGAAGACTGAGCGCTCCATCGCCTGGATGGTGCCCACGAGGGCAAGGACTTCCAGAGAGTCCTCGGAGCGGCCGATCCGGCGAGCAGCTGCCGCCATGAGGGCAGCGCGTTGACAGTCAACGGACTCCTTGAGGGCCATCCGAAGCTCGGTGCTCTCCCCGCTGATTCTCATGAGCTCTCGCAGATCGTCGAGGTCGACGTCGAAGCTTCGCCACCTGGCATCGAGCAGGGTGCGAATGGCATCGGCCAGTGACGTCGAGGTGTCCGTCGCGAAGGTCTCGAGGGCCTCCTCCGAGTGGGCGACCACCGGAGGCAGATAGACGTCGTACTTGGACGGGAAGTGGTTGAACACGGTTCGTCGCGACACCCCAGCACGCTCGGCGATGTCGTCGACTGTGACCTCGTCCACCGGCTTCTCGACCGCCAATTCCATTGCAGCACGG
Organism: Cutibacterium granulosum; assembly: GCF_900186975.1. Taxonomy (NCBI): domain Bacteria; kingdom Bacillati; phylum Actinomycetota; class Actinomycetes; order Propionibacteriales; family Propionibacteriaceae; genus Cutibacterium; species Cutibacterium granulosum. The sequence continues at coordinate 681,125 of NZ_LT906441.1, forward strand.
CGAATGACGCCCTGAGTGCGGATTGCTGTTGGTGAAGTCACACTCACAATTTTGTACTGAGTGCAGTGTCTGCATCAAGTGCAGAATCTGCACCCAGTACACAAAGTGTCACGCCCTCGGTGAACGATGGCGTGAGAAGGTTCACCGGAAGGCGTGCCAGGCAGCTTTGAGATATGGCCAGGCACGTTGGGCTGACTCCCGCCACTGCTCGAGCGAGCCGGTGGCCCGATGCACCCAGGATCCGGCTTCCTGACCGACCGATGGCGCCAACCACAGCACCCCGACGACAACCGTGAACACACTCACGACGAGGGCCACTGTGACCATGCGGGTCCACATCCCTCGACGTTGACGAGCTCCCGAGACATTGTCGTGGGTCCGGGAGAACCATCTGGTGAAGAAGGCACCGCCCAGAGCGATGACGAGGCTGGTGACGGCAGCGCCGATCATCGTCCCGCCGATTCCCAGGCCTCCCACGGCTCCGGTCGCAACGGCCGAGGCGCAGGCACCAGCCGCCACCTCATAGGGTCGAGGCCACCGGTGACGGGGCTCGGCCTTCTGCGCGGGTGCCGCTTGGGCAGCCCGAGGGTTGTGAGACTCAGCTGCGGCGGGCCGAGAGGAACGAATCGGTGCCAGCGGCGCGTTAATCCTGGGCATCGACCCCGTCGACACCAAGGTCGGCGCGTCCGACCCCGGCTCGATCCGGTACAGCCACCTCTCGTCCTCGCTGAATATCCGATTACCCACGGTTCTCTGATCTCCCATCGTCACAGGGTCGATAACGACCAAGTTTTGAGAGTAGGTCGCCATTTCGTCACTTCCAGCGATCGCGGCACAGTGGCGACCACGGTCGCTGCGAGGATCCGACGACAGTCGCAATCCCCGGCATAATTCTCAGGTTCCGCCAAGTCGCGGGCACACAAATGCTCAGGTACCGAATTCCCGATTCCGGCTCATCCGAATCCAGGGTGTAGTCGGGGTCTGAACCCGCCGGTCTCGAGCAGGGATCTGGCGATGTAGTTGGTCAGGTTGCGGAACCCCAGTGCCGAGCCGCGCAGGTGCTCGAGCCTGCCGTTGATCGCCTCGGTGGGCCCGTTGGAGGTGCTGGGCCGGTCGAAGTAGGCCAGGACGTCGGCGGCGCGCTTCTTCAGCGTCCTGCCGAGCTTGGTGATCTCGACCAGGGCCTTGGGGACGCCGGTGCTGATCGAGTCGATGAGCCGGGCCATCAGCTCGCGGCCGTGGCGCCGGTTCTCGTGGCGGTAGGCGGCGATCATGCGCTGGTAGACGCTCCGTGACCTCGACCTCGACGTGGGCGTCGTCGGCGAGCAGGGTGTCCAGTCGGTCCTTGTGCTTGTCGTTGAGCAGGTCGGCGCCGGTGGACAGGGTCCGGCGGGCGGCATAGAGCGGGTCGCCCTTGCGGCCGCGGTGCCCACAGATGGCCTGCTGAACTCGCCGTCGGCACTCATCGAGCGCCTCGCCAGCGAGGCGTGTGACGTGGAAGGGATCTAGCACGGTCACCACGTCGGGCAGTTCCTCGACGGCGGCGGTCTTGAACCCGGTGAAGCCGTCCATCGCGACCACCTCCACGCCGTCGCGCCAACTCCTGCGGGCGGTCGGCCAGCCAGGTCTTGAACGCCTGCTTGGAGCGTCCTTCGACCATGTCCAGCAGCCGTGCCGGCCGGTGCCATCTCGCACTGGGGTGAGGTCGATGATCACGGTGACGTACCTGTCGCCGCGACGGGTGTGCCTCCACACGTGCTCATCGACCCCGACGACCTTCACCCCCTCGAAGCGGTGCTCCTGGTCGATCAGCACCCGCTTGCCCTCGGCCAGAACGGCGTCGTTGGCGGTGTCCCAGGCCGCCGCGAGCCCCTCGGCGACCCGAGCCACGCTCAGGTGCTGGACCACGATCCTTTCCAGCGCCCACCGCAGAGCGCGCCGAGACAACGTGGCCCGGGGCTCGGCCGCGGCGGTGGTGTCCTGGCGCCACACATACCCGCAGCCGCTGCAGCGGTAACGGTGCACGACGACCTCCAGCGTCGTGGGCCGCCAGCCCGGTGGTTCGTGGGCAAGCCGTCGGACCACGGTGTCACGTGGTCTCCCTTCGCAGCCGCAGCGCCGGCACCACTGGTCGGGCTCGACCACCTGGCAGGCCAATACGGCACGATCCGGCTCGAGTCGCTGCCCGGTGACGACGAGGCCGAGTTCGTCGAGGCGGCAGAAGGCAGTCAGGTCGGGGCTGGCGAACGCATCAGCGCGCCCAGTCGACGGTAGCGTCGTGCACGTCGAGGTCTTTCGGGCTGAGTGTGTAGGAGCTCTCATCCTCGGGAGACCTCGACCTCTATCCGGCCACCGACGCGCCGGCCCGCCGCGCGACGTGCGCTACACCCTCATCTGGGAAGAGCCGGAAATTCACGAGCCAACGAACGGATGTGTAGAGAAAAGCCAATCCAAGAGTTCCATCAATTAAATCCCAAGATGGGGATTCCATGAGTGAAGCCCCAAGTCGTATGGTGAGGAACAAGATGATGACTGTCATGAGTGTCATTTCGTGAATGGCATGCTCGTCGGCACAGCAGACGTATTTCTGCGGAGCCGCGTCCATCGGCACGTCGCGCTCAAGCAGTGCAGAAAATCAAGGTCAAGAGGACAGTGACATCACTGTGATTGCGAAAACATAGCACCATACCGCCACTGCTATGAAAAGGACGACTGCCGAAGAAAAACTCATACCGAAAACAAATGGAATATTACTATTCTCGATTTTTATTCCTATGGCACTGAGAGCCAGTCCGGCACAAGGAAAAATTATGAGAGACAGTGGATGTACTGCTGCCACTATACTGGTAAGCGACATGTCATTCACCGGAACGAAAAACTCAATCAAGAACATGACCATGAGAACAAAAGACATCATGACAGCACCAATGATTTCTATTTTTAATCTCTTCTTCTTCGGGTCATCAAGCTTGAATGTCGTCCTTACCCACAAGCCTGTGAGCCACCCGACCAAGGGGAAGAGGAGTGACATGGCAAATAGGGGAGGGAACTCCTCTGGAATTGGGACCAGTGTCTCTTGTACATAGAGTGCCCCGGACGCTGCAGCCCAGGCAGTTCCGACGATAGCCCCGATGATGAGGCCGTTGAGCGGGGTGCGACGATACTTCTGTTCGAGCGCATCGTTGGTGATTTTCTCTTGGTGGTGTGGAGGTTGCTGGCGTCTTCGATGTCGGCGTGGCTGGTGCGGGTTTGGTCTTGGTCGGTCACGGTGGGATGGCTGTCTCGGGTGCTGGGAGGGGCCATTGCGCCAGTCACCGACGGACTTGTCAGGGGCCTGTGCTTCGTCCTTGGAAGGCGTTGTCATGTCGCTCCTCCTCGGAAAAAGCGTCCCGGGGAAAGGTTCACGGGGAAGCACAGGCGTAGCATGCGTCGGTGAGGTCAACCCAGCTCCCACACCCGGTCGCAGCGTTCCATGACGAGCGGGTCGTGGGTGATGACGAGCTTGGCCGCACCCGGTGTCGTGGCCCACAGGTCGTCCATGAGGGCCTCGGAGGTCTCCACGTCCAGATGCTCGGTCGGCTCGTCGAGGATGAGGACGTCACCGGGCGGGGTGTTGGGCACCGGTGTCGGCTCGTGAGCCTCCCCGTCGCCCGCGCTGGTGGCGTGCGTCACCAGCACCCGTGCCAGGGCCAGGCGTTGGGCCTCACCGCCGGAGATCGTCGCCCCGTCCTCACCGACGAGCCGATCGGGCGGCAGATCCAGGCCGGCTCGTTGCAGAGCCGTCACAACCTCCTCATCGGTGGCCTGACGGGCACCGATTCGCACGTTCTCGGCGATGCTCGTGGTGAAGACGTGTGCATTCTGCGCCAGGTAACGCACTCGCCCGGTGGTGTGCACCTGCCCGGACATCGGCGGGATGAGCCCCATGATCGTCGCGGCAATCGTCGTCTTGCCGATGCCGGAGGGCCCGACCAGGGCCACTGACTCGCCGGGATGGATCTGCAGGTCGAGGTGACGCTGCACCGGTCTGCCGTCCGGCCAGCCGACGGTGAGGTCGGTGAGCTCCAGACTGGGCGACTGCCCGGTGCTCTCGGCGGTGGGGGAGTCGCCCACCCCCACGGTCGGGGCGTCAAGGATCTCCACGATGCGGTTCAGGGCCGTCCGGGCCCGGGTGAAGGTCTGTGCGGCGGCATTGAACGAGCCGAACACCTCGTGCAGGGCCAGCGGGGTGAGCACCAGCACGGCGAGAATGCGCCCACCGATGCGTCCGTCCGCGACGGCCTGCCCACCCACGAGCAGCGCACTGACGACGGCCACCCCGGCTGCCAGGATCTGCCCAGCAGTGCCCAGACCACGCACCCAGGCTGCCCGGCGCTCGGCGTCACGCAGCTTGGCGTCCACCTCGAGCACCCGCTCCATCTGATGATCGGCGGCGTTGAGGGCCACCAGGTCGGGGGCGGCATGAGCGAGTTCCCTGGTGCGATTGGCGAGTTCGCCACGCAGCGGCACCGTGCTCCCATCGGCGCGCCGGGAGGCCACCTGCGTCAGCCACGGGATGACGACCCCGGCCAGCAGGGCCGAACCGAGCAGCCAGGCGGCGCTGACCGGGGAGAACCGGGCCAGCAGGGCCGTCGTCCCGATGATGGCAAGCGATGCCGCACAGGCCGGCACCAGTACTCGCACGACGACGTCCAGGATCGCCTCGACGTCGGCAGTGACGCGCACCAACAGGTCGCCGCGTCGCCGCCCCACCAAGGTGGTGCCGGACAACTTGTCGTAGCTGCGCATCCGCAGCACTCCCTGCATCCGCAGGGCCAAGTCATGGCCGACGAGTCGCTCGGCGTAGCGGAACACGCCGCGGGAGATACCGAAGAATCGCACCCCGACGGCAGCAGCCTCCAGGTAGAGCACCGGAGGCATCTCGGCGGCCCGCGAGAGCAGCCAGGCCGACACGCCCATGAGTGCCACCGAGGCACCTGAGGCGCAGGCGGCCAGCAGGGTGGACAGCACGAGTAGCCAACGGCCGTGCCTGACGTCGGCCAGCAGGATCCTCAGAAGATTGCGTGGGGTGCGTACCGGGCCGGTCTCGGCCAGCTCGACGCCGGGGGAGGCGTGGCTCATGACCTGCCCCGTGCGCTTGACCTGCCCCGTGTGTTGCTCGCCCTGGTGCATCTCGGTCTGCGGGCGAGACCCAGCGTCCGTGGAGTTCGTCATGGGTCCTGCCCCCACTCTGTTCGTGTTCCCCCGTCTCGTGCTCGGATACTGCGTGTCATGGAGCTCCGCCTCGACGGGTCGCTCGCTGGCGGCTCCGGTGCTGCTGGGCGTGGTGGATGTCGTGGGCCTTGCGTCCTCGGTGTGTCTGTTGGTCATGCCGCCACCTTCGTCACGGTCACGACGCGGTCGGCCTGGTTGAGCACCTGGGGCCGGTGGCTCACGACGAGCACCGAGGCACCGCTGGCTCGTACCGCGTCAAGGACGGTCTGCTCGGTGTCGGCGTCCAGCCCGGCGGTGGGCTCGTCGAGCACGAGCAGCCCGGCCCCGCCCAGCTCCACCCGGGCCAGGGCTCGGGCCAGGGCCACGCGGCGTCGCTCCCCGGCAGACAGCCCTTCGGCGTCGTCCGAGACCTTCTTGGCGAGAGCCAACGACTGACCCCCGCAGCGGTCCAGCAACTCCCTAGCCTGCGCGTCGGTGAGTTCGGCATGCCCCAGTCGCACATTGTCGGCGACGGTGCCGTGGATGAGGCCAGGAGTCTGTGGGACGTAGGCGATCTGTTCCCGCCATGCCTGCAGGGTGGCTGCACTGGCCTGGCACAGGTCGACGTCGCCAATCCTGATCGATCCGGCCTGCGGTGCCAGGAAGCCCAGCAGACAGTTCATCGCCGTCGTCTTGCCGCCACCGGAATGGCCAGCCAGGGCGACGAGCTCGCCGGGTTCGATGCGCAGGCTCACACCATCCACGGCAGGGGTCTGCGCGTCGGGGTAGGTGTAGGTCAGCTCGTCGACGACGAGCGGGGAGGTGCGAGCCGAGGGCACGGTCTGGGCAACACCGGCCGTGAGCTGGCCGTGCTCGATGAGGCTGAAGGCCTCCTCGGCAGCTGCCATGCCGTCCGCCGCGTCGTGGTAGAGGGTTCCCACCTGGCGCAGGGGCAGGTACACCTCGGGGGCCAGAATGAGAATGAACAGTGAGGTGCGCAGATCCATGCCGCCGGCGTCGACCCGGAAACCGATGGTCACGGCCATCAATGCCACCGACAAGGTGGCGAGCAGTTCCAGGGCGAAGCTGGAGAGGAAGGCGATGCGCAAGGTGCCCATGGTTCCGGCTCGTGAGGCGTCCTCGGTGCGCTTGAGTCCGGCGAGCTGGGCACGAGCCCGTCCGAAGACCTGCAGGGTGGGCAACCCGGCGACGAGGTCGGCGAAGTGATTGGCCAGTCTCGACTGGGTCTGCCAGCGTCTCTTCATCGCCGCCTCGGTGCGCCAGCCGATGAGGGCCATGAACACCGGGATGAGTGGCACGGTGATGATGACGATGACGAGGCTTCTGAGGTCCTGCAGGCCGATGGCAATGGCGAGCACCACCGGCACGATCGAGGCGAGCACCAACTGGGGCAGGTACTTGGAGTAGTAGCCGTCCAGGGCATCCAGGCCGGTCGTCACCAAGGTGATGAGCGTGCTCGAGGAGGTGCGTGCGTCGGTGGGACGGGCCAGCCGAGCGGCCAGGACGTCCCGGCGCAGCTGCGACTTCACCGCTGCGCAGGCGCGATGGGCCAGCGATTCCTGGGCCCAGGCCAGCAGTGCCCGTCCGGCGAACACCGCGGCGAGCAGTCCGGCCCAGCGCGCCAGACCTGTCGTCGTGTGGGTGTGGAAGACCGATGAGATCGACTCTGCCAGCAACCAGGCCTGGGCGAGGATGAGCAGTGCGGTGCCCACCCCGACCACGCACAGGGCGACGAGGAACGGCAGGGTCGCCCGGGCGCGACGCACGAGCCGGGGATCAAGCGGGGCAGCCATGTGCACCTTCCGTAGTACATGTCTTGACCCCCAGGAGAGTACTCCCGGGGGTCAAGGTGATGGGTGGTCGAGCAAACCTCAAGCTGCCACGGCGTTGTCCGAGATGGCCTCTCTGGAGAGTCGCTTGCTGAACACCCAGTAGCTCCACGCCTGGTAGGCCAGCACGATCGGCACGAAGACGCATGCGGCGATCGTCATGATCTTCAGCGTCATCGGGCTGGACGAGGCGACCCACATGTCGAACTCGATGCCCTCGGGCACGAATCCGATGTTGATCCACATCTTGATGAACATCGTCACCATCATGACGGCGATGGCCAGACCGTTGAGGACGAAGGCCAGGCCGTCACTGCCCTTCTTCTGCGACGTGGCGGCCACGGCCACCAGGATGGCGGCCAGCAGGCCGAGGATCCAGGTGAGGGTGTGGCGCACACTCGTCTCGGGGGCGTACATGGTGTTGAGCATGATCGCCCAGGCAGCCATGAGTACGGCGGCAACCCAGCCCAGCCGCACGGCCTTCCGCGAGGCCCGCTCGTGGATCGGTCCACGGGTCTTCAGGGCGATGAATCCGGCGCCGTGGGCGCAGAACAGGATGACGAAGAGCACACCGCCCACGAGGGCGAACGGGGTGAACAGCCCCCAGAAGGAGGTCGTCACCAGCGGGGCGGTACCGCCGCCGGGCACGTCATGGGGGCCGACGGCCAGACCACGTACGAAGTTCGCGAACCCGACGCCGAGTACCAGGGACGGCAGGAAGGAGCCGATGGCGGCCATCCAGTCGAAGGTGTTGCGCCAGGAGCTGGACGGGTGCTTGGAGCGGTACTCGAACGACACACCTCGAACGATGAGACCGAGCAGCACGAGCAGCAACGGCAGGTACAGCCCGGAGAACATCGTCGCGTACCAGCCGGGGAATGCGGCGAAGGTGGCACCGCCAGCGGTGAGCAGCCACACCTCGTTGCCGTCCCAGGTCGGTCCGATGGCGCGAACCATGATGTCGCGGTCCTCGTCCTCCTTGCCCAGGGAGGGCAGGAGCATGGCCACACCGAAGTCGAATCCCTCGAGGAAGAAGAATCCGATCCACAGGACGGCGATGAGGATGAACCACACCGGCGTCAGTGCAGAATGAGCAACTTCAAGAAGCGGGAACACAGTGCTCATCTCCTCAGTATGCGAAGGACAGGGGGGCGTCCCCGTCCGCGGCGTTGTCGGTGGTGCTGACGTCGGGCAGGCCGGCTCGCATCGTCTTCAGGAACAGGAAGAGCTCGACCACGGCCAGGGCTCCGTAGACCACCGTGTAGGCGATCGTGGAGAACAGGACCGATCCGGCCGACACCCCCGGTGAGACGGCGGAGGCGGTGGGCAGCACGCCGGTGACGATCCACGGCTGACGGCCCATCTCGGTGAAGATCCACCCGAACGAGATGCCGATGAGTGGCAGGAACGGCGTGACGAAGGTCCAGAAGTTGTGCCATCCGGTCTGCCGGGGGTTGCGTCCCCCGCGTAGCTCGATGAGCATGATGAGTCCGATGAGGGCACCGGCCATGCCCAGCCCGATCATGAGACGGAAGCTCCAGTAGGACAGTCCGATGCTCGGGGCCAGGTCGATGTTGTTGGCGTCGACCTTCTCACGCAGCACGGAGGCGTAGGAGGCCTGCAGCTCGGTCTGGGAACCGTCGTTGTGGGTGTAGGTGTAGGCGTTGACGTCGTGCTTCTTGAGGTCGTTGACGCCCTGGATCTGCGAACCCCACTCGTTGTTGGCGAGGAAACCGAGCATGCCGGGGATCTTGATGCCGCCGATCTCCTCGGTGCCGTCGCCGGTGTCGAAGGTGATGACGGAGAAATCGCTGGTGGACTCCCAGGCGGCCTCGGCCGCAGCCATCTTCATGGGCTGGAGCTTGGTCATCTCCTTGCCCTGGATGTCGCCGCTGACAGCTGTGATCGCGGCAGCAGCGATGAGCACCCAGGCGCCGAACTTCGTTGCCCAGCGCCAGGTGGAGACGTCCTCGACCTCACTGGCGTCGGAGATCTCGGAGGTGTGACGTCCACGGGCCACCTTGGACAGGTGCCAGAACGAGATGCCGGCAATGAGGGCCCCGCCGACCATGTACGACGCGGCGATCGTGTGCAGGAAGGTGGTGAGGAACACCGGGTTGCCCAGCACGGCGCCGAAGTCGGTGAGCTCGGCACGGCCGGTCTGCGGGTTGAAGGTGGCTCCGACCGGGTTCTGCATCCAGGAGTTGGCGGCCAGGATGAACACGGCGGAGACCATCGTGCCGATGGCGGTGAGGTAGATCGTGGCCAGGTGCACGCCCTTGGACAATCTGTCCCAGCCGAAGATCCACAGGCCGATGAAGGTCGACTCCATGAAGAACGCGAGCAGCGCCTCCAGAGCCAGGGGAGCGCCGAAGATGTCGCCGACGAATCGAGAGTATTCCGACCAGTTCATGCCGAACTGGAACTCCTGCACGATTCCGGTGACGACACCCAGTGCAAAGTTGATGAGGAAGAGCTTGCCGAAGAACTTGGTGAGCCGAAGGTACCTGTCGCGGTCGGTCTTGTACCACGCCGTCTGCATCACAGCGACAAGCATCGACAGAGCGATGGTGATCGGGACGAAGAAGAAGTGGTAGACCGTCGTGATCCCGAACTGCCATCGGGCGATCGTTGTCTGGTCCATGGGACGAAAACTACTACGACTGAGGGTAGGAGTCTACAAGGATGGCCTAGATATTGTACTTTCTGTTGAAAGTTACAAAAGAGGAGGGGGTGTCCATTTCCTGACGGGGGGATGGTGTATAGGGGCACGACGCGCTGGACGGCCTTTCCCCACGCTGCTACTACGATGCGTCGTACTTGTGGTTAGACTGAGGACATGGCCGTACTGGGAGAGTTGGAGCATCGCGTCATGGACGTGTTGTGGGCATCGCAGGAGGAACAGTCCGTTCGAGATGTCCACACCCAACTGCTCGCCGACGCCAGGATTGCCTACACCACCGTCATGACGGTGCTCGGCCGGCTGGCCAAGAAGCACGTCGTCGTGCGCCAGCAGCACCAACGGGCCTGGTGGTACCGGCCGGCCAGCTCCAAGGCACAGTTCCTGGCCGGCGAGATGGCCCAGGTGCTCGGCGAGGCCGGTGCAGCACGCTCGGACACCCTCGTCGAACTGGTCAGGCTGCTCACCGAGTCGGACCGGCGGGTCCTGCGTCACGTCTTGGCAGCACGTGCCGAGGTCGCAGGTGAGCCCCCGCGGTCTCGGCACGGGAAGCGGACGATCATGCCTCCGGGGGCACGCTCGCGCTGAACTGCGACTGGTAGAGGTCGTAGTAGTGCCCCTGCGCCGCGAGCAGCTCGTCGTGGGAACCCTGCTCGACGATGTCGCCGTGCTCCATGACGAGGATGAGGTCCGCATCGCGGATGGTCGACAGCCGGTGGGCGATGACGAAACTCGTGCGTCCCCGCCGCAGCCTGTTCATGGCCTCCTGGACGAGCATCTCGGTGCGGGTGTCCACCGAGCTGGTGGCCTCGTCGAGGATGAGCAGGTCGGGGCGTGCCAGGAAGGCCCGCGCAATGGTGATGAGCTGCTTCTCACCCACCGAGATGTTCGATCCCTCCTCGTCGATGACGGTGTCGTAGCCCTCGGGCAGGGAGTGGACGAATCGGTCGACGTAGGCGGCCTTGGCGGCGGCGAGGATCTCGTCCTCGGTGGCCTCGGGGCGGCCGTAGGCGATGTTGTCGTGGATCGTGCCACTGAACAGCCAGGTGTCCTGCAGCACCATGCCGACGTGGGAGCGCAGCTCCGCGCGCGGCACCGTGCGGGTGTCTATCCCGTCCAGGGTGATGCGTCCCTCGTCGATCTCGTAGAACCGCATGAGCAGGTTGACCAGGGTCGTCTTGCCAGCCCCGGTCGGTCCAACGATGGCGACCGTCTGGCCCGGTTTGGCGACCAGGCTGAGGTCGGTGATGAGCGGCTTGTCGGGGGAGTACGAGAAGCGGACGTGCTCGAACTCGACGTGGCCGCGTGTCGGGGCCAGACGGCCCTGCCCCTCCGCAGAGAGCTCCTCGGCGTCCAACACCTCGAAGACGCGTTCTGCCGAGGCCACCCCCGACTGCAGCAGATTCGTCATGGACGCGATCTGCGTCATCGGCTGGGTGAACATCCGGGAGTACTGGATGAATGCCTGGACGTCACCCAGGGGCATGCGTCCGGCAACCACGCGCAGCGCACCGATGAGCACGATGAGCACGTAGTTGATGTTGCCGATGAGGAACATCACCGGCTGGATCGTCGCCGAGACGAACTGCGCCTTGAACGAGGCCTGGTAGAGCTCCTCGTTGCGCTCGTGGAAGCTCTCGGCCACCTCCTGACGTCGTCCGAAGACCTTGACCAGGGAGTGACCGGTGTAGCTCTCCTCGACCTCGGCATTGAGCATGCCGGTGGCCTTCCACATGTGGGCGAACTGCACCTGGGCACGTTTGCCGATGCGTGCGGCAACGAACCCGGCAGTCGGAATGACGACGAGGCTCACCACGGCCAGCAGCGGTGACACCCAGAACATCATGATGAGCACACCGATGACCGTGAGGATGGCGTTGAGCAGCTGCTGCATGGTCTGGGTGAGGGTCTGGGCGACGTTGTCGATGTCGTTGGTCACTCGGCTCATGAGCTCACCGCGCGGCTGCTTGTCGAAGTAGCTCAGCGGAAGCTTGTCGAGCTTGGCGCTCACCTGGCGGCGCATGTCGTACATCGCACGCTGCACCGCGGTGTTGAGCAGCACCCCCTGCAGGTACATGAGGATCGCCGAGACGGTGAACAGGCACAGGGCCAGCAGCACGATCATGCCCAGACGGTGGAAGTCCACTCCCGCACCGATGCGCAGGCCGGGGTACTGGCCGAGCATGTCGATGAGTTTGCCATCGGCTCTGCCGCTGGACCTGAGCTGGTCGATGAACTGCTCGGTCGTCAGCCCCTTGGCCTGGGGCATGCGTTCACCGATCTTTCGTGTCATGATGCCGCCGAAGATGACGTCGGTGGCACGTCCCAGGATCTTCGGTCCGATGACGTTCATCGTCACGGCGATGGCGGCGATGGCGACGACGATGCTCAACACGCCCCGGTAGGGCTTGAGGGTGCCCAGCAGACGTCTGAGTGAGGGACCGAAGTTGACGGCCTTCTCGGCCACCCGGCTGCCGCCACCGTGGCCGCCACCTCGGCGGATGGTGCGGGACGACTGACGTGCGATCTCGGCCTGTTCCTCGGCCGTGAGGGCGGTCGACTTCTTCGTGGTGGCCTTCGTGGACGTGGGCTTCGAACTCATGCTGCCGCCTCCTGGGCCGAGAGCTGGGAGTTGACGATCTCCTGGTAGGTGGGGCACGTGTCGAGCAGGGTCTCGTGGTTCCCGGCACCGACAATGCGACCTTCGTCGATGACGAGGATCTGATCGGCGTCGCGAATGGTCGAGACACGCTGGGCGACGATGAGCACCGCGGCCTGGGCAGTGTGCCGGCCCAGCGCCTGGCGCAATTTCGCGTCGGTCGTGACGTCGAGGGCGGAGAAGGAGTCGTCGAAGATGTAGATGTCGGGCTTCTTGACCAGGGCCCGGGCGATGGACAGCCGCTGACGTTGACCACCCGAGACGTTCGTGCCGCCCTGGGAGATGCTCGCCTCGAGCTCACCGTCCATGGTGTGGACGAAGTCGTCGGACTGGGCGATGCGCAGTGCCTCCCACAGCTGTTCATCGCTGGCCTCGGAATTGCCGTGACGCAGGTTGCTGGCCACGGTACCGCTGAACAGGTAGGGCTTCTGCGGCACCAGGCCGATCGTGCTCCACAGGGTCTCCGGGTCCAGGTCGCGCACGTCTGCCCCGTTGACGAGCACCTGCCCGCCGGTGGCGTCGAAGAGCCGGGGGATGAGGTTGACCAGGGTCGTCTTGCCGGCACCGGTCGAGCCGATGATCGCCGTCGTCGTTCCCGGCTCCATGCGCAACGAGATGTCGGAGAGCACCGGGGACTGCGCACCGGGGTAGCTGAACTCCACGTGACGCAACTCGACGGTGCCGCGTTCGGGCATCCGGGTGAGGGGCCGGGCGGGTTCCGCCACGCTCGTCTCGGTGTCGAGCACCTCGGTGATGCGTTCGGCACACACGGCGGCACGGGGCCAGATGACCACCATCATGGCCGCCATCATCACGGAGATGAGGATCTGGATGAGGTAGGTCGTGAACGATGCCAGGGCGCCGACCTCCAGATGCCCGGAGTCCATGCGGGGGGCGGCGAACCAGAACACTCCCACCTGGGAGAGGTTCATGACGAACATGACGACGGGGAACATCGCTGCCATGAGTCGGGCGACGCGGATCTGCACGTCGCGCAGCTGGGAGTTCGTCCGGTCGAATCGCTGTGACTCGTAGGGTTCGCGCACGAAGGCCCGCACGACGCGGATGCCGGTGATCTGCTCGCGCACGACGCGGTTGAGGTCGTCGATGCGCTGCTGCATGGTGCGGTACAGCGGGCCCATCCGGGCGACGATGACTCCGACGATGCTGCCCAGCAGGACGACGGCGGCGACGATGATCCACGACAACTCGACGTCGGCGCGCAGCGCCATGACGACGCCGACGACCATCATGATCGGGGCACCGACGATCATCGCCAGGGTGAGGAAGACGAGCATCTGTACCTGCTGGACGTCATTGGTGGTACGGGTGATGAGCGAGGGGGCGCCGAACTGGTTGAGCTCGCGCGCCGAGAAGCTCAGGGCCCGGTCGAAGACGGCGTCGCGCACGTCGCGGCCGAATCCCATGGCAGTTCGGGCGGCAAGGTACACCGCGACGATCTGGCACAGGGCCTGGACTGCGGCGACGCCGAGCATGACGGCCGAGTGGGTCTTGACGTAGTGGGTGTCCAGGGTGACGACACCGTTGTTGATGATGTTGGCGTTGATGGTGGGCAGGGTGAGCGCAGCCACCTGTGCGCCGGCCTGCAGGATGACGATGAGCACCAGCTGCGGCCAGTACGGCTTGATGTGGCGGTTGATGAGTTCTATGAGCACGACGGCTCCTGTTCCATCGGTTCGGGGTGACGCACGACGCCGTGCAGCACGACGTCGGTCAGTTGGGTTGCCGAGAAGGTGACGGAGGTGGGATCGAAACGGTGCAGGCCGATGTGGCTCACCGCGAGGACGAGCTGGGCCGCCACGTCGAGGTCGACGCACAGTCGCTCCTCGTCGGGTTCCAGCAGACGCACGATCTGGGTGGTGATCTCGCGAGTCCAGGTGGCCATCATGTCGTGACTGGGATGGCTGAACCCCTCCTTGCCCTGCCCGCGCATCACGCAGGTGTGCTGAGGACGGGTCTCGAGGGCTGCGGTGAGTTCATGGATCGAGGTGAAGCTGCTCCGTAGCACGGTCACGGCCTCGGCGACCCGATCGGTGAGGGGCAGCTCGAGGTCGATGGCATGCAGGTCCGCACTCAGCGAATCGACGTCGAGACTGTCGGCGATCACGGCGGAGATGAGCTCGTCCTTGGACGCGAAGTGACGGAAGATCGTCCCCTCGGCGATGCCGGTGGCCTCGGCGACCTGTCTGGTGGTGAGGTCCAGCCCGTGCTTGGCCAGCAGGGGGCGGGTTGCGGCAATGATGGACGCTCGCCGTTGGTCGGCGGGCATGGGGTTGGCTCGGGGTGTCACGGGGTCAGGCTATGTGAGTGAGCACTCACTCGCAAGCGGGTACCGCCCCCTCTCGCTCACGGACGAACACGTACGTATCAAGAATACGATGGCCACGCGATCGGCCGACCGGGCGATCCTGCGCACCGAGGAACCCCACGCGTTAGGGTTCTGGTGTCGATGCCGCAGGGGCATCGAGACGTGACGAACGAGCCATCGTGGGGCTGGAAGGCAGGCAATGACATGGCGCAGCCAGGGCGACGGACGGTGCTGTCCCTGCTGGCGGCATCCGCTGCAGCGACGGCCTGCGCTCCCCGTGCCCGGGACCGTTCCGCCTCCGGTGAGGATCACCGCGTACGGGTGTGGCACGAGCTGCCACCCAACGAGCAGGCACGATCCATGACACAGATGGCGTTCGACTTCGGACGCCGCCGCCCGGCCTCGGCCATCACCATCCATGAATCGATGGTCGGGCCGGGGTACCTTGCCCAGCTCCGCAAGGCGATCGACACCGCCGATGCCCCCAGCCTGGCCCAACTTCCCGACATCCTCGTCCCGCAGTTCGCCCAGGAGGGCATCCTGGGCGATGTCACCGGTTTTGCCGAGCAGTACCGTGACATCTTCGATCGTGGTCCGATGTCCCACATCACCTACCTGGATCGTATCCAGGGACTGCCCCTGGACTCCTCGCCCCTGGTGCTGTTCTACGACGTCGAGGCCTGGGACAGTGCTGGGGTTGCCGTGCCGACGACGTGGGACGATCTGCTCAAGGTGGGCACGACACTTGCCAGACGGGGCAGGTACATCACCGACTTCCCGGTCAACGACATCGCCTGGTTCGCCGCGATCTGTGATGCCACCGGTACCCCGTGGTTCCGGGTCGCCGATGACGGTGACTGGCAGATCAACATCGACTCCGCGCAGGTTGCTGCGCTGGCACTGACGTGGCAGAAACTCGTACGTGACGCAGGCCTGCCGCTCAGCCACGGATTCGCCACCCCTCAGATCGCTCAGCTGTTGGGTTCCGGGGCACTCGTCGGGCACATCGGTGCCCCACGCGACATACCGGCACTCGTGTCCGGGCTGTCCCGGCGCCCCAGCTCGCGGCAACACGACTGGGCGGTGGCCCAGTTGCCCAACCCCACCGGGCAGTCCGAACGCATCGTCTCCTACGGCGGCAGCTCGTGGGCCGTCTTCAAGGACTGTCCGAGCGTCACCGACGCGTTGGCCTTCGCTGCCACGTGCAGCAGGAATGCCGAGCTGCTCGTGCCCCGCGGACTCATGCCGGCTACCAATGTCGACAAGCTCGTCACCCCGCAGGCCTGGCAGTTCGTCGGGTCCGACGTCGTTGCCCAGTTGTCCGACCTGGGGGCCAGAATCACCCGTGACTCGGCGAGATCACCGGCCTGGCAGGCCACCTGTGAGGCCTTCGCCCCGATCACTCGCGCCTGGACTGGGAACGCTCCCGTCTCGACGATGCTGCCGGCCGTTGCCGACGCAGCAGCTCGTCAGACCGAACGGTACGGACTGCGGGTTCGGTAAGCTGGGGGCATGTCTGCCGCAGATCTGGCCCAGTGGGTGTCGCGTCGATTCCAGGCCGTCCTGTTCGACTTCGACGGCACCCTCGTCAACTCGACCAGTGCGGTGGAGCGTTCCTGGCGACAGTGGGTGCACGAGTTCGGGGTCGAGGCTGCTGCCCTGCGACACGGTGTGCCCGTCATCGAGACCGTCAACGCCGTCATCGGCCCCGATCGACGCCCCGAGGCCCTGGCGCGCATCCGTGAGCTCGAGCTGGGCGCCACCGACGGTATCGTCCTGGCCCCCGGTGGGTGGGACGCCCTGGCGGGGCTGGACGATCACACGTGTGCCATCGTCACCTCCTGTGACCGCGATCTCTTCGAGAAACGCTGTGGTTTGTTCGAGGGGCTGACCGTTCCCTCGGTGACGATCACCCGTACCGACGTCGAGCACGGCAAGCCGGATCCCGAGCCGTGGCTTGCTGCAGCCGAGCGGTTGCACGTCGATCCGCGAGAATGCCTCGTCGTGGAGGACTCCGAGGCTGGTCTCGTCTCGGGCAAGGCGGCTGGATGTGCCACCTTGGGGCTCCTCACGACCTTGCCCATCGAGCGGATCCACGCCGACGTCGTCGTGCCAGACCTCTCCCAAGTGCAGTTCGTACGTGACGAGACGGGGGTCATGGTGCGTCCGAGGTGACGTCGGGGCGCCTCGCCTGAGGCATGGCCGTGACCGGCTGGCTGGTTGACCGACTCGCTGGGTAGTCTTGTCTGGTGACTGACGATCAGCAGACTGGTGAAAACACTCCACAGACGTCCCCTGAGGTCTCCGAGCAGATGCAGGTGCGTCTCGACAAGCGCGCTCGCATCATCGACGAGGGTGGGCAGGCCTACCCGGTCGACCTGTTGCGCGATCACACCCTCAAACAGATCCGTGAGAAGTACACCGACGAGGCTGGTGAGCTCACCCTCGAGGTCGGTGAGGAGGTTCCCGACGACGTCGTCACCATCGGTGGACGTGTCATGTTCCTGCGCAACACCGGCAAGCTCTGCTTCACCAGCCTGCAGGACGGCTTCACCGAGTCGTCCAACGGGGAACGCCTCCAGGTGATGCTGTCCAAGGCCCTCGTCGGTGAGCAGGCCCTGGCCGCCTGGAAGTCCGACGTGGACCTGGGCGACTTCGTGTGGGTCAAGGGATTCGTCGCCCGATCTCGCCGCGGGGAACTCTCGGTGATGGCCACCGAGTGGAAGATGGCCTCCAAGGCACTGCGTCCCCTGCCCACCCTGCACAAGGAGCTCGGTGAGGAGACCCGTGTACGGCGTCGCTACGCCGACCTGGTGGCCCGTGAGGAGGCTCGTCAGATGGTGCGGGTGCGTGCCGCCATCACCCGGGCCATCCGTACCACCTTGGACGAGCTGGGCTTTCTGGAGATCGAGACACCGATCCTGCAGCTGGTGCATGGTGGCGCGGCTGCCCGCCCGTTCAACACGCACCTCAACGCCTTCGACATCGGCATGAGCCTGCGCATCGCCCTGGAGCTCTACCTCAAGCGGGCAATGGTCGGTGGCATGGATCGCGTCTACGAGATGGGGCGGGTGTTCCGCAACGAGGGCATCGACTCCAACCACTCCGCCGAGTTCACCATGCTCGAGGCCTACATGAGCTGGGGCAACCAGTTCACCATCGCCGAGGTGATCCAGCAGATCATCGTGCGTGCTGCCGATGCGCTGGGCGGGCGTCAGATCCAGACCGAGCAGGGCGTCATCGATCTGGACGGGCAGTGGGAGTGGGTGCACGTCCATCCCGAGCTGTCCAGGCGTCTGGGACGTGAGATCACCCTGGACACTCCCGTCGAGGAGCTGCGTGCCATCGCCGCCGAGCACGACGTCGAGATCGATCCGGCATGGGAGGCCGGCAAGATCGTCATGGAACTCTTCGGCGAGATCGTCGAGCCGACCCTCATCCAGCCGACCTTCGTGTGTGACTACCCGGCCATCGCCCAGCCGCTGGCTCGCCCGCACCGCGACGACCCGCGCATGGTGGAGGCCTGGGACCTCATCATTGGTGGCATGGAGCGGGGCACCGGATTCTCCGAGCTCGTCGACCCGGTGATCCAGCGCACGGTGCTCACCGAACAGTCCCTGGCAGCAGCTGCCGGCGACCCGGAGGCCATGGAGCTCGACGAGGACTTCCTCGAGGCCCTGGAGTTCGGCTGCCCACCCATGGGTGGGCTGGGGCTTGGTGTGGACCGGCTCGTCATGCTCTTCACCGACGCCGGTATCCGCGAGACGATCCTGTTCCCCCTGCTCAAACCAGAACGGTGAGCTGCTGCGGTGGCGTCGTGGTACGCCACCGCACGCGAACCCGTGGCGTGCGAGCACTGTGCCCGGACGTCACGGGCAACTGGGGACCAGGTGCAGGGCTGGTCACATCCACGTGGCCAGCCCTGGTCCGATTACTTCCAGAACGTTGCAACGACGAACGATGCGGCCATGCAACCGATGCCGACCAGCATGTTCCAGTTGCCCATGGCCTTCATGAACGGGATGTACGCGCCGCCGATGTAGTAGACGACGAGCCACAGCACCCCGAACAGGCCCAGCGGCACGAAGACCCACGGCACCCAGGAGCGATCGACGGGAGCCGCCTTCTTCCTGGCTTCGGCCTCACGCTCCTTGTCGTGCTGCTTGGCCTGGGCCTTCTTCTTGGCAGAGGGACGAACCTTCGATTCCGGCACGGCACTGCTCCTAGAATGTGAGATCGACGTTGTGGTAGGGATAGCCTAGTTGACGGTTCGACGGCGCAGGTAATCGTCCACGCCCATCAGACACTGCAGACGACACAGCACAGCTGCTGACAGACCGGCAACTACAGTTGAGTCGTTGGCGCACGGCGGTTGGTTGGGGCCGCACCCTAAGGAACTGATGGACTGATGGAAGGCAAGATCATGGCTGACGACCATGACGAGCATCCCGGGACTGAGCGTCCTGCTTCTCGAAGTTCACGCCCAGAGACGGTTGCCTCGAGTTCCAGGGCTGTTCCGCGGCCGGGGCGCAACGTTGACGAGGACCCAGATGCCGATCCCTCCTCGGATCACGGGTCCAGCCCGCACACCAAACGCAGACGTCGCGGCGCGTCGATTCTCGTTGTGTGCCTGGCTGGATTCATGATGACGACGGCCGCCATCAATTCCCGCGGCCAGGATCTGCGCCCCGACACCAACTCCTCGATGACCGACATCGTGCGCAAACAGGCGCACCGCAACTCCGACCTGCAGACCGAGGCCAATGGCCTGCGCAGCGAGGTGGAGAAACTGTCGCGGGAGAAACAGGGAGCCCCTTCTGCCGATCCCACTGCCAGCGCCGTGGCAGCACCGGCAGGTCTGCAACCCGTCAAGGGTCCTGCGATCGAGGTCGTCCTCTCCGATGCACCACTGTCCGTCGAGGCCGATGGGGTCGATGCGAACATGCTCGTCGTGCACCAGCAGGACATCCAGGCTGTGGTCAATGCGTTGTGGTCGGGTGGTGCCGAGGCGATGACCATCCAGGGTCAGCGTGTCACCGCCATGACTGCGGTGAAATGCGTGGGCAACACCGTCGTCCTGCACGGGGTGCCCTACGCCCCGCCGTACCACATCCAGGCGATCGGCGATCTGGAGTCGCTGCACCAGGCCTTGGACGAGTCGGAGTCGGTGCGCATCTACCAAGAGTACGTCGACGCCTACCAGCTGGGGTGGAAGGTCAGGGACAAGCCCTCGGTGATCATGCCGCCCTTCGCAGGTCAGGCCACCACGGGTGTGGTCACCCCGCGACCCACGAGGTGAGCCAGCCGACGTGACGTGAGGATCGGCCGCGGCCAAGGACGACGAGTCAGATCCCCTCCCCACCGTCACGGGACGAGGAGCCCGGTCACCCGTGGTACCTGATTTCGTCAGGTTTGACGGGCACCCGTGAGCCCCTGCTCTCGTCAGGTTTGCCGGGAAAAGGGTAGGGCCACCGCCCTTGCCTCAGCGCTCGGTTGGATCGCCCTCCTCGCTGGGTTTGGTGGGTTCACTCGGCTGGTCGGTCTGGGAAGGCTGATCGGGCGTGGTGGGCTCGGTACTCCTGTCGGGTGTGCTCGGCTGCTCAGTGGGCTGGACGTTGTCGGACTGAGGCTTCGGGAAGTTCAGTGTGACCGTCTCGCCACGATTCAGGACGCTGCCGGCAGACGGTGACTGCGATTCCACCTTGTCGCTCCGTGAGGCATTCCCCGGGCTGGCGGCGACGGCGAAGCCAGCATCCTTGAGATTCGCCTCGGCCTGTGACCTCGGCTGACCCTTGACATCGGGGACGGTGGACTTCCCGGTGGCCAAGGTGAGTGTCACGGTCGTGCCGTCGTCGACCTTACTGCCCGGTGAGGGCCAGACATCGGTGACCGTTCCCAGTCTGGCGTCCGGGTCCTCGCTCTTGGGATCATCGTCCTGCACCTGGATCTCGCCATCACCGAATCCAGCATCCTTGAGGGCCTGGCGAGCGTCTCCCTCCTTGAGGCCAATGAGGTTTCCGGGGACTGTGTGCTGGCCAGGTCCGTCGTTGACGGTGATGGTCACCGTCGTCCCCATCGGGACCGACTTGCCAGCTTCTGGATTCTGCTTGAGCACCTGATTGGCGGTGTCCCTGTCGGACTTGGTGTGTTTCACCTCTGCGGTGAGACCGGCATTCTTCAGGGTCGAGATGGCACCGTCCTTGCTCAGTCCTTTGACGGCAGGAACCTTCACCATCTTCACCTGCGGTGTGGGGCTGGGAGCGGGAGGCCCGGAACGGTGCGCGTGCCACAGGGCGAATCCAGTACCGGCTGCGGCCAGCACCAGCACGATGGCCAGGATGATGGGCCATTTCTTGCGTGGTTTCGTCTCGTCTTCATTCGCCACATCGTCACCGACGGGCTCGCCAGGGGCGGCGTGGGCCGGCGTCGAGGTGAGGGCTCGGGTCGGCGACTCCTCGGCGGTGACGGCTGGAACCAGCAGGGTGGCCTGGTCGTCGGGGGAGGCGTCCTCATTGCTCTCGAGGAGAGCCTGCGGAGTCGCTCCGGTGAGGACCCGCTCCAGATCCTCACGCATCTGTGTGGCGGTGGGGTAGCGGTGCTCCGGATCCTTCGCCAAGGCCTTGAGCGTGACGGCGTCCATGGCAGGCGTCACCTCTGGGTCCAGGGTGGACGGCGGTGAGGGGACCTCACGGACGTGCTGGTAGGCCACCGACACCGGCGAGTCGCCGACGAAGGGAGGACGGCCCACCAGCAGCTCGTAGAGCAGACACCCGGTGGCGTAGATGTCGGCGCGATTGTCGACGGTCTCACCACGAGCCTGTTCCGGGGAAAGGTACTGGGCGGTGCCGATGACAGCTGCCGTCTGGGTCATCGTCGCCGAGGTGTCTGCCACCGCTCGAGCGATACCGAAGTCCATGACCTTGATCGACCCGTTGCGGGTGAGCATGACGTTGGCAGGTTTGATGTCGCGGTGGACGATGCCGGCTGCATGGGAGTACGCCAAGGCGTTGAGCACCCCCACGCAGAACTCCAGGGCACGTTCGGGTAGGATCTTGCGACCGTCCCGCAGCACCTCACGCAGGGTGTGGCCCTCCACCAGCTCCATGACGATGTAGGGCACCGGCATGTGGGTGGTCGGATCGGTGGTCTCGCCGGTGTCGTAGACGGCCACGATGTTCGGGTGGTTCAACCCGGCCGCCGACTGTGCCTCACGCTGGAACCTGGCCTGAAAGGTGGAATCACTGGCCAGATCGACGCGCAGGCGCTTGACGGCGACCAGACGCCCCAGCCGGTGGTCACGGGCCTGCCACACCTCGGCCATGCCGCCGCGACCAATGATGTCGAGTAGCTCGTAGCGATCACCGAGCCATGTCGTTGAATCACTCATGGGAGTACTCCTTCGCAGGGTTCACAGCAGGACGCCGCGTTCGTGCGGACGGGACTGCTGGTGAGGATGTGCCACCTGTTGGTGATGGTTGGCATGTTCGTCCTGGCATTCGCCCCAGTACTTCCGGGCGTCCTGCCAGTGCCGATCACCGTGGTGAGGAACGGTGCCGCGTCGATCATCTGAGGGCCTCGATCACGTCGCGAGCAATGGGGGCACCGAGACGTCCGCCGGCAATCTCGGAGCGCTCCGTGTTGGACGACTCGACGAACACCGCCACGGCAACCTTCGGTTTGTCGGACCAGCCGACGAACCAGGCGTAGGGCGGCTTGTCCGGGGAGGTCTGTGCCGTACCGGTCTTGCCACCCACCGTGACGCCGCTGATCCGGGCATTCCGGCCCGTGCCGTTGTTGACGACCGAGACCATCATCTGCTGCAGCTGTTTCGCGGACTCGCGCGTCATCGGGGTCGACATCGGGGTGTCCTTGTGGGTCCACACCGTCTGCAGGTTCGCTGCTCGCACGGACTTGGTGAGGTAGGGCTCCATGAGTACCCCGTCGTTGGCGATTCCTGCGGCCACCATTGCCATCTGCAGCGGGGAGGCGGCGACGTCGTACTGTCCGATGGAGCTCAGCGCGAGCTGGGCGTCGTTGAGCTTGGTGGGGAACTTCGAGGTGGCCATCGAGATGTCGGAGTCGGGCCTGGAGCCGAAACCAAATTTGCTGGCCTGGTCGGCGAGGGTGCGCTCGGAGAGCCCCACGCCGAGCTTGGCGAAGGCAGTGTTGCACGAGATCTCCAGGGCATGGGTGAGGGTGATGTTCTCACCGCCACAGTTGATCTCGTTGGTCAGGGAATTGGTGGTGCTCGGCAGGGTGTACGCCCGGGGAGAGCTCACCTTGGAGTCTGGTCGGTAACCGTGCTGCAGGGCAGCGGCGGCTGTGACGAGCTTGAAAGTGGACCCCGGCGGGTAGATCTCACGGCTGGCCCGGTTGGCCATCGGGTTGTCGGGATCATCCAACAGCCGCTTCCAACTCTGCTGGGAGGCCTTGAGGTCGTGGGTCGCCAGCAGGTTCGGGTCGAAGGACGGGTTGGAGGCCATCGCCAGCACGGCGCCGGTGGAGTAGTCGAGGGCGACGACGGCACCCTTCTTGCCGCGCAGACCTTCCCATGCTGCGTCCTGGGCACTGGCATTGACGGTCGTCAACAAGGAGCCGCCTTGCGGTTTGTGCCCGCCCAGGGTGCCGGTGAGGCGCGAGAGCCACTGGGCGTCCGAGGTGCCGGTCAGCTGTGGATTCTGGGTCTGCTCGAGCATGGTGCGCCCGTAGTAGTACGAGTAGTACCCGGTGATGGGGGCGTACTTCCTGCCGTGCGCGTAGGTGCGCTGGTAGTGGAACTTCCCGTCGGAGGCGACGGTACGAGCCACGGCCGTCGACCCGACGAGGATGTCACCGCGGTTCTGGGAGAACTCGGCGTCCCGCACTCGGGTGTTGCGGGAGTCGTTGTTGAGGTCGGACTGCCGGAACAGCGCAGCATAGGTGACGTTGATGGACAACGCGAGGAACATCAGCGCCGTGAACACGGCGACGGCGCGAATCGGACGGTTCATGCCTGCTCGCCCCCTCGTGGAGTCGGAATCATGATCTGGTCGACGGGACGACGTGCCTGATGACTGATGGTCATGAAGATCCCGATGATCACCCAGTTGGCGATGAGTGACGACCCGCCCTGGCTCATGAATGGGGTCGTCAGGCCGGTGAGGGGCAGCAACCTGGTCACACCGCCGATGATGGCGAAGACCTGCAGGGCGAAGACGAAGGCCAGCCCCGCGGCGAGCAGCGTCCCGAAACCGTCCCGGGAGGCCAGGGCGGCTCGCAGGCCACGAAAGACGAGCAGGGCGTACAGCACGATGATGGCGAGCAGCCCGGTGACGCCCAGTTCCTCGCCGATGGAGGACGAGATGAAGTCGCTCCACGAGAAGGTCACCAGGCCGGGACGTCCCAGCCCCCATCCGCGCCCAGCCAAGCCTCCCCAGGCCATGCCGTACTGGGCCTCGATGACCTGACGGTTCTTGTCGAAGTCGTCGAACGGGTGCAGCCAGGCATTGACACGAGTACCGACGTGCGGGGTGAGGGCGATGGCTCCCCACGCCCCGACGATCGCGGCGATGCCACCGAGCACCACCCAACCAGTCCTGCCGGTGGCCACGTAGAGCATGACGACGAACATGCCGAAGAACAGCATGCCGGTGCCGAGATCCCGCTCGAAGACGATGACAAGCATGGATGCGAGCCACACCACGGAGATGGGGCCGATGTCGCGCAGTCGCGGCAACTGGATTCCCAGCACCTTCCTGCCGGCCACCGAGAGCACGTCGCGTTTCTCCACGAGATACCCCGCGAATGCGACGGCCAGGACGACCTTTGCGATCTCGGCGGGCTGCAACGAGAACGGTCCGAGGTGCACCCAGATGCGCGATCCATTGATCTCCGTGCCGATCACCGGGACGATGGGCAGCAGGAGCAGCACGAGACCGACGAGGAACAGCACGTAGGGGATCTGCTGCAACTTCCGGTAGTCGCGCAGGACGGTCACCGTCAACGCCCACAGGATCATGCCGGCCAGGGTCCAGACGAGCTGGGCCTCGAAGCGATGCCGGGGTGGGGCTGCGATGAGGTCGATGCGGTGGATCATCGCCAGACCGAGCCCGTTGAGGGTGACGACGACCGGCAGGATGACTGGGTCGGCGTAGGGAATGGCGAACCTCGTGACGAGGTGACATGCCAGTACGACTGCCAGCCAACCTCCCACGATGACCTGCCAGTTGGTGGGTAGATCATCGTGGATGTTGAGCTCGGTGAGCAGGTAGCCACTCACCCCCAGCGCCCAGGCGAGGATGAGCAGTCCCAGCTGGCTCCAATGGCGTTTGGGCTGGACGATGATGGTCTGTTGCTCGTCGGTGGACACACTCACGGGCAGTCTCCTGCCTGCACCTGGGGCAGCTGGGCCTCGGAGGTCGGTGTGCTGCTGGCGGAGGGGGCAGCCGACGGGGCCATCGTTGCCGAGGCACTCGGCGAACCGGGCGGCGTTGCGGGTGCCGATGGTGTCGTGTTGGTCGAGCGGGCACGCTGGTCACGTACCGCCCGGCAGTACTGCTCGCCGATTCGCAGTTCCCCCAGTGTGGCTCGCCCGGACTCCACCGAGGGCACCTGGATGCTTGACTCGACACGATTGCGGTAGTCACGGGGCAGGTCGGCCACTCGGATGTCGGAATCCTCGACGACGGAATGCAGATCCATCCACAACAGCTTCTCGGGCACCCCTTGATAGATCGCCACGTTCTCACCACTGGTTCCCACGTAGTACTGCGACCTCAGGTAGGCCCGAGCGCCGAGAATCGTTGCGACGAGAACGGCGGCGATACACACGAGCACGACGAGCCAGGAGCGGAATCGTTGCCTGGCCGACTTCGCGATCGGGGCGTAGCGCATGGACTCCTCGGCCTCCGAGTCGAAGAGCACCTGGCGGCTGGGGTGATCTGCTGCATGCGCGGGACGCTCGGATGTCGTCGGGATCTCGGTGGTGCTCTCGTGACGTGGGATCCGTGTCGTGGCGGCAGCCCCGATGACCGTGCCCTCGACGGCGTCCAGCTCGTCATCCTGGGCGACGACGTCGGAGACGATGATGGTGATGTTGTCCTTGCCTCCGGCACGGTGTGCGGCGTCGACGAGGCGGGACAGGGCTTCGTTGGGATCTGGCCTTGTCAGCAGGCGCTTGATGGTCTCGTCGTCAACGAGACCACACAACCCGTCGGAGCAGAACAGCAACCGGTCACCCCGGCGCACGTCGACCAGACTGGCGTCGGGGGAGTGCTGGGCCTGTCCGTTGAGCACCTTGAGCAGCAGCGAACGGTGCGGGTGCACCGCAGCCTCCTGCGGGGTGATGCGGCCCTCGTCGATGAGGGACTGCACCCAGGAGTGGTCGTGGGTGAGACGACTCAGCTGGCCGTTGCGCAGCAGGTAGGCGCGTGAGTCACCGATGTGCACCAGGCCGAGCTGGGTTCCGGAGAACATGGCCCCGCAGAAGGTCGTACCCATGCCATCGAGGCTCGCGTCCCAGGCGACGAGGTCGGCGAGGTCATCGTTGGCTGCCGCCACGGCCCCGGCAAGGGTCGTGAGCATGTCCTCACCCTCACGGTGGGCATCGGCGGCACTGATGTGGTCGATGGCCACGGTGGAGGCCAGGTCGCCGGCGGCGGCACCGCCCATGCCGTCGGCCACCGCCAGCATCGTGGCGGAGACGTAACCCGAGTCCTGGTTGTTCTTGCGGACCAGCCCAATCTCGCTGTGGCTGCGTGTGTTGAGGGAGAAAGTCATCGTCACCGCTGGCCCCGAACCACCATCACGGTTCGACCGATACGGACCTCGTCATCCACGTCGAGACGGGTGAGCTCCTCGATGTTCTGCCCATTGACGTAGGTGCCGTTGGTGGAGGTGAGGTCCTCGACGAACCAGAGTCCATCGAATCCTTGGCTGATCTCGGCATGCTCGGTGGAGGCGTAGTCGTCCTCGATGACGAGGGTGGAACCCCCGCCACGGCCGATGACGATCGTGTCGATGAGCGGAATCTCCAGGCCGGCCTGGTCACCGGACATGATCTGCAGGGTGGCGGGTTGGGCGGCCTTCCTGCGGCCCAACCGGTGTCGGCGGCGACCAGTGGAGGTTGCGGCCGGGGTGCCGACGTGTCCTTCGGTGCCGCGCGCCACGCTGTGGCCAAAGATGTCGGTCCTGATGACGTTGACGGCGAGGAGGATGAACGCCCACAACACTGCCAGATAGGCGATACGCAACACGCCGATGAGGAACTCACTCATGTATCACATTCCCGTCGGGGCGTGGACGAGCATGCGAGTGGAACCAATCTCGATGCGCGATCCGTCGTGCAGTTCTGTCGTGCTCACCCGGACTCCGTCGACGATGATGCCGTTGGTCGATCCCAGATCCTCGATGGACACCCCCACGCCGTCGTCGGTGGGCCACACGTGCAGGCGGGCATGCATCCGTGACACTCCTGGATCGTTGAGCCGCAGGTCTGCCTCGGTGCCACGTCCGATGAACAGTCCGGGTGGGGTGAGGGGATGACGCACCCCGTTGACCTCCAGGACGAGCCGTCCCGAACTGGGGCGGGTGGCCTGGGCACGAGGGCCGGAGTCCACCTCGAAACGACCGATTCCCAACTCCTCGTCCAAGTCGTAGTCGACGCGGATCGGCCCGTTGAAGACGTAGCGGCGCTCGGTGGCGTGATCCCTCAGCTGGGGGATGATCTCGCCATTGAGTGTCTTGGTGTAGGGGGCCAGGCGCTCGTAGTCCTGAGGTGACAGGCGTACCGTGAACTCATTGGGGACGAGCCGGCGGCCCTTGGACAACAGCTTGGCGTGGGAATCGAGCTCGCGTTGCAGTCGAGCGGCAATCTCGACGGGCTCCACCTCGGACTTGGATATTCGGGAGAACAGGTTGTCGGAGACCCTTTCGAGGTCCACGTTGAACTTGTCCAAGATACCCACGAGTCCCCCTCTCCAGGCCCTGCGAGATGCGCTTGTCAGGTTGCAGAACGCACCCTGGTCACAGCGAGTCTACCCAGTGCCCACGGAAAAAAGGAGCACGACAGCGCGTCAACGGCACACAGAAGCGCTGGAAAGTCTGTGACAAGGCCACATGTTACGCGATGAGACCTCAGGTGTCTTGCTGGCGCTGCGGGCGGACGGGTGCGGAGCCTTGTAAAGCGCCGATCGGTTCCCTGGTGGTGTCCCCCTGGGAACAGTCGTGGTGGGGCACGATCGCCGTCAGGGTCATTCTCGCCCGGGAGTCATTGCCCGGTTCGTGCGTAGCTGGCTTCGGTGGCTGCCTTGTCGGGGCGCCACCAGGCCTCGTTGGCTCGGTACCAGTCGATCGTGTCCGCGAGTCCGGCGCGCAGATCGGTGTACTGCGGGTGCCAGCCCAACTCCTCGCGTGTTCGTGTGCAGTCCAGGGCGTATCGCAGGTCGTGACCGGGCCGGTCCGCGACGAGGTCGTAGTCGTCCATCGGATGCCCCATGAGGTCGAGGATGAGATGGACGACCTCCAGGTTGGATGCCTGGTTCTCGGCGCTGACGAGGTACGTCTGTCCGACTCGTCCGTGGTGCAGGATCGTCCAGATGGCCCGGATATGATCGGTGACGTGGATCCAGTCGCGTATGTGCCGACCGTCGCCGTAGAGCTTGGGGCGGTGCCCGTCGAGGATGGTGGTGATCTGGCGTGCGATGAACTTCTCGACATGTTGACGTGGCCCGTAGTTGTTCGTGCAACACGATGTGGTCGCGGCCACCCCGAAGGAACGCACCCAGGCTCGCACCAGATGGTCGGCGCTGGCCTTGGATGCCGAGTAGGGAGATGACGGGCGGTACGGCGCGTCGGCCGTGACTGGTGGGTCCGTCATTCCCAGTGGCCCGAACACCTCGTCGGTGGAGACCTGGTGGAATCGCACGTGATGGCGTCGAACCGCCTCCAACACGGTGTAGGTGCCCATGATGTTGGTCGTGAGGAAGGGTTCGGGATTGCGCAGCGAGTTGTCGTTGTGGGACTCCGCTGCGAAATTGACGACAGCGTCTGCCTTGCCCACGAGGTCGTCCACCAGACTTGCGTCGGTGATGCTGCCGGGAACCACCGTGCAGCGATCACCGGGCAGGCCGGTGAGGGAACGCGGGTTGGCTGCGTAGGTCATGGCGTCCAGGACGATGACTCGGACATCCGTGTGCTGGATCACCCAGTGCACGAAGTTGCTGCCGATGAATCCGGCCCCACCGGTGACCACGAGCGACTCCATGACCACAAGGCTATGGGCTGCCGGACGCGGGGCTGGAAGGTGGGGTGGCGAGGGCGAGAGTCTCGAAGGTGGAGGTGGAGCTGGGGTGTGGGCATGGTGCTCTGTCCGGTATCGGTGCTCCCGCGAGCTGTGTCCTGGCTCGGTGTCGGAACGAGCGGGGCAGTCCCGCGAAAAAGCCCACCTGACCAATGGTCAAGTGGGCTGGTGGCGGAGGATACGAGATTCGAACTCGTGAGGGCGTGAACCCAACCCGCTTTCCAAGCGAGCGCCATAGGCCTCTAGGCGAATCCTCCGCGAGACATCATACGGGTGAACGGACGATGACGCCAATCAGACATTTCGGTTCGAGCGTCCCAAGGGTCGTTGGGTTGGTGTTCGATGATGAGCGGGTGCTGGTCATACATGCGATGCGGTTGCGTCGGGCGACATTGGAGCGTGTGAGGAGGGCACGATGAGTGAGTACGGAACGGTGGGTGGTGTCCCGGTCGGCGATGAGGACATCGAGGCGATGGTGGCCAATGCCGAGGCGGGGTTTCCAGATGTGACGATGAGTCGAACTCATCCTGGGCGTCCGTCAATGGGTGACGGGCCAGCTCGTACGGTTGCGGTGCGACTGGATCCAGAACTCGATGCTGCGTTGAGGACTCGGCAGCGCGTGAGCGGTCAGACCACCTCGCAGCTCATCCGGGACGCCCTCAGCGCCTACCTTGCCGCTTGAGACGGCATGATGTCGAGCAGGGGCACTGCTGCCTGTGGCGGTCCGTCGTGAGAGCAATTCCAGGTGGGTACGGGGCAACTGACAATCCCTCCCTGTTCAGCCCTGTCGGTTCGAGCGTCCCATGAGGTCGTCGATCTTGCGGCGGTCGCGTTTCGTGGGTCGGCCAGCGCCCCGGTCACGTCTGGCAACCGGGGCATTGAGATATGCCGGACGGGGGAGTGAGAGATCCTCCATGGCCAGGGCGGCGTCCTTGGCCCCGACTCGTTTGGAGATCGGCTGAACCACTTTGAGCACCCGATCCCAACCGGGGGTACGGATGGTGACGACATCTCCGGGGTGCACCTCATGGGCGGGTTTGACCGGGGCGTCGTTGAGCCGTACGTGGCCGCCCTTGATGGCGGCAGTGGCCATGGAGCGCGTCTTGAAGGCTCGAACGGACCACAGCCACGCGTCGATGCGAGTCATTGTTCAATGATGCAAGGGGGGCGACCCTCGTGCAAACCCTTCGAGGCTTGCTGGGGACGGCTCCACAGACCCCAGCCCCTCGAGTGCAGATGAGGTGAACCCCGTCACAGCTCGGGTGCGAGATTTCCCGTGGCCGCCAGTCCGAGCTGTGGTGCTCTGGGCTTCTCGGGGGTGGTGTCGATTCCTGCGGCGTCTTTCGAGCAAGCCGTCTGGGCTGCTGTGGAATCCAAACGCTGCGGTGGGTTTGGCGAGGGTTGGGTGGCGCTCTAGTATGGATGCAAGGTTCTCCGCGCGGCGGCACCTGACCGAACTCCCCCAGGGCCGAGAGGCAGCAAGGGTAGGTTGGCTCTACCGGGTGCGCGGGGAGCCCCTTTTCGTTTTCAAGGGGCTTTCCTGATGACCGGGCTCCTTGTCGCCCCGCGAGTGCCTGCGCGTCTCGAGATCTCTGATTCTCCTGGTCAGCACTGTGTGCGAGGTGCACTGGGCACGAAGCAGGTCGTGTCGTAGTCTCGTTCCTGGCAGGCCGGGCAGTGCCCAACCGGTGCAAGCGTGCGGCAGCAGGATCGTCACAGTCAGGGGGTGTGCATGCCCAGTCGGATCATCACGACGGATCGGGCCGGACGGATCTGGAACCGGATCACATGGTGCTGTCTACTGATTTTCGTGCTCTCCGGACTCGTCGCGATGCTCGTCCAGACGACCTTGCCAGCCAATCTGGGGTATCCACAGCTGCACTCACCCGGGGTCCCGGACTCCGTCACCTACACGGTCATCGCCTGCGAGATCGCAGCCTTCCTCGTCCCGGCACTGCTTGCGACGTCATGCGGTCGCAAGGCCAGCCGGCTGGGGTATTCCGCACGCGGTGCCGTCCTCATCGCATGGGCCGTTTTCGCGGTGGTGACGCTTCTCGTCGTCGTTCTGAGCTTCGTCTCCTGAGAACTGTCTCACCAGTCAACTAGGCTTCAGTGCGTGGACGAGGATTACCAGGCCAGCAACGATCGTGATGCCGACGAGTGGTACGACCAGGACGGCCCCGACCTGTTCGGTCAGGACGAGCCGCCCCGGGACGAGCTGCGCAATTCCGGCTCCACTGATCAGACGGATTCCCAGACGAGCGCAGCGGAGCCGGAACAGGATGCCGATGCGACGGCCGAGGAACCGACCCAGCCGGATGACGTCCTTGCCGGGCCGGAGTCCCCTGCCGAGCCTGACGGTCTGGACACCGACGAGCAGGACGATCCCTTCGACCCCCGCGTGGTCGATCGAGTCGCCGAACTCACCGAGCCGGCGGGCGTGACCGGCGACGATGCCCCCGACCCCAGTGACCCACCCGGGGGATCCGGCGCGTCCCCCGCCCCGGGGGGCACCGTCGAATCACGAGACACGTCGGTGCAGAACCCGCCACTGGCCCTCTACCGGCGCTACCGCCCGGACACCTTCGACGAGGTCATCGGGCAGGAGCACGTCACCGAACCGTTGAAGCGTGCTATTGTCAACGGACGCGTCAACCATGCCTACCTGTTCTCCGGGCCGCGTGGCTGTGGCAAGACGACGAGTGCCCGCATCCTCGCCCGCTGCCTCAACTGTGAGCAGGGGCCGACCCCGTACCCGTGCGGTGAGTGCCAGTCGTGCCGCGACCTGGCGCGTGGCGGCCCAGGCTCCATCGACGTCATCGAGATCGACGCGGCCTCCCACGGCGGCGTCGACGAGGCTCGTGACCTGCGGGAACGCGCATTCTTCGCCCCGGTGCGCTCCCGCTACAAGATCTACATCATCGACGAGGCCCACATGGTCACCACCCAGGGCTTCAATGCGATGCTCAAGCTCGTCGAGGAACCCCCGCCGCACGTGAAGTTCATCTTCGCCACGACGGAGCCGGAGAAGGTCATCGGCACGATCCGCTCCCGGACCCACCACTACCCGTTCCGGCTGGTGCCCCCGGCGACCTTGGTGAACTACCTGGAGACGCTGTGCGACAAGGAGGGCATCGCCGTCGACCATGCCGTGCTGCCGATGGTGGTGCGGGCCGGTGGTGGATCGGTACGTGACTCGCTCTCGGTGCTCGACCAGTTGCTGGGCGGGGCCGACGAGGACGGCGTCTCCTACGAACTGGCGGCTGCCCTGCTCGGCTACACCCCCGACGCCCTGCTGGACCAGGTGGTCGATGCGTTCGCCGCTGGTGATGCCCACGAGGTCTTCGCCACCATCGACAAGGTCATGGACATGGGGCAGGACCCGCGCCGGTTCGCCGAGGACCTGCTGCGTCGGATGCGTGACCTGGTGATCCTCGCTGCCGTACCCGATGCGGTGAACAACAGACTCATCGACGTCTCCCCGGAGCAGGGGGAGCGACTCGCCCACCAGACGGCTGCGATGGGGGCGGGGGAACTCACCCGAGCCGCCGAGGTGCTGGCGACCGGGCTCACCCAGATGAGGGGGACGACTGCTCCCCGGCTGCACCTGGAGCTCATGTGCTCCCGCATCCTGCTGCCGGACGCCGACACCGACGAACGTGGGGTGCACGCGCGTCTGGACCGTCTGGAACGACGGGTGGGGATCGTCGGTGCCGGTGCTGCCGGCTCCGGGGACCTTGTCGAGGCCGAGTCGTCGCATGACGAGACCGCCCAGCACCAGCGGTGGCCGAGCGGTGAACGCCCAGCGCGTCCGGGCCGTCCGGCCAGTGCCCCGCAGGGTGCCGATCCTGGTCGGGGCGAGTCCACGGCAGATGGCGGGCCAGCTCCGGCAACTGCCCGACAGGGCAGTCAGTCCGGTGCACGGACGATGCCCTCCTCCGACCCGGCCGAGAGACCGCGTCGCCCCCGACCGGGACGCGCGGACTACCGTCCCGGCACCGACACGACAGCTCCGCAGGAGCCCCAGACACCGTCGCAGGGCATGACAGGGCAGGCCGGTTCACGGGAAGACCCGCGGGCTGCGCAGTCCCAGACACCTGCCCAGTCCTCAACTCCCGAGCAGTCCCAGGCCCCGATGCAGCAGAGGTCCGCCTCAGAACCTCCCATGCGCGGACGACCGCCCCATCAGCAGCCTTCCGAGACTGCCTCGTCGGGGGCCCGACCGGCTGATCCGTCGGCATCCGCTGGTCCTGCCGTGCCATCCGCTGGCCCCACCGCCGAGCGGCCCGACGGGGTGGACGTCACCATGCTGCGCGACGCCTGGCCACGCATCATCGAGGTGTTCCGATCCGAGTACAGCCGCTACATGAGCGTCGTGCTCAACCAGTACGCGCAGATTCTCGGGGTCAACGGCAATCAGGCGACCCTGGGATTCTCCAACCCCGGTGCGCGAGACAGTTATCTGCACGGTGACCATGCCAAGCATCTGCATGACGTCGTCGCCCAACTGCTCGGTGTCGACGTGGATTTCGTCCCGGTGACCGGTGACGTCCAAACGTTGGCCCATCGTGGCCATGACGAGCGTCGCAACAGGCCGGACGGCCCCCGGCCAGGATCAGCAGGTGCTCCCGGCAGGGGAACCCCCGATGCACGGAGTCGGGCGACCGGGGCGAACCCCCATCCGCAGAGCTCCCAGACACGCCAAACGGGTCCCGCTGGTGGCCCCCCAGCTGCCGACGACGATTCCACGCATGGTGCCGATGACGCCGACGACATCCACCGAGGTGCGCAGAGCTCCCAGCCGGACGTCTCCCCGGCGACGAACAACTCTGCGGAGCCACCGGACGCTTCCTCGCAGAGCCGGGCAGACACGTCGGACGACGAGAACTCCTCGGCGCACACGAGCTCGGTGGACGAGGCTGCCGACGTCCCGGAGCCGGGCCAGGCACCGTCGCCGCATCCGGTGCAGACACCTGCCGAGGTGTACCCGGAATCGGCGCGGTCCCGCTTCCTGGACCCCGCACGGCGACGTCTGACGTCGCAGCCCACCCCCCGCGGTGCCGCCTCCGGCCCGGACGAGGCTGCTGGCCGGGCCCATCGGTTCGACGCTCCTGCACCCGGGCAGACGAGACCCACTGCCTATGACGCCTCCGGCCAGGCCAGCGGGACGGGTGGGCACCCGCATGGTGATTTCGACCGGCATGTACCATCGGAGCCTCCAGCCGACGACATGCCCCCCGACGACATGTGGGAGCTGGCCGACTCCGGTGACGGTGAGATCCTGGACTCCTCGGGGGAATCGGCCATCGAACTCATCACCACGGAACTTGGCGGGGTCGTCCTCACCGATGAACGGGGGTCCGCCTCCTGAGGTTGCACGGCAATCGGCCGTGACGAACCACCACCAATCGATCGTCACCACCCCCATTGGGCCCAGGAAGACATCGCTCCTCGCGGTGTCAGTCCCCTTTTCGAACAACACTGAAAGGATCCATCATGACGACACCCAACGGCGGTTTCGACCTGTCCAACGTGGACATGAACGGGTTGCTCGCCCAAGCCCAGGCCATGCAGGCCCAACTCGCCCAGGCCCAGCAGCAGCTGGAGTCCACCACCTTTGACGGTTCGGCGGGCGGCGGACTCGTCAAAGCCGTCGTCACCGGTACCGGAGAACTCACCGGGCTCACGATCGACCCGCAGACCGTCGATCCCGACGACACCGACACCCTGGCCGACCTGGTCATTGCTGCCGTCCATGACGCCAGCGGCAAGGCTGCGGCAGCCCAGCAGGCCATGACACCCAAGATTCCGGGAATGGGACTCTGATCGTCTCGGTTGTCAGTCTCGGAGTGCATGGCCGGCACACCCGGCACCGAACCTGACTGGATCATCACCTGCCAGGTGGTGTGAGGTGGTAGCACTGAACCACGGTCATCGGCCGTGCCACAGTGATCGAGGAGGAGACCACATGTACGACGGTCCGCTTCAGGACCTCATCGATGCCCTGGCGCAACTGCCGGGCATCGGTCCCAAGGGTGCCCAGCGCATCGCCTTCCACGTCCTGGATGCTCCGGACGAGGAGGTCGGCGCGCTGGCGGATGCGTTGCGTGAGGTCAAGGAGAAGGCCCGGTTCTGTGACATCTGCTTCAACGTCTCCTCCGACGAGGAGTGTCAGTACTGCCGCGACCCGCGCAGGGACCAGACGGTGATCTGTGTCGTCGAGGAGTCCAAGGACGTCGTCGCCGTCGAGCGCACCCGCGAGTACCGCGGCCTGTACCACGTCCTTGGTGGTGCCATCTCGCCGTTGGATGGCAAGGGCCCGTCCGATCTGCACATTCGCGAACTCATGCAGCGACTGGCCGATGGCACCGTCACCGAGGT
This sequence comes from Cutibacterium granulosum, assembly GCF_900186975.1. Lineage (NCBI taxonomy): Bacteria > Bacillati > Actinomycetota > Actinomycetes > Propionibacteriales > Propionibacteriaceae > Cutibacterium > Cutibacterium granulosum. The sequence goes on from NZ_LT906441.1 coordinate 716,495, forward strand.
CATTCTGGCCACCAACCCCAATCTGGAAGGTGAGGCGACGGCCACCTACCTCTCCCGGCTCATCGCGCCGATGGGGGTGGCGGTCTCGCGTCTGGCCTCCGGGCTCCCCGTCGGCAGTGATCTGGAGTACGCCGACGAGGTCACCCTGGGACGTGCCTTCGAGGGGCGGCGGCACGTCGAGGCCAACGCCTGACCGGTCGCTGATCGATCAGACTCAGGCTGTCATCGCCTCTGTGGATGTGTCGGTCCGGGGGCGCCGCTGTGACTGGCTGGAACGCCGGGGTGGCCATCAGGATCAGCGCTGCCCCTGCCGGCAGGCAGACCAGCGCCCAACGCAGCGAGACGGTGTCGCCCAGCAGGCCGATGAGCACGGGGTGGATCATGAAACCCAACCTTCTGCTCCACGTCGCCACCGTGAGGCCGGACCCAGCCGCCAGTCCCGGGGTGGAGTTGACATTGTCCATGGCGATGTCGGTGAGTGCGTCGAAGACGTTCATGACGATCATCGCCACGAACACCCATGCGGTGTGTGGTGCGCGGGCCAGCAGGAGGAGGCAGGTCGTCGAGAGGATCTGGGGCCACAGGGCAATGGTGCGCGAACCATGTCGGCGTATGAGGTGAGCTGCGGACAACCCCAGGGTCAGCCCACCGAGTGGCCCGAGTCCCACGGCGAGTCCCCATGTCGTCCGGGACGCGTCAAGATCGGCCTTGATCTGCGGATGGCGCGGTATCAGTGAGGCGAATGTCATCCCATTGACGGTGAACATGAGCAGGGTGCCGATGCGGGCACGTCGGGCCTGCGGGGAGGGGGTATGGCGGTGTGGTTCCGATGGGGCCGTGGCGTCCTCAGAGGGTGGGGCCATGGAACTCCTCGCGGTCATGACGCCACCATGGCTATCGCGCTGCCCGCGACTGTGGCATCTCTCCCGGTGCAGACGCTGCATGGCAGCGGGCCCCACAGAGACACACAGAGATTCAGGGACACACAGAAATTCTCAGGGAAAACACAGGAAAGCACACAGAACTGTGAAGTTTCTCGCTTGAAACCACTGGTCACAAGGACATCTCCTGTGTGGTCCTGGCAAAGGAGGGGGTGGTGGTGTTCGGCGATATGCCGTGAGATACCCTTGGGAGCAAGAAATGGCTGGCACGCTGCGTATGGGCACGTGTTGTTGGCATCGTGAGCGGGTGTCGTCAAGCTGCTGAGCCGTTTCAGTTACATGTATGGCATGTGTATGAGCCTTGCATGGCAGGGGAAGGAATATTTCTCGAGGCTGTGGGGTTCCTAGATATGTCGACACTGAAATCGATTCGTTGTATCGGTGAGCTCCGCTCATTGGTGCAACGCACAGGGAGGGACCATGTCCATCAAGTTCGCCATCCTGGCACTGCTTGCCGAGCGGCCGCGCCATGGCTACCAGATCAAGTCTGAGTTCGATCGGCGAACCAATCACTCCTGGCCGCTCAACATCGGTCAGGTGTACACCACTCTCGAGCGTTTGGAGCGCGATGGACTCTGCGTACGCGGCGAGGAGAACCAAGACGGGCGTGTCATCGTCACCATCACCGAGGAAGGCCGTCACGCCGTTGACGAGTGGTTCGGCAACCCGGTCGTCCAGGACACGCCACCTCGCAATGAGATCGCCATCAAGTTGGCCATCGCTGCATCCACCAAGGGACGTGACGTTGCAGGAATCGTGCAGGCCCAGCGTCGGGTGACCGTCTCGGCCCTGCAACAGTACCGTCAGGTTCGCCGCACCATTGCCGAGGATGATCTTGCCGGTCAGCTCATCCTGGAGCGGATGGTCTTCGATGCCGAGGCGGAGATCCGTTGGCTCGACCACTGCGAGGCTGCCGCGGTGCGTGCCTCCCATCAGAAGCGCGTCGAGGCTCCCGAGGAGTCCCCGGCACGTGAGGCTCAGCTCGCGCGCTGAGGCCAGTCCTGCACCGGAGGCAGGCAAGCCAGAATGAGCAATGGCTCTGTGCGACTGCTTCCCGTGAGCTTCAGTACCCCGTAGGCTCTGTATCCTTGTCGCGAGGATGCCACGCCACCGTTTGGTGGTGTGGAGGGCTGAGCTCTGGAGGTCTGAACCTTGAAGGCAGGTATGGGCGCATCGCGAGATACGACGTCTACTCCCAGCGCTGCTCGTCAACCGGTGATTGCGCTCGATCATGTGACTCGTTCGTTTGGTCATGGACAGGGCGAGGTCACCGCCCTGCACGACGTCAACCTGTCGGTGGACACCGGGGAATTCGTGTCGATCATGGGTTCCTCGGGCTCTGGCAAGTCCACCCTGCTCGCCATCGCCGGGGGCTTGGAGCGGCCCACCGGCGGGCAGGTGCGCATTTCCGGACAGTCCTTGGATGGGCTGAGTCGCGACGATCTGGCACGGATACGACGGCGTCAGCTCGGATTCGTCTTCCAGGAACTCAACCTCGTCCCGACCCTCACGGCGATGGAGAACGTCTGCCTGCCTCTCGAACTCGACGGGGTTCCCGGCTCTCGAGCACGTGAGACTGCCATGTCCGTGCTCGAACAATTCTCCATGGCGCAGCTGGCCGATCGTTTCGTCGATGACATGTCGGGAGGTGAGCGCCAGCGCATTGCGATAGCCCGCGCCGTGGTGGGAGATCGTCGCATGCTCCTGGCCGACGAGCCCACTGGCGCATTGGACTCGACCTCCGGTGACGAGGTCATGTCCCTCATCCGAGATCTGGCCGATTCCGGGGTCGCCGTCCTCCTCGTCACCCACGAGGCCCGACACGCTGGGTGGGCCGATCGGGTCGTCTTCCTGCGTGACGGCGTCCTCGTTGACGAGACGGCGGCCTACAGTGATCCGATGGACCTACTGCTGCAGGACGACGTCGCCGACATCGTGGACGCTGCTGAGCCTGCCGATGATGTGACCGGCGTCGCGTCCGATGATGATCAGACCGGGCCCGAGATCCCCGACGCCATGCCACCTGACCCGTTCGGCGACCTCGACGATCCGTTCGACCCCGATGACGGACCGTGGACATGAGTGACGTCTCGGGCGAGGATGATCATCTTGGGCAGACGCGACACCGAGCGGAACCATCCGATGGGGCGGCACCTCGGCATCACAGGGCCGTGCTGTTCCGACACGGGCATCGTCGCGAGGCCCGTCTGAACCTGCTGTCCAGACTGGCCTGGCGGGACATGACCCAGCACCGATACCGCTCGATGGTCATCGTCATGCTCATCGCCCTGCCCGTGATCTTCGTGACGGCGATGGGCACCGCGCTCGAAGCGCAGTACCTCACTCCGAACGATCAGATCCGTGACATCCTGGGCGACGCAGACTTCATCGTCGAGCGGATCGACAACTGGGACGGTCACTGTCGACAGGACGGGCTCAGCCGCCGTTCCTGCGGGGATTCTGCTGTGGACAGCACTCCGGCCGAGTTGGAGACCGAGCAGAGCAAGGCGCTGGAGAAGCTCACGCTCGACAATCATGAATTGCATCGCATGCGCACCGCCCGGCAACCGCTGAGGTGGGGGCAGACCTGGGTCAATGTGCGGGTGTACGGCATTGATCTCACCGGCATGCTCAACCGGCGTCTCGTCATCCCGAACGCCCCGATGCCTGCTGCCGGCGAGATGTGGGCGTCAGCCACCACGGCCAAGCAGTTCAACTGGCAGGTGGGTACGAAGGTCTCCATGGATGGCAGGCAGTACCTTCTCACCGGTCTGGTTCGCTCCTCGAAGACCTGGGAGCCGGAGGTCTGGGTGCGCCCGGAAAGCTCTCTGGTGGTCTCCGACACCTTCCCCAGCTACTTCGTGCGCGGTCCCCAGCTCACAGCTGCACAGGTCGACCATCTCAATGACATGGGCCTGGCCGTCGTGAGTCGTGCTGCGTTGTCCGGTGACTACTCGATCGAAGTACGTACCCAGCTCCTTGCGCAGATCCTCACCGGCGGAGCGCTCGTGGCGCTCATCAGCGCGACGGTGGCTGCCTCGGCCTTCGTCATCTGTGCCCAGCGGCAACGGCAGACCCTCTCCATCCTGGGCACGACGGGGGCAGTGGAGCGTCAACTCGTGGGAATCGTCCTGCAGCAGGGACTGGTGCTCGGATTGACTGGTTCCATCCTGGGGGCGGTGCTGGGGTGTGGAGGAGCCAATTTCGTCATCTGGCTGCAGAACCTCAATTCCCTGGACTATCCGGTGCCCATGTCATTTCGTTGGCGGTATGCCCTGTGCGCCATCGTCATGGGCTTGGTGTCCTCACTGATGGCGTCGTGGTTGCCGGCCCGGCAGGTCGCCTCGACCAATCCGTTGCTGGGAGTGCGAGATGTCTTGCGGCCCCCGAGGAGGCTGGGCGGTCGATGGATCATTCTCATCCTGTCCCTGCTGGCATTTGCGGTGATGATCGTGGTGCCCCACACGACGGCAGTCGGCCATTCCGTCACCCAGCTCGCCGACAGTGAGGTGTTGCTTCCGGTACTCCTCAGCGTCATGTTGCTGTACCCAGCCATCTTGATGACCATCCCGTGGGTGCTGCACTGGAGTGTCGGGAAGTTTCCCAAACGGCGGGTCTATGTCACCCTCGCCCTGCGCGACATGGATCGCAATCGGGAGCGTGCCTCGGCCTGTGTGGCGGCATCGATGGCCGTCATGACGCTGTTCAGCTCCGTGTTGACCATCGGCGGATTCGTCGATCGGCTGGACGTGGATCACTACACACCCCGGCTGCCCAGGAACGTTGCCGTGCTGGAGTCGACGGTTGCTCCCGGTCGCCCTGTTCCCGAGGTGGTGCGCACCCAACAGATCGCAGTGGTTCAGGCCACTGTGGGGCCAGTTGATCATGTCACTGAGGAACTCATCAAGCAGCCGGGGTGCCGGCGACGGTCGGGTTGTGACATCCTCACGGCACAGGTGTCCAATGTCGGTGTGCGCCCAGCCTCCGAGGAGTCCCACACCGGTCTGCGTGAGGTCACGGGTTCGCAGCTTCCGGTCGTCGTTGATGACGGGTCGCTGTACAAGGTCATCACCGGGCACGAGCCTGATGCTGCCGTTCTGGATGCCCTGCATCGCGGACCGGTGGTGCTCAATCACGATCAGCTGGAGGATGGCAAGCTCACGATCGGGATGTTCAGCGAGGCAGCCACCCAACTGAGCCAGGTGAGGCAGGTCGATGCCTTCCGGGCGCCATTCCACACCGAGGCCACTCAAGTTCCCGTGCTCATCGGTCGGGATGCGGCTGCTCGGTTGCTCGGCGTGGCGGACCAGGACGTCCAGACCAGCGAGGGAGACATATGGGCTCGGACGTCGCATGGGATCAGCGCTCATGATCGAAGAGCCATCAGCCGGTCATTGACGGCGGCTTCTGGTCCCACCAGTACCCTCGTGCTGGATTCCGGACCTTCGCGGATGGGGCGCATCATCGTGAATCGGGGTACCGGGATCGCGATCGTCATGCTCATGGCCATCGGTATGCTCACAACCGTCCTGACCTTGGCGGATTCCCGGTCCCAACGCGAGACCCTGTCGTCCATAGGGGCTTCCCGCGAATCGATGCGTAGGATGACGGCGATCCAGACGTTGGTCTCCACCTTCGTCGGACATGTTGCCGGAGCACTGGTGGGGGCGGTGCCTCCCATCATCGCCCTGTCTCTCCTGAGGCGGCACGCCACGTTGACGTGGGTGCCATGGGGCCAGCTGGCCGGACTGGTGTTCGGCGTGCCGATCGTGCTGGGTGGCATGGTGTACCTGACGGTGCGTTCCGTCCCGGAGTGGCGACGACGTGTCATGTAGGCGTGGAGCGGTGCGTCAGGTGGACGTGGAACCGACGGGTCGGTGGACGTGGACAACCGTCAGGCGGACCGGGCGATCTGACCACGTGTGACGTCTGCTGTGCGATGAACCCCTGCCGGCGTGTTTCTGACCGCCTCCTTCGAGCTGGGCACTGCACGGACCGATCGAGGAACCATCGGGGGATGACGTCCACCGGTGTGGGGTTCGAGACCTCACGACGCCACGTGTGAGTGGTGGGGCAGATGAGTGAGCGGTGGGGCCGTGCGATGGGGAGCGTGGCACGCGTCAGCTCGTCCCAGCTGCCTTTCGCTCCTTCAAGCTACGCCACCGCTTCCTGATACCCCGTGAGCTGGTACGTTCGCGCGGCACCGTGGCTCCCATGCCCCACGACCGGAACGTCGCCAGCCGCGAGGCGTGGTCCAGTGGCACGATGAGGGGGCGTACCGTCAGCGCACCGAGGCTGGATCCGATGGCGATGGCGATGCCAACCAGCAGGGCCTGCATGAGGACCGTCCCACCGCCTGCGGCACTCGGCTGGTCAAGTTGTGAGCCCAGAATCATGTACAGGCCGCGATAGATCATCATGCCGGGCATGAGTGTGACGACACCGCAGGTGACCAGTCCGACCTGCGGGAAGTCCCATCGCCTGGAGGCGGCGGTGGCTGCCATGCCCACCAGGAATGCGCCGACCCCGGAGGCTGCCGGGGCCGACATTCCCAGGGCCGCACCGAGGACATAACCGCCCCAGCCGATCGCCCCCAGGAATGCGCAGGTCACCAGGACTCGCAGACCGGCGTGGCAGGACACCCCGAACGACCAGGAGACGATGGCGGCGGCGAGCATCTGCGTGATGATGGGTCCGGAGACCCACACCGTCGGGTTGATGTATGACGGGGTGCCCACCTTGAGGCCGATCCACAGCACGCCCATCACGCCGAGGATGATGCCGCCGGTCTGGACGAAGACGTCGACGAATCGCCCCGAACTGGTGACGACGTAGCCGTCGATGGCGTCCTGCGCGGCGGACACCATCGACGTGCCGGCCAGCAGTGAGATCATCCCCGCTGCGACGACCAGGGAGGGCGACAACGGCAGGGTCATGTCCGCCTTCCACTGCAGGATCATGACGAGCAGTGCCATGACGGTGGGGACGGCGCCGCCCACCGCCTGGGTGAAGAAACTGGTAACGTGTCGGCGTCCCATGGCCTGCACCGCCATGTCCACCAGGCAGGTGGTGAAGAAGGCCAGGAGGACGTCCCAGATCGATCCGCTGAACAGCCAAGAGATGCCGCCCCCCATCAACCCCATGTTGAGGGTGACGAACCACGGTCGGTACAGCCGGGGCGCGGCGACGAGGGCCTCCAGGTGGCTGCGGGCGTCCTCCAGATCGACCTCGCCATTGCAGATCTGGTCGACGAGTTTCTGCAGTCGGCCCAGGCGCTGGTAGTCCGAGGTGCGTCCTCGCACGACGCGCAGTGAGGTGATGGGGTCGTCGTCCATGCTGCGGTGTTGGGTGACGATGACGGACGTGTTGGTGACGTCGACGTGAATCGTGATACCGAACGTCGCGGCCAACCGCAGGGCCATCGCGACGGCTTCGGAGGCGGAGGCGCCCACCGAGATGGCCATCGAGGTGACTCGCTCCACCAGGTCGACGACGAGACGGGCCTGGCGGGCCTCCATGTCGTCCTCGGCGGACTGCAGGTCGGAGGCCAACGGCAACGGTTTGGTGTCACGCAGGTAGCGATCCAACGGGAGCCCGAAGATGCGTCGGGCCCTGGGCGGGGGTTTGGCCGGCTGGGGCGTGGGGCTCGGCTGGTTGATCATGGGCGAGGTCGTCGTCATCGCCGGGACCGACCATGTCGTCGACGCCTCGATGGCGGTGAGCTCCTCGGGGCGCAGGGTCATCTCGACGGCGGTGGGTTCGTCGTCCAGCGGCCCGGGGGAGTCGGTGGGGTTTGACCTCGCGGAATCCGACCCCGCGGAGTTCGTCAGATGATTCTGCCGGGGCTTCTGGTTCGGGCGAAAGATGGCGTCGTCAATGGGGCCGGGGCCAGATCCGTGTCCATGATCAGATGCCATCGTCGTCCTTCCTCGGTGCGTGGTTCAACAGTGGCGATCATGAAGCGTCGGCACGGTGCGTGGCAGCTCCGCCGCCCTGATCGGCATCTCTCATTGTGTCGCCCCAGCAGCCGAATTCCCAAAGAATCGGGGATTTCTGCGGTCAGTTCATCAGGAACCCCGGGGATGCCTCATCGAGGGCCTGGGCGAGGCGCATCTTTCGGGGTGATCGAGGAACCGAGCCGGGGTTGATCGGGGCCCCGATAGACTGATGCTCGTGTTGATAGCCACCGATCTGGACGGAACCCTGCTCACCGGCGACAAGCAGCTCAGTTCACGCACTCGCCGCATGCTCGCTGCAGCGGCACGCGCCGGGGTGCCGGTGGTGCCGGTGACCGCCCGTCAGATCCATGGTCTGTCCGAGTGGCGAGACGTCCTGACCAGCTGGGCGCTGTGCTCCAACGGTGCCATCTGCTGGAATCTTGCCGACGAGACGATCCTGTTCCGTCAACTCATGGACGCCCAGATGTGCCAGCGGTTCACCCAAGATCTGCTGAAGGTCGCTCCCGGTACCGTGTTCGCCACCATTCGGGACGACGGGGAGGAGTTCGTCTCCCAGACGGGCTATGCCGAGCTGGCCGATGTGGCCGACCACAATCGTGACCCGCGCACCATGCCGTCCCTGCCGCTGGAGGACGTCGTGGCCCAGGACTGCCTCAAACTCGTGGCTCGTCACCCCAGCATGCCGGTTGACGAGCTGGCTCGGTTGGCCGTCTCGGTGGGCGGCGACCAGGTGCACGTCACGACCTCGGGGGTGCCGATGCTGGAGATCAGCCCTGCCGGGGTGACGAAGGACTCCGGTCTGGCCCTGCTGTGTGAGCACCTCGGGGTGGATCGTGCCGACGTCGTCGCCTTCGGCGACGGTGCCAACGACGTCGAGATGCTCACCTGGGCCGGCACCTCCTGGGCGGTGGGCAATGCCGTCGCGCAGGCCAAGGCGGCCGCCGATCACGTTGCCGAGTCCAATGACGACGACGGCGTTGCCCAGATCGTGGAGGGGTTGCTGAAGCGTCTCTGAACGGGATTACACTGTGGTGGACCGCACAGCGATGATGGGGCCATCACCCCGGAGCCGCCGGAAGAACGGGCGCAAGCCTCACTAGACCCGGCAGCGGTGGGCCAATGAGCGGCGTCACCAGCGCCGATCGGGACGAGCGACACCAACTTGGTCAAGCCGTCCTGATCCAGGATCGTCAGGGTCATCTGCTGGGACGCAATGAGGGTGGTACCGCGGGTACCCCGGACGTCCGGGTTCTCGTCCCTCGTCACACCGACGAGACGAAGGACTGCATCCGATGAGCGAGACGACCCCCGAAGCCGGCCGCTATGCTGCCGTGCCACCACAGGTGGACCTGCCCGCGATGGAGCACGAGATCATCGACCTGTGGCATCGCCAGCACACCTTCGAGAAGACCTTGGAGGCCACCAAGGACGGTGAACCGTGGACCTTCTTCGAGGGGCCCCCCACCGCCAATGGCCAACCGGGTACCCACCACGTCGAGGCTCGGGTGTTCAAGGACGTCTTTCCGCGCTACCGCACCATGCGCGGCTACCACGTCGACCGCAAGGCCGGCTGGGACTGCCACGGACTTCCCGTGGAACTCGCCGTGGAGAAGGAACTGGGGTTCTCCGGCAAGCCCGACATCGAGCAGTACGGCGTCGAACCCTTCAATGCCAAGTGCCGCGAATCGGTCACCCGCCACGTCGACGCCTTCCGCGAACTCACCGAGCGGATGGGCTACTGGGTCAACATGGACGACGCCTACTGGACGATGAAGTCGTCCTACGTCGAGTCGGTGTGGTGGGGGCTCAAGCAGGTCTTCGACAAGGGGCTGCTGGGTGAGGACCACCGCGTCGCCCCCTACTGCCCACGCTGCGGCACCACCCTGTCCGACCATGAGCTGGCTCAGGGCTACCAGGATGACCGTGACCCCTCGATCTACGTGCGTTTCCCGGTGACCTCGGGGCCACTGGCCGGACGCGCCCAGCTGCTGGTGTGGACGACCACACCGTGGACCCTCGTCTCCAACACCGCAGTGGCCGTGCGCCCCGACGTGCGCTACGTCGTCGTCCACAAGGATCCCGACCCCGAGGGCGCCGACACGACGGCGAGTGCCAGCTCCGCCGACCCGACCAGCGACGATCTCGTCATCGCCGAGCCGCTCTTCGAGCAGGTGCTCGGTGAGGGGTGGAGCCTCACCGGAGAGTCCTTCCTGGGTTCCGAGATGGAGCTGTGGACCTACCAGCGTCCCTACGAGCTGCTGGACTGGCCGACGACCGAGCACGTCACCGCCGACGGGCGGCCCACCCCGGCCGACGCGAACTTCATCATCCTTGCCGACTACGTCACCACCTCGGACGGCACCGGCCTGGTGCACCAGGCCCCGGCATTCGGTGCCGACGACCTGCTCACCTGCCGCAAGTACGGCCTGCCGCTGGTCAATCCCATCGAGCCGGACGGCACTTTCTGCAAGGACCTCCCCTTGGTCGGCGGCATGTTCTTCAAGAGCGCCGACAAGCCGATCTGTGAAGACCTCGACAAGCGCGAGATCATGTTCCGGCTGGAGATGCACTGGCACTCCTACCCGCACTGCTGGCGCTGCGACACCCCGCTCATCTACTACGCCCAGCCGTCCTGGTACATCCGCACGACGAAGCTCAAGGAGCAGCTGCTGGCGCAGAACGAGTCGACCAACTGGTTCCCCGACACCATCAAACATGGCCGCTACGGCGACTGGCTGGAGAACAACATCGACTGGGCCGTCTCGCGCTCACGCTACTGGGGTACCCCGCTGCCACTGTGGCGCAACGAGGACGACCCCTCCGACGTCATCTGTGTGGGCAGCCTTGCCGAACTCTCGCAGCACGTCGGGCGTGACCTCACCAGCATGGATCCGCACCGCCCGTTCATCGACGAGGTGACCTTCACCCGCGACGGCCACACCTACCGCCGTGTGCCGGAGGTGGCCGACGCCTGGCTGGACTCCGGGTCGATGCCGTTCGCGCAGTGGGGATACCCGCACGTGCCCGGCTCCAAGGAGAAGTTCGAGCAGAACTTCCCGGCCGACTTCATCTGCGAGGCGATCGACCAGACCCGCGGCTGGTTCTACACTCTCATGGCGGTGGGCACGCTCGTCTTCGAGCAGTCCCCGTACCGCAACGTGCTGTGCCTGGGCCACATCCTCGCTGCCGATGGGCGCAAGATGAGCAAGCACCTGGGCAACATCCTGCTGCCCATCCCCCTCATGGACGCCCACGGTGCCGACGCCCTGCGCTGGTTCATGACCGCCGACGGATCGCCGTGGAGCGCCCGTCGCGTGGGGGACGAGGCGCTGCAGGAGACCGTGCGCAAGGTGTTGCTCACCTACTGGAACACGGTGTCGTTCCACGCCCTGTACGCCCGTGCCAACGACTGGACACCCGCACCCACTGAGTCGGCAGCCGTGGCCACGGATGCCGAGTCTGGTTGTGGGGATGGCCCGTCGAGGGGGTGTGGGGGGGTCGTCCCCCCCGCTCACGATGTTGACGGTTCGGTGGCCACGGATGCCGAGTCTGGTTGTGGGGATGGCCCGTCGAGGGGGTGTGGGGGGGTCGTCCCCCCCGCCCTGAAACAACGTCACATCCTCGACCGTTGGCTGGTCAGCGCGACGAACGTGCTGGTGCGCGAGGTAACCGATGCCCTGGAGAACTTCGACACCCAGCGCACCGGTCAGCTGCTGGCCGCCTTCATCGACGACCTGTCCAACTGGTACGTGCGTCGTTCCCGGCGCCGGTTCTGGGCCGGGGACCCCAGCGCCCTGTGGACCCTGCATGAGACGCTTGAGGTGCTCACTCGTCTCATGGCCCCGATGGTGCCGTTCATCACCGAACGGGTGTGGCAGGACCTCATCGTCACCACCGATCCCAGCGCGCCGGAGTCGGTGCACCTGGCCTCCTGGCCCACGGTCGACGAGTCGGTTGTCGACGAGCAGCTGGACGAGGCCATGGCCGTGGTGCGGCGCATCGTCGAGCTGGGACGTGGTGCTCGTGCCGAGGCTCGGGTGAAGACTCGCCAGCCGCTGGCCCGCGCACTCATCTCGAGTGCCGCCCTGGCCAAGCTGGACGACGACCTGCAGGCCGAGATCAGGTCCGAGCTCAACGTCGTGGCGCTGGAGTCGTTCAGCTCCGCCGGTGATCTGGTGGACCACTCGGCCAAGGCGAACTTCCGTAGCCTGGGCAAGCGGTTCGCCAAGGCCACCCCGAAGGTGGCTGCCGCGATTGCCGCTGCCGATGCCGCGCAACTGGCCACCGACCTCGCCTCCGGGCCGGTCAGTCTCCCCGTTGCCGAGGTCGAGGGCGGCCAGGCCATCATCACTGCCGAGGACGTCATCATCTCCGAGCGTCCGCGGGAGGGGTGGAGCGTGCTCAACGAGCAGGGTGAGACGGTTGCCCTGGACCTGGAGATCACCCCGCAGCTGGCTCGCGCCGGCCTGGCCCGTGACGTCATCCGGTTCATCCAGGACACCCGTAAGCAGGCCGGCCTGGACGTCTCCGACCGTATCGAGCTGGCCTGGGATGCCTCCGGGGAGCTGGCGGAAGCCGTTGAGGAGCACCTCGGCCAGATCACCGACGAGGTGCTCGCGGTGAGCGCCACGCGCGCTGAGCGCGGGGCCGACTGGGCCGTCGAGCCCGATCTGGACCTTGCGGTGCAGGTCGTCAAGGCTTGAGCAGGGTGGCTGGTGTCCTTCCCGGCAGGCCCTTGCCGGGAAGGACACGGCGGCTCTCGTGGCGCGCTCAGGACTGGTAGTACATCTCGGTGTAGTCGGGGTGGGAGAGCAGCCAGTCGACGACCCGTGGTGAGGAGGCATGTACCTTCGACCCCTCCGAGCGCAGCTGGGTGAGCACACGTTCCATGAGGAATGTGTGCAGGTGCTCGGTGAGGCTGGGGTGGATCAGCACCACCATCAGACCCACGAGGCCCGGGCGCAGCTGTTGACAGGTGATCTGGGCGGTGATCCGTCCGTCGACCATGAGGAAGAAGTCACCGGTGCGATCGCCGTTGACGGCGTGTCTGCCCCGCTGCCACGTCACTGAGAACTCAGGCATGGGGAACTCCTACCAACGGTGCTCATGGGGACACTGTAAGTGAGCTGGCCGACGCTCGAGGCCAGTTCGGCCAAACTGCTCACGATGCCGACACCCTGCGTGGGAGAACACGATTCTGCCCGTCAAGATCCGTGCTGGGCGAGGTGGTTCCCGTCTCATCCGTCAGGAGAGGTTAAACTGCAGTGTCCGCACATGCAGGAGGAGCGATGACGCGAGTCGTCCAGAAATTTGGCGGGTCCTCGGTCGCCGACGCCGAATCCATCAAGAGGGTTGCCCGAAGGATCGCGGCCACCAAACAGGCCGGGAACGAGGTTGTCGTCGTCATTTCGGCCATGGGAGACACCACCGATGATCTCATGGACCTGGCCCTTGACGTGTCTCCACAGCCGGCTCCCCGTGAGCTCGACATGCTGTTGACCACCGGGGAACGTCAATCGGCGGCACTGCTGGCCATGGCCCTGTCCGACATCGGGGTGCCGGCCCGCAGCTACACCGGCTCCCAGGCCGGGGTCATCACGACTGCTGCCCACGGCAATGCCCGTATCATCGACCTCACCCCGGGTCGCATCGTCAAGTCCTTGGACGAGGGGGACGTCGTCATCGTGGCCGGGTTCCAGGGCGTCTCCCAGACGACCAAGGACGTCACCACCTTGGGCCGTGGAGCCTCCGACACGACGGCGGTGGCCCTCGCGTCGGCCTTGGACGCCGACTACTGCGAGATCTACAGTGACGTGGACGGCGTCTTCACCGCCGATCCACGTATCGCTCCCGGTGCTCGCCGCATCCCGCGGATCTCGTACGAGGAGATGCTGGAGATGGCAGCCTGCGGAGCGAAGATCCTGCATCTGCGCTGCGTCGAGTACGCGCGGCGGGAGAATGTGCCGATCCACGTGCGGTCGTCGTTCTCACACAAACCGGGAACCTGGGTCTGTGATCCGGATTTCGCCAAGGAACACGAGGAGATGCCAGGCATGGAGGAAGCCATCATCTCGGGGGTCGCCCACGACCGCTCCGAGGCCAAGATCACCATCGCCGGCATCCCGGACTCCGTCGGACGTGCTGCGCGTATCTTCGAGACCATCGCCGATGCCGGTATCAACATCGACATGATCGTCCAGAACGTCTCGCAGGTGATGAACGGACGCACCGACATCACCTTCACCCTGCCCATGAGCGATTCACGCAAGGCGATCGAGTCGCTGCGTCGTCTGCAGGGGGAACTGGGATTCGAGGACCTGCTCTACGACGACCAGATCGGTGAGGTGTCGATCGTCGGTGTGGGCATGCGCTCCCATCCCGGTGTGACGGGCACATTCTTCCGTGCCATGGCCAGTGAGGGAATCAACCTGCAGATGATCTCCACCTCCGAGATCCGTATCTCCATCGTCGTGTCCGCCGATCAGGTGGACGACGCCGTACGTGCGGCCCACACCGCTTTCGGGCTGGATGCTGAAGGTGAGGCCGTCGTCTACGCGGGCACGGGTCGCTGATCCATGTCTGACAAGGTGGGAGGAGTGCCCAGCGGCAAGCTCTCCCCGGCGGATCGCCGTGGACCGGCAGACCAGACCTCAGACGAGGTGGACGTCTACGATCTGCTCCGCGTACCCGATTCGCTGTCCTCACCCGACGTCTACGACTTCCTCGACGTCGATGCGACGATGCTGGGCACTGGTGTCGCGGCCCGGGTGCGGCAACGTGAGGAGCAGGATCGACGCGCCCGCCCTCATCCACACCGAACAGCTCGTCGCCCGGGTGCCGAATTCGGTTCGACTGTCACTGACCACGCTGCGAGCGGATACTCCCGGACCACTGGTGATGGGTCGGCTCAGGAGGAGCCGACGGTCACGGACCTGGCCGAGGAGTCCGAGGCCGTCGATGCGGCGGCTGGTGGTGCGGCAGGGGTCGCGGGTGAGACGGCTGCCACGCCTGCCGAACCTTCCATCCGACGAGCCAGTGTGGTCATGGCGGCCGGCACCATGGTGTCGCGGGTGCTGGGATTCGTGCGCACCTTCCTGCTGACGGCCGTCGCCGGTGGTACGTCATTGGCCCTGGACGCCTTCCAGGCCGCCAACACCCTGCCCAACGTCATTTTCATCCTGCTGTCGGCAGGGGTGCTCAACGCCATCCTCATCCCCCAGATCACCAAGGCGATGAAACAACCTGATGGGGGCCAGGACTTCGTCGACCGGCTGCTCACCGCCTCCTTCGGGGTGGTCCTCATCGTGGCGGTGCTCGCCACGGTGACCTCCCCGTGGCTGCTCGACCTGTACTTCTCGGCGTCGGGAGCGACCCGCCAGCTGACGGTGCTGTTCGGGTTCATCGTCATGCCGCAAATCTTCTTCTACGGTCTGTACGCGATTCTGGGTCAGGTGCTCAATGCTCGCAGCCAGTTCGCAGCATTCATGTGGAGCCCGGTACTGGCCAACCTCATCCAGATCGCTGGTCTGGTGTGGTTCCTCGTGCAGTGGGGGTCCCATCCCGACCCGGCCACCTGGACCGGTGAGATGGTCTGGGTGCTGGCCGGGTTCACCACCCTGGGCATTGCCGTGCAGGGGCTGTTCCTCATCATCCCACTGCGACGTGGGGGGTTCCGTTGGCGTCCGAGGTTCGGGTTGCGTGGTCATGGGCTCGGTGCCGCGGCGCGCATCACGATGTGGACGTTCAGCGCCCTGCTCGTCTCCCAGCTGGTGGGTATCCTCACCAAGCGCCTGTTGTCGTGGGTGCGGCTGCGGCACCCGGAGGTGTCGGGCTCGGTGGCGGCCTATGACAATGCCTTCCTCGTCTTCATGCTGCCGCACAGCTTCATCACGACGTCGATTCTCACGGCGTTGTTCCCCCAGATGAGTCAGGCCTTCGCCGACGGGGATGAACCGCGGATGCGTCGTCTGGTGCGCAAGGGACTCTCGGCTCCGGCGCTGCTCATCATCCCGTGCAGCCTGGCCATGGTCGTTCTGGCCAGACCAGGGGTGCAGACCATCTTCCGGCTGCAACCCAGCCAGGTCGACGTGCTCGCCTGGGCCGTGGCCATCATGGGGCTGGGACTGCTCCCGTTCGGCGTCTCCACGCTGCAGCAGCGTTACTGCTTCGCCCGGGAGGACGGACGGCTCAATTTCCGTATGCAGTTGGTGTTGTCGGGGGCTCAGCTCGTGTGCCTGCTGGCCGTGTTCATCGCTCCGGCGAACACGGCGCTGCTCGTCGTGGCGGCTGCCCAGACCATCGCCAACACCATCGTGTCGATCGTGTGGGTGCGTGTCGCCTCTCGTCAGATGAATGGGTTGGGCATGATCTCGGTCATCGACCAGTGGCTGCGGTTGCTCGGGGCGTCGGTGCTCGCGGCAGTGCCGACCTGGTTCATCGTCAAGCTCTTCGGGATGCTTGGCAGCCGGTGGCTCCTCAATGCTGCGGCGACGATCGTCGGTGGGGTGGCCTTCGTCGGAATCTTCGTGTTGGCGTCCAAGCTCTTCCGGATTCCCGAGGTCACCGACGCCGTGGCCGGCCTGGGACGGAAACTGCACGTGGTCAGATAGTCCTGCACGTCATGGCAGGCAGACGCCCGCCTGCTGCGTGCCGTGCTCCTGCTGGCTGTGAGGCTCGCCCTTCCGAGGCTCAGAGTCTTTTCCGAGGTTCAAGGGGCTGTGCCACGGGCGCGCCACACCTTCGGCAGAACGCGTGGCGGTGGTGCGAAGGCACATCCTCCTGCACCGCCGCCCACACGGTCTCCGGTGTCTGGTCCGGCACACACTGTCTCTGGTACCTGCACGGCACACGGTGTGGATCGTCCCCTGCGCCGTGGGGACTTCAGCCCTTGCAGAGGTACCCGTCCTGCACCAGGGCGTTGCCGCGGCAGTAGCCATGACCAGCCTGCACTCCGCCGGTGTTGAGGGTGAGTTCGGAGACGGTCACCAGTTGGTAGCCGCGCTTGGTGAGGTTCGGGACGGCTGTGGCACTGGCGTCGATGGCGGCGTCGTGGATGTCGTGCATGAGGGTGATCGGCCCGGTGTAGATGCTGACGTCCTTGCTGATCTTATCCAAGGTCTTCGGTGCCGAGTGCGTCTGCCAGTCGTTGGTGTCAATGCTCCAGTTGATGACTGCCATGTTGTTGTCGGTGATGACCTTGTCGGCGGTGTCGTTGTGATCGCCATAGGGCGGACGCAGCAGCATGGGGCGTCGCCCGGTGAGTTTGGCCAGCCGGTCGGAGTTGCCACCCACCTCGGTCTTGAGCGTCTGGGTGCTCAGGGTCGCCAGGTCGGGATGGGTCGAGGAGTGGTTGCCGATCTCGAATCCGGACGCAGCGACCAGGCGGGTGGTGTCTGGGGCGGCGTCGATGGAATTGCCCATCTCGAAGAACGTGGCGGCAGCCTTCTGCTTCTCGAAGGTCTTCAGGAGCTCGCCGGTGCGCTTGCCGGGGCCGTCGTCATAGGTGAGTGCCACGCACTGCCGAGCGATGCAGTCGATGCCCACTGCGGTTGAGGGGTGCTCGCCGTCCTTGACCGGGGCCGCGGAGATGGCGGTGGAGGTGGTTGAGGGGGCAGTGGGCTGCTTGCTGGGCCTGGCATGCGAATCGGCGGACGCATCCTTGCCGGCAGTGGAGTCGCCGGGCAGTGGGTGCAGGTTGGGGGAGGACTGCGGGGCAGGACGGTCGTTGGCTGGCTTCCACCACGTCTTGCGGGCATCGGGGGTGCCTGAGAAGGTCGAGGGGTGCAATGATGCTCCCTGGGCTTTGACCCCCAGGTCGGAGAGCACTGGATCCACCTTGTCCTTGGGCACCAGGAGCGTCTTCTGTTCCTTGTCCAACACCCCGGCGGGGAACGTCACCAACAGTTCACCCTCCGAGCCGAACGACATCGCAGGGCCGGTGCCGTAGGGGGCTGGTGATTCCTGGAGGGCAGCCAGGGCCTTGGCCTTGTCGACGGAGGCGTCGTCGGCAGCTTGGCCGACGGCGTTGCGGAACTTGGCCCATCCGGGCCACGAGATGAGGACGCTGGGGGAGAAGGTCTGGCCGTAGTTGGCGTCGTACCACAGCGTGGTGTCGAATGTGTGCGGCTTGGGCCCCTCGATCGTCGTCGAGATCTTGACTCCGAGGATCTGTGCCGATGAGGCGACGAAGGACGACGTCTGCCTCACCTTTGTCGCCGAGTCCCACTGGGCCTGGCGCAGGCTGCGCTCCCGAACGACCTCGATGGCCTGGGAGAGGTTGCGGGCCGGAGCGATCTGGGGCACCTTGACGTCGATGTTCCGTGGCGTGGTGAATGTCGAGTGTGTGCTCGTGACCCCGTTGACGAGGCTGTCCTTGACGACGATCGGCGTGGCCTTGGCTGCTGGGGAGTCGTCAGACTTGTTCGAACCCGACGACCCCCCGCTGCAGGCGGACAGCGGAAGGAGGACAATCATCCCCGCGACGAGTACGCGGGTGAGTTTACGGCGCGAGGTCACGAATGACAGGGTATGTCACCGGCTGGGCAGGATCGACGGGAACACTGCAGTTCAAGAGAATCTCAGCAATTTTTTTCAATGCGAGTGTGACGTTTATGTGCCGCGCTGCCGGCGTGTGGCGCGGGCACCTGCCGGCTGGCTGTGCTCCCCGGAGTTTTCGTGGCAGTCCTGAGGAGATTCTCGACACTGCCCTGGCAACGGATGACAGGGCGAATCAGGCAATTAGCAGGGTTTCTGTCAGGCAAACAGCAGCATCTGAATCAGGCAGGTGGCAGAAGGATCACAGTCCGAGCAGAACGAGGGGCACCACGCCAATTCCGTCTGGCCTCCGGTACGCCTGTGGGCCGGTGCTGATGACGACGGTATCGAGTAGTTTCGGCCCCAGCTCCTCCTGCAGCCAGGTGAGGTGCTTGACGTCGCGGTCGGTGATGGTGGAGGCAAGCTTCACCTCCAGCGCCAGTATCCGTCCGTCGCGGCGTTCCACGACGAGATCCACCTCATGGTCACCGTTGCGGGTGCGCAGGTGATGGACCTGGCACTCATGGGCCTGGGCAGGCACCCGCACGCACAGGGTGACGAGTGACTCGAAAAGGGATCCGAGCATCGTTCCAGAAGCAGGATCCAGCGGGGTGCCTTCCGCGTTGAGCAGGTTCGACGCATCCAGACCAAGCAGATTCGCAGCCAGTGCCGGGTCGGCCAGATGATGTTTGGGGGAACTTCCCAACCTGTTGAGGACGCTGCCGGAGGGGAACCAGGCGGGAACTGGGTCGAGCAGCCACAGTGAGGCGAGCACCCCGCGGTAGGAATCTGCTGTGGAACGTGCTGGCTTCTGCGCCTGCCCCGGGGTCGCCGCGTCGAGGATCTGGGAGTAGCTCGCCGTGGTCGACGTTGCTGCCGCGTATGCTCTCAGCCAGGCCATCATGGCTTCGGGTCGGCGCACGGCAAATCCTTGTTCCGGGACGTCCTTGTCGACGGCGTTGCGTAGGTAGGAGTCGATTGCGAATCGCCTGGCTCGCTCCCGCATGGTGCGGATCGCCGGAAAGCCTGAGGCGACGATCTCCTCGACGTACTCGGGCAGGCCAAACCGACTGTCTCCCTGCAGCGCAGGCCGACGACCGGTGAGAAGATCGGCAAGACTGACGGTCGGCTCGGTCAGTTGGCGCTCCTGCAGGGTCATCGGGCGCATCCGCAGTCGCCCGATACGTCCAGCTCCTGAGTGCTGACGTGTCTGCTCGTACGGTGTGGCTGATCCTGCCAGGAGGAATTGCCCACCGTGGGGGTCGTCGTCAACGCTGTGTCGAATGACATCCCACACGGCGGGCACGTGTTGCCACTCGTCAACGAGCAGTGGACGGTTGCGAAGCAGGATGGTGGAGGGGTCTGCCTGGGTGACGCTGCGTGTTGCAGGGTCGTCAAGACGCAGTGTGCCCTCGGCGCGGTGCTGAGCAGTTGTGGTCTTTCCGACGGCTTTTGGACCGTCAATGGCGATGGCAGGGACGTCGTCGAAGAGTTCGTCGAGCTCGGTGTCGACGGTGCGTCGGAGGTAGGCCATACGTCGATCATAGGACGACCGACAATCGAATCAGGCAAGTAGCAGGGTTTCTGTCAGGCAAACAGCAGCATCTGAATCAGGCAAGTAGCAGGGTCGCAAGGCGCTGGAGCATGAACCCCGTCGGACGGGCAGTGCGGATCACGCCATGCTGTGCTCGGCCACGGGACTGTGCTCGGCCACGGGCAACGTCATTGCTTGGCGTAGCGGCGCCAGCACGGCTGAAGACAGCCACCGGTGATCAGGGTGGCCCCCAACAGCGCGAGCGGTGTCCACGGTAGGGCAGTGCTGCCCGGTTCCGAGTAGTCGATCATGTCGAGGACGCGGTTCAATGTCGTCAGTGAGCCCCAGGTGATGAGGGCCCCACGATGATGAGGGGCATTCCCATGACCGGATGGCTCAGGGGGTTCATGGGGTCACCGTCCTTTCGTCGCCGGGGTTGCATGCTGCCAGAACCGTTCTGGCATAGCCGACATCTGGTCGCCACGCCTCAAGATTCCATGGATTCTTCCAGTATCCGACGGTTGCCAGATGGCACACGAGCTGGTTGCGGAACTTTCGGCCGTGCACCGAGGACGGTGACTTGCGTTCGTACTCCTGGTAGACCTTGTCCCCGCTGATCTGGGGGTGCAGCCTCATGGAAGGACGGAATCCCTCCCTGCGAAGGTGGACGTGGGCGCGAAGGCCTTGGTTGGTCTGCTCCACGACGATGTGATCGATGACGTTCGTCTCTGCGCCGATTGCCGCATGGCCGGTGTGGCGGGTGGACGACGGTGTGGCTGCTGAAGGAGTGGGGGAAACGGCTGCGTGAGCTGGGGAAACAGATGTGATCGTAGGGGTGACAGCACATGTGGTGACGACTGCCAGGAGAAGCGCCTTCTTCATGGGATTCCTTTGCTGGCATGGGTGGCACTACGAGCAGGGTAACCGTGCATCCGCCAGTGCACCGAACAGTGTCACGTGCAGAGACGGGGTGCGGAACACTCCATCGGCAAGCGTCATCAGTGCCGCTTCGTACCCAGTGCTCGTGGCCGGTCGTCCACAGGCCAGCTCGGGTATGGAAAAGCCGGTGACAGAAGCTTTTCCGTCACCGGCCTGTGATCGCTGTGCGCGAGAGAGGAGTTGAACCTCCACGCCCCGAAGGGCACTGGCACCTGAAGCCAGCGCGTCTGCCATTCCGCCACTCGCGCATCGGGGTCGTAAGAACCCAACTCGAGAAGACTAGCACAGAGATGACTGCAGTGGAAAATCGAGGCAGGACTGCGTCACCGGTACCCGGATTTACGTCACTTGGCTCGTCTCCGACGTCGTTGCCGGTCCCTGTGCGGTCGCCCCCCATGCGGTCGTGCGGGGCGTCGGGTACCCCGTGGTGGTGTGCCGTGTGTGGTTCCTCGGCGGCGCGCTGCGCGAACTTTCCCTCGGCCCAGGACGGCTCCGATGAGGACTCCCACCAGCACGCCGCCAACGATGGCGAGAATCTGCCACGGCCCCCATGCCCTCGGTGGTTCCTGGTCGGCGTGGGGCACCGGCGCGCCCTGGGAGTCTGCGGTGCCGATCGTGTTCATGCGTGCCGCGATGGCGTTGAGGGATTCCGGCATGACGTCGGGGTTGTATCCGTGATGTACCTGCGAGCCCGCTGACAGGGCGTCCTGCCAGGTCTGCTTCATGGTGATGATCTTCTCGACGTAGCCCGATGAGTCGCAGACGATGTCGTCCTTGAGGCACACGGAGTACGTCTGTGGGTACGCCTCCGACGTGATCTGAGGTTGGGCCTCGTCAAGATCCTTGCGCAGGGCGGCGGTGTCGATGTTGCCGGAGTGCAGGTCGATCGTCGTCTGCACCAAGGACTGCACACGTTCCTGGGGATTGGGGCCGGCCTTGCGCGCCTGACCACGCAGGTAGTGCAGCAAGGCTGCCATGCCGATGCCGGACAGGTCGGCGGTGCCGTCAAGGCTCTGGACGTGCTGGGTGGGGTAGCGGTCCGGGTTGCCCATGAGCAGGGCCCCGGCCAGCCTGTTGGGCACGCTGGTGCGTCCCAGCGCCTCGGTGATGGCCTGGGCACCCTGGGAATAGCCGGCAAGCACCGTCCACTCCTTGGGGCAGCGTCTGCCCTCCGAATCGAGCAGGTCGGAGAGCTTGTCGGCTCCCTCGGTGGCCGAGTCGAAGTACTTGGTCGACGGGAACTCGTCATCGAGCAGCAGGTTGGTGAACGACTCGTCGGCCAAGGTGTGCGGATCGGTGGCAGGGTAGTCCAACCACACCTCGCGCACGCTCCCGTGCCCCTTCCACCTGGCGGCAAGGGCGTCTCGGGCCTTGGAGACGGTAGTGCCGTAGGGGGCCTTCTCGCCGGACCCCCGCACCCCGACGAAGAGCAGCGATGCACATGGTTGGCTGCTGGCCTTGGTGGAGGGAACCGGTTTGCCCGCCCACCTGGCTGAGGCAGATGCCTCGTCCGTGTCGGACGACTCCGGTGCGTGGACGGTACCTGGCAGATGGGAGTCGGCTGCCGCCACGCCCACTGCCTTGGTGACGCGCGCCCCGGGGGTGAGTACCGCGTCGGCCTGCGCGGCCGGTGAGCAGAACATCGTCATGATCATGGCCATGACGACGCCCAACACGCCCCTCGCCCCGCTGCGGTTCATGACTGTCTGCTCATGGCCGGTGACTCCTCGTTCTGTTCCTGATGCTCCTGCCGATCCTGGTGTTCCTGCCGAACTTGGCCCCCGGCTCTCCGAGAGCCTCGCCGACACGCACAGGGATGAACGGTTCAGCCCTGCTGGAAGGTGCCCATGATCGAGGCGGAGTCCAAGGCGCTGGTGTGGATGGCGAACCTGGCCTGGACGTTGGCCGCCCCCTGCGGAGCCTCGAGGGTCTCGGTGGGCAGGGCGTGGACGGTGAAGACGTAGCGGTGCGCCGGACCTGCTGGCGGGTTGGGGCCACCGTATCCCGGCTCCTGGTAGTCGGAGTCGAACTCGCGCACTCCCTGTGGCAGTGGGCCGCCGGCATCGATGTGGGTGACGTCGGCCGGGATGTCTGCCGCGATCCAGTGCCAGAATCCCGACCCGGTGGGGGCATCGGGGTCGTAGCAGGTGATGGCGTAGGACTTGGTGCCCTCCGGGCCTGGGGTCCAGGAAAGCTCCGGCACGACATTCTCACCGCCTGCCCCGGAATGGGCGTAGCGCAGGGGGATCGCAGCTCCCTGCTCGAACGACGTGGTCTCAAGTTTCATGGTCGCTCCTTCTGGTTGTCGCGTGATGGCTCCAAGTGTCTGGTTCCATTGTGCAACGATGACGAGCCGGGCTGGGGAAGGGTGTGCACGGACGCCTCAGCCGGCCGGACGGGGTTCGGGGATCCATTCTGCGGGCCGAGCTCACGCCGGGCAGGACCCAGGGGCTCAATCGACGGGCAAGGCCCAGGGCTCGGGACGGGCAAGGCCCGGGGCTCAAT
Organism: Cutibacterium granulosum; assembly: GCF_900186975.1. NCBI lineage: Bacteria > Bacillati > Actinomycetota > Actinomycetes > Propionibacteriales > Propionibacteriaceae > Cutibacterium > Cutibacterium granulosum. The sequence continues at coordinate 739,906 of NZ_LT906441.1, forward strand.
CGAGTCGGGTGAAGGCCCGGGTGCGGACGACGAGTTCGCCCGCCTCGTCGCACTCGTCCAGGTCCACGGTGGCAGCGATGGACCAGTCGTGGTCGCCGTCGGGATCGTTGATGATCTGACGCACCGTCCACAGCCGCCCCCTCCTGGACTCCTCGACGACGAAGAATGCCGGGCTGCGGGCGTCCGGTCCGTCGTCGATCTCGTCGAACTCGTCCCAGTAGTCGCCCAGGGCGTCCTCCCAGAAGTCGCTCGTCATGGCCGAACCGGTCGGTTCCAGGGCAGCCAAGGCCTCGAAGTCGTCGTCGGCGGCAAGGATCACCCTGCGGAACATGGCATTGCGCACCGCCACCCGGAACGCCCGCGTGTTGGAGGTGAAGGTGTGCACCGGACGTGCCTCTTGGTTCCCGGTTCCTGGTTCGTTCGCGGTCTCGGGATTGGTGAGGGCCTCCCACTCGTCAATGAGGGAGGAGTCCGTGGAGCGTACGACCTCACCCAGCCACGAGATGACGTCCGCCAGCTCCTCGGTACGTTCGGCCTCCGGGACCGTCTGGCGCAGGGCACGGTAGGCGTCGGTGAGGTAGCGCAGCACGAGCCCCTCGGAGCGTTGCACCTTGTAGAACGCGCAGAACTCGCCAAAGGTCATGGCCCGTTCGTACATGTCGCGCACCACGGACTTGGGGGCCAGGGCATCGGGGGACACCCACGGGTGGCTCGGTGCGAAGATCTCGAAAAGTGCCTCGAGCATCTCTGCAAGCGGTTGGGGCCACTCCACGTCCTCGACGGCGTCCATGCGATCCTGGTAGTCGTAGCCCTCGGCCTTCATGGCTGCGATCTTCTCGCCGCGAGCATGGCTCTGCTCGGCGTAGAGCACGGCCATGGGGTTGTCCAGGGTGGCCTCGATGACGCTGACGACGTCCATGGCATGGGTGGGCGATTCGGGGTCCAGGGTGGCGATGGCCTCGGCGGCGAACCCCGACAGCGGCTGATTGAGGGCGAAGTCGTCCTGCAGGGCCTCGTTCATGGCGTACTTGCGCCCACCCGGGGTCGGCTCGGGCAGCCGGTGCACCACCTGGGAGCGCAGCAGACCCGCCCCGATCTGGACACCCCGCCGGTACAGCCGACGCCGCCGCGCCGGGTTGGTGATCGCAGCGTCGATGATGTGCTGGATGGCCGTGACGGTGTCCTCGTCACGTTGCAGCACGTTGAGCACCATCGCATCGGTGACGCGCATGGTGGCGTGCAGCGTCTCCGGGGTGGAGGTGATGAGTTTGTCGAAGGTCTCCTCGGTGTAGTCGACGTATCCTTCCGGAGGCTTCTTGCGCTGCACCTTGCGTTTCTTCTTCGGGTCGTCGCCGGCCTTGGCCAGGGCCTTCGCATTGGCGACGACGTGCTCGGGGGCTTGGGCGACGACGTATCCGACGGTGTCGAAGCCGGCTCGTCCGGCGCGTCCGGCGATCTGGTGGAACTCGCGAGACTTGAGCACCCGGTTCCTGTGGCCGTCGAATTTCGTCAGCGCGGTGAACATGACGGTGCGAATGGGCACATTGATGCCCACCCCCAGGGTGTCCGTGCCACAGATCACCTTGAGCAGGCCGCGTTGGGCCAGCGATTCCACGAGGCGACGGTACTTGGGCAGCATTCCGGCGTGGTGCACGCCGATACCAGCGGTGAGGTACTTGCGGATCGTCGTGCCGAAGCCTCGTGAGAACGGGAATCCCTTGAGTTCATCGGCAATCTGGTGGCGTTCCTCGGTGGACAACAGCTTGATCGAGGTGAGCGACTGGGCACGTTCCACGGCCTGCTTCTGGGAGGGGTGGACGATGTAGATCGGTGCCTTGCCGTCCTCGACGAGGTCGGCGATGGTGTCGTGGTCGGCCTTCATCGACCATTCGTACATCAGCGGTACCGGGCGAGTTGCTCCCGAGACCACCTCGACGTCACGGCCGATCTGCTCCTCCAGCGTGGTCGTGAGCCAGCTGACGTCTCCCAGGGTGGCACTCATGATGATCATCTGGGCCTGGGGAAGTTCGGAGAGGGGCACCTGCCAGGCCCAGCCGCGATCCGGGTCGGCGATGAAGTGGAACTCGTCCATGATCACCTGGTCCACCTGGGCGTGTGACCCCTCGCGCAGTGCGATGTTCGCCAAGATCTCCGCGGTGCAGCAGATGATGGGGGCGGACGCGTTGACCGAGGCGTCACCGGTGACCATCCCCACGTTCTGCGCCCCGAACATCTCGCACAGGGCGAAGAACTTCTCCGAGACGAGGGCCTTGATCGGGGCGGTGTAGTACGTGCGCCCGCCTCCGCCGACGCAGGCGAACTGGCAGGCCGCGGCGATGAGCGACTTGCCGGAGCCGGTCGGGGTGGTGACGACGACGTGCGCCCCGGTGAGCATCTGGTAGATGGCCTCCTCCTGGTGCTCGTACAGGCTCAGCCCATCCTTGGCGACGGCTCGCTCGATGTGGTCGATGACCATGTCGGGATCGATGGGGCGCGCCCCCGGCCACTGCCAGTCTCGCGGCCGCTCGGCGCGGTCGTCGGTGACGGGTTCCCGGCCATCGATGAGGTCTTCCAGGGCATCTTCCAGTCGCACGTCGTCCTCCACTGATCGGGGACTCCAACCTATCGAACTGGCATGATGTTCACATGACCAACGATCCTGCCCAGCCCGGTGACGCCCGCCTCGAGTTTCCCGCAGAGGTTGCCCGGGGGCGGCTCATCGCGGTACTGCCCTCAGCGCCGGCGAGCAGTCTCATGGCCCCGGTCGAGGTGATGATCCAGGAGAGGATTCGTGCGTTCAGCCTGCCGGCACACGACGTCGAGCTGCGCCGAGCACTGCTGCTGATCTTCGGGGTCCGTGCGTGTTTCGGGGTGCATGGCCACCTCGAGGCGCAGGAGGCGGCCGAACTGGCTGACGACGGGCAGTGCCGGGTGGGTTTCGTGCTGGGAAGTGGTCTGGACGACGAGACCATCGCCAGTCTGCACGAGGCTGGCGTCCCGGTGGCCGACGATGCCCTCACCCCCGGTGAGGTACGGCACACCTGGGCACGTGGTCTTGACGCCGTCCAGGTGATACCGGCGGACATGGCCTCGGCCTCCTACGGGCAGACACTGGGCGAGCTCGCGCCGGGGGTCCCTGTTATAGCCCGTGGCGGTGTCGGCAGCTACGCCGTACGACGATGGCTGGAGTCTGGGGCGTTGGCGGTCTGTGGTGACGACTCCCTCGTCGGCGACGTCGTCGAGGACGCCAACATGAATGCGCTGCGGGAACGCTGCCGGGGGTTGCGCGCCGTCGTCGACGACGTCGAGGCGTGATCGTCTCCCGAACGGCCCCGGGACCCTCTCGTTCCGTCGTCACACTCACCGTGAAAGTCCCCTGACAGTTCGGGCACACACGGCACTCCCACTCCCGTCGCCACGTTCGTCGTCCACTCCGGAACATGGTTGCTCCCAGACCTCTGCGTGGAAGGTTGTGTGACGGCAGACCACATCCATTCCACCGACCAACTACGCTGGGTGCCATGCAGACACCGGTTGATGCCACCAACACTCCTGCCTGGGCCACACTTGCCCACCTCCAGTCCACCCTCATCGATGGTCCGCACGTCATGCGTCGGTGGTTCGACGCCGACCCGACGCGTGCCGAGCGGTTCAGCCTGGACGCGGCCGACCTGCACGTCGACCTGTCCAAGAACCTGCTCACCGACGAGGTGCGTGACGCCCTGCTCGAGCTCGCCGAACAGACCAACGTCGCGGCCCGCCGCGACGCCATGTACTCCGGGGAGCACATCAACGTCACCGAGGACCGTGCCGTCCTGCACACCGCCCTGCGCCGTCCCCGCACCGACACGCTCACCGTGGACGGCCAGGACGCCATCGCCGACGTCCACGAGACCCTCGACAAGATCTACGACTTCGCGGGCAAGGTACGTTCCGGGCAGTGGAAAGGCGTCACCGGCAAGCCGATCCGTACCGTCGTCAACGTCGGTATCGGTGGTTCCGACCTGGGCCCCGTGATGGCCTACGAAGCACTCAAGCCCTACGTCAAGGACGGCCTGGAGTGCCGGTTCATCAGCAACATCGACCCGACGGATGCCGCCGTCAAGACCGCTGATCTCGACCCTGAGACCACGCTGGTCATCATCGCCTCCAAGACCTTCACCACCTTGGAGACCCTCACCAATGCCCGCTGCGTGCGCGCCTGGCTGCTTGATGGTTTGGTCGCCGCCGGTGCCATCGACGACACCGACGAGGCGCGCTCCCAGGCCGTCGCCAGGCATTTCGTCACCGTGTCCACCGCCTTGGACAAGGTGGCCGAGTTCGGCATCGACCCGGTCAACGCCTTCGGCTTCTGGAGTTGGGTCGGCGGACGCTACTCGGTCGACTCGGCCGTCGGCACCTCGCTGGCCGTGGCCATCGGGCCGAAGGGATTCGAGGACTTCCTGGCCGGGTTCCACGCCATGGACGAGCACTTCGCCACCGCCGAGCCGGCCCGGAACGTCCCACTGCTCATGGGCCTGCTCAACGTCTGGTACACGAACTTCCTGGGCGCCCACTCCCACGCGGTGCTGCCCTACGCCCAGTACCTGCACCGCTTTCCGGCCTACCTGCAGCAGCTCACCATGGAGTCCAACGGCAAGTCGGTGCGCTGGGACGGCAGCCCCGTCACCTCCGACACCGGCGAGATCTTCTGGGGTGAGCCCGGCACCAACGGCCAGCACGCCTTCTACCAGCTCATCCACCAGGGCACTCGCCTCATCCCGGCCGACTTCATCGCGGTGGCCAACCCGGCCCACCCCACCACCGACGGCGAGACCGACGTCCACGAGCTGTTCCTCAGCAACTTCTTCGCCCAGACCGCAGCCCTGGCCTTCGGCAAGACGGCCGACGAGGTGCGTGCCGAGGGCACGGCCGAGGAGATCGTGCCGGCACGGGTGTTCGCCGGAGACCGTCCGACGACGTCGATCATGGCCGACGAACTCTCCCCGAAGGTGCTCGGCGAGCTCATCGCCCTGTACGAGCACATCACCTTCGTCCAGGGTGTCGTCTGGGGCATTGATTCCTTCGACCAGTGGGGTGTGGAGCTCGGCAAGAAGCTCGCCCTGCAGATCGCCCCGGCGGTCAGCGGTGACGAGAAGGCCCTGGCCACCCAGGACCCGTCCACCCAGGGTCTGGTGACGTGGTATCGCGAGCACCGCGGATGAGGCGCTCAGCCCGGTCGCGAGGGCACCACTGGAGCAGGACGGTGGGGCGATTCCTCATCTGGGCGGGGCTCGCTGCCGTCGTCGTGGTGCTGCTGGTGCCGTGGGGCATCTCGGCTGCGCTCAGTCATGGCCGGGTTCACCCCGTCGACCAGACGCCGCCACGTGACGTCACCATCGTCTTCGGGGCGCAGGTGCTGCCTTCCGGCGAGCCCTCGCAGTACCTGCGTGCCCGTCTGGACCTGGCCGCCGATCTGTACCGGGCAGGCCGCACGAAGGTGATCCTCGTGTCGGGGGATGGCCAGTCGCCGTACTACGACGAACCCACCGCGATGCGCCGCTACCTCGTCAAGGAGCGAGGGATTCCCCAGCAGGCCATCGTGCGCGACGAGGCGGGTCTGCACTCCTACGACACCTGCGTACGCGCCCGGAAGGTGTTTGGGGTGAATTCGGCCACCGTCATCAGTCAGGACTACCACGAGCCACGCATCGTGACGACGTGCCGGATGGTCGGGGTGGACGCCCACGGTGTGTCGGACGTCTCCCAGGTTCATGACTCGGTGTGGCGCAAGGGGTGGCTGCGTGAGTTCGGCTCCCGCGCCAAGATGATGTGGGACGTCACCACTCGACGAGACCCCATCCTCGGCCCACCGGACGACTCGGTGCACACCGCCGTGCAACGCCACGGGTGACGTCTGCAGACACCGGGGCAGCACAGCCAGACCTGTGCGGGGCTGAGATTTAAGTATGTGTGTCGGGGATCCCCGTATGGTGTCGGGGCTGAGACCACGAGTCGGCACTTGGCTTGTCGACACTGGGCCTGGCGGTACTGGGTCCCCGCCTCATCGCCCGGCCCGATGACTCCTTGGTATCGGCAAGGACCGGGACACGCAGAGGCCAGTGTCCGAGGCAAGCCCAGTATGGGATATCCTCTATCTGCCAATCATGACGAAAATCGTCCGATCGGGAATGTCCCATGCCACATTTGACCGTTTCCCACCTCACTGTCTCGTATGGAAAAACCTGTGCTGTCGATGACGTGTCGTGGTCGCTGGGTCCGGGATTCCATGCGCTTCTGGGGCCCAATGGTGCCGGGAAAACCTCTCTTCTGACTGCCTTGGCGACGCTCGTTCGACCGACCAAGGGGACGATCGCCCTCGATGGTCGTGAGGGAAAGGACATCCGGTCGTTCCTGGGCTACTGTCCCCAGGACAATCTCGGGAAGTCCTCCTTCACCGTCGCCCAACATCTGGAGTACATGTGTTGGCTTCGCAAGATACCGTCGGCCGACACCAAGGCTGAGGTGGCGAGGATCCTGTCCATCATCGATCTGGAGGATCGCGCCGGGCAACGCATTCGCGCCCTGTCCGGTGGTATGCGTCGACGTGTCGCCATCGGTTCGGCCCTCGTCGGGGATCCCGCCCTCGTCGTCCTTGACGAGCCGTCGGCCGGTCTCGACATCGGTCAGCGTGAGGCCCTCACCAAAATTCTGGGTGCGGTGGCCGGCCACGCCATCACGATTGTCTCCACCCATCTGGTCGAGGACATCATCGATCACGCCCAGACCATCACCGTCATGAACTCCGGACGATTCGTCTTCGACGGGTCGTGTGAGGACTTCTCGGACACGCGATCCCTTGACGCCGTGCGTCGTACATATCTGAGGCTGGTCGCCTGATGCGAGGTGTCCTTCTGTGGCTGCGGCACCATCATGTTCCCCAGTGCGTGGTGGTGGCGGTCATCGGCACGCTGGTCTGCGGATTCCTCACCTCATCGGACGCCTTCATCGCCGACGTTGCTCCTTTGTGGTGTGCAGCCTTGGCGACCATCCCCATGTTGTTCGTCGTCATCGGTGAGGACGACATGGATCGCACCTCTTCGCGATCCCTGGCAGCCAGGCGTGGTGTCCTCGTGGCCGTGGGGGCCGCGGTCATCATCTGCCTGGCCGTGGCCTGCTACCCCGATGGGGGAGAATTCGGCATGGAGACCATGCTGCGTGACAGCTTGGCCCTCGCCGGGCTGGGGGCGGCAAGCACCGTCTTCCTCCCGGTGACAGCCATCTGGGCCGTTCCCCTCCTGGTGGCCTTTGCATCATCGCTGTTCGCATGGCCCCTGGACCCGACCATCATGCACGGGGTGTGGGGCTTTCTGCGTGCGCCGTCCGGGTGGCAGCTCACGCCGGGAGTACCGAATCTGGCATGGCTGGTCAGCGCCGTCATCGGGATCGGCGGGATCGCGCTGGGTGTGTTCCGGCGATCCGATTCATCATCAGGTGCTCGCCAAGGCTCGAGGCACTGCGCCCCCGGTGGCTTGGCCCGTGGTCTGCGTCGGGCTCGGCTGTTCTGGCCGGTCATGGCCCTCAACGCCGTGATCGTGGCATGGATGTTGTTCTCCGCGTTGCCCTTCTGGGGCGGAAGCGTTCGACTGCTGCTGGCGTCCATTGCCGGTAGCGCCCCGTTCATCTATCTGACGTGTGCCGCAATCTCCGGGGCGGTTGCCTCGCAGGTTCGATGGCGTACCGGAGTCGTCGTGTGGGAGCGCGTCTCGCCACGGGATGCCACCGCACTGTTCTGGCGTTCCACGGTGACTGCCATGATCCCCTGCATCATCGGGGTGCTGGTGGCAGTCGGCATCGCTGCCGGCGTGGCGGTGGGTGGCATGGCCCACGACGGGGTACCGGTTGCAATCATTGGACGCGAGATCGGTGCAGGGCTCGGGTCCCTCGCCCTCATCCTGGTGTCAGTGGCGGTGACATGCGGGTGCGGGGCGACACTCGGGTGGTTCCTGTCCGGGCCGTGGGTTACCCCGGTGGCTGCCGTCCTCGCCCTGGGACTGGCCCTCGGCCTCCCCAAACCGGTACAGCCGGTCGGAGCCGACCACATTCGAGAATACGGGTACACGGTATGTACCGACACTCGCTACTCCCGGGTGTGTACGTCGGCACCGAACAGTGGCTACCTGCCGGCAGCTGCGACAATGGTCGATGAGATCTATGCCGAGTCTGACCACCCCGGGGTGCTTCCCCGACGCGTCGTCGTCACCGATGGGCAGTACATGGGGATGCACGCCGTCCCGGAGACTCCTGCGACCATTCCGGTGACAGGGCTTGCCGTCTCGCGCGCCGTCACCGCACCGGAAACCCTTTCGTCATTCGACACCAGGGATTCCTTGGCCTACTCCATGCACGACTGGTGCCCAGGAACCGACCTCGGCGACGTCCAGACTCTTCTGGGGATCAACAGTCCCGACACCGAGTCTGCGACCATGCCGACGACGCTGCGGGCCCTCGGCCGCTGCCGGGGTTGAGTTGCGGCCCCGGCAGGGCAGGATCAGAAGTCTGCGGTGTCCGGGTGCCCACCCAGCCGATTGTCCGCGTCGACGCCGTTGATGGCCTGGACCTGGGCGTCGGTGAGTTCGACGTTCGCGGAGGCGAGGTTCTGCTCGATGCGTGCGGGGGTCACCGACTTGGGGATGACGATGTTGCCGATCTGCAGGTGCCAGCGGATGATCGCCTGGGCCGGGGTCACGCCCAGCTCATCGGCGATCTTCGTGATCGTCGCATCCTGCAGGTCCTTTGACTGGCCCAGCGGACTCCATGCCTCGGGGGTGATGGAACGCTTGGCCAACTCGGCTCGCAGCTCGGCCTGGTTGAAGGTGGGGTGCATCTCCACCTGATCGACCACCGGGGTCTCACCCTCCAGATGGTCCAGGTGCTCCGGCTGGAAGTTCGACACGCCGATGGAGCGCGTCAGCCCCTCCGACTTGAACTCTTGCAGGGCGTTCCATGCCTTGACGTAGGCATCGCCGTACTTGACGGGGGCCGGCCAGTGGATGAGGTACAGGTCGACGTGGTCCAGACCGAGCTTCTCCAGACTCGTCTCGATGGCCTTGCGGGCATCCTCGGGCTCGTGGGCGTCGTTCCACAGCTTGGTGGTGACGAAGAGCTCGTCACGGGAGATGCCGGAGCTGGCGATGGCCCGCCCGACGCCTTCCTCGTTGCCATAGATGGCGGCGGTGTCGATGTGGCGGTAGCCCGCCTGAAGGGCGCTGGACACGGCCTTCTCGGCCTCGTCGTTCGACACCTGCCAGGTGCCGAATCCCAGCTGGGGGATGGTGGTGCCGTCATTGAGGGTGATGGTGGGAACGCTCATGGATCCTCCTCGTGGGTCGGTGATCGCGTGCGTGGTCGTTCACAGGTGACAACGTGAGATCGGTCCTTCTTGTTCCCCGCCGGTGACATTGACCCAGCCTTCCACCCGGTTGGCGCGCCGCCGCTGTCCCACGACTGTGACGGTGACGGGACATCGTGGGAGAATGCAGTCATGCCGTCACTGCCTTCCCAGCTCTCTGCCCGAATCGAGTCCGCAACCGGGGTCGACCCGCAACTTCGCCCCTCGACCAAACCTCAGTTCGGCCACTTCCAGTCCAACGTCGCCCTGCGACTGGCCAAGCAGGAAGGCCGCCCGCCCCGCGATGTCGCCGCCGACATCGTCGCCAAGCTCGACGTTGCAGACCTGTGCGAGACCCCCGAGGTCGCTGGCCCCGGATTCATCAACTTCCGGCTGCGCTCCGACGTCCTCGCCCAGGTGGCCTCCGACCTCGTCACCGACCCGCACGTCGGCATCGCCCAGGCCGACTCGCCACAGCGCGTCGTCATCGACTACTCGGCCCCCAACGTCGCCAAGCAGATGCACGTGGGCCACCTGCGCTCCACGATCATCGGTGACTGCTTCAACCGGGTGCTCAGCGCCCAGGGGCACACCGTCATCCCGCAGAACCACATCGGCGACTGGGGCACCCAGTTCGGCATGCTCGTGCAGTACGTCGTCGAGCACCGGATCGACGTCATGGAAATGGACCTTCCCGAGGTGGAGCAGCTCTACAAGGACTCCAAGAAGGAGTTCGACGCCGACCCCGAGTTCGCCGACCGCGCCCGGCTGCGCGTCGTCAAGCTGCAGGGCGGTGACGAACGCACCCTGCAGATCTGGCACGCGCTCATCGACGTCTCCCTGGCCGGATTCAACGAGACCTACGCCCGGCTCGGGGTGCTACTCACCGACGACGACCTCGCCGGTGAGTCCACCTACAACGATGACCTGCCGCGTGTCGTCGACGAGCTCGAGGCCGATGGGCTGGCCGTGGAGGACGGCGGTGCGCTGTGCGTGTTCGTCGAGGGCCAGGATGCCCCCATGATCGTACGCAAACGAGACGGTGGGTACGGTTACGACGCCACCGACCTGGCCGCCATCCGCCGCCGAGTCGGCAAGCTCAAGGCCGACCGGATCGTCTACGTCACCGATGTGCGCCAGGCGCACCACTTCGAGGTGCTCTTCCAGGTGGCCCGCAAGGCCGAGTTCCTTCCCGAATCCGTGGTGGCCGAGCACGTGGGGTACGGAATGGTGCTGGGACCCGACGGGCACCCGTTCAAGACCCGCGAGGGGGGTACGGTCTCGCTGTCCAGCCTGCTCGACGAGGCCGAGCAGCACGCCGCCCCGAACATCGCCCTGGCCGCCATCAAGTACGCCGACCTGTCCAACGGGCTGCAGAAGGACTACGTCTTCGACGCCGAGCGGATGGTGCAGACCACCGGGGACACCGGCCCCTACCTGCAGTACGCCCACGCCCGCGTCTGCCAGATCCTGCGCAAGGCGGCCGCCGAGGCCGATCCGCACGTCGATCCCGAGGCCGATCTGGGCGCCATGACCTGGGGTCGGGTGACGGTACTCGACGAGCCCGCCGAGCAGCAACTGGCCCTGTTGTTGTCCCGGTTCGGTGAGATCGTCGACGTCGTCGCCGCCGACCTCACCCCGCACAAGCTGTGCACCTACCTCTACGAGTTGGCCGGTGCCTACTCGAGTTTCTACGAGAAGTGCCCGGTGCTGCGCAGCGAAGGCCAGGTGCGCTCCTCCCGGCTCGCCCTGTGCGAGGCAGTGCGGCGCGTACTGGGGACGGGGCTGGGGCTGTTGGGCATTGACGCCCCCGACCGGATGTGACCCCGGCTGGGTGCGATCATGGGTGATCTGTGACAGCTGGTCCTGGCCCATCGCCGACGTGCCAGCCTTGCTCAGCTGCGCCAGCCTTGCTCACAGGTGCGGCACCGTACTGCTGACGGTGGGACAGCGCCCGCCCAGCCGGTATCATTCACCAGCTGGCATCACTCACCCGAGTGGGACGGTGGAGCTGGGTGAGGTGGAAACGCCCGTGAGGTGAACGAGCCAGGCTCGGTGGCCTCACCGTGGATCACCGCCCTGCCACGCCCTCCTCGGTCCAGTCACGCCCTCCGCGGTGCTGGCTCGAGGGTTCGGGAGTCGACCAGCTGCAGGCCCATGAGCTTGCCAATGAGGCCACGCGGCGTGAAGAGCACCGACAGTGCCTCGAGGACCAGCATCGCGTCCCCGATGCTCGACCAGGAGTCCACCCTGCTTCCCCAGAGCTGAGCGATGATGAGGCACGCTCCCATGACGAAGCTGTGACGTCGGCCGGCAAGGTTGCCCGACGCGTCCACCCAGGCCAGGTGGGCTGTGCCGCTACCGGGGGACACGCCGAGTCTGCCCGACATGGCAACGATGACGTAGCAGATGGTCAGAGCGGTCAGAGTGATCGACCCGTAGGAGTTGAAGGCCTGCTCGACCCTCGGCTTCAGGCTGGGGTCCCCGGCCATGATGACCAAGGACACGGCGGTGATGAGTCCCAGTCCGATGAGGTTGATGAGGATCACCCACCACACGTCGATGAGCAGGGCCAGCAGTCGTCGGCCACGAGTCACCTCGCGAGGCTTGCCGGCCTGGGTCTCCAGCTTCTCGGGGCTGTCCGACAGGCGCGGGATGATGTTGGTGGCCAGGACGCCGAGGGCGGTTCCGAGGGTGTTGGTGAGCAGGTCGTTGACGTCGGCCACCCGGTACTGGCAGCGGGCGAGGAACCAGTTGCCGGTGTACTGGGTGGTTTCGATGAGCAGGGAGGCACCGAATCCCAGCAGGATCGACGGCCAGGGGCGCAGCCGCAGCAGACGACGGGCGTAGAAGCCCAGCGGCACGAACAGGGCGATGTTGAGCAGCATCTGCAGCATCGCCCAGCTGGTGAGCACGGTGGTCACGGATTGCCCGGCGAACTGGTGGGCCATGTCGCGGAAGTACTCGGTGGGGTCGAGGACGAGCATGTGCGAGGTGTCGGCACAGTCCTCCCGCGACAATGACGGCACCGGGAAGATCGTGTAGGCGATGACCGCGGTGATGTACACGAAGTTCGTGAAGATCAGCGTCATCCGCCCCGGTGATGGTTTGCCGTAACGGCGAAACTGATGGATGAGTATCGGTACGAAGGCGACGAGGCTGATGCCGGTGCCGATGAGGATCGAGATGAGCGCTTGGTGGAGCATGGGTCCTTTCAAGGTTGTGTTCCTCGATCACTGTGCCACCGAGGTGAGACATGTCTCCTCATACCGGGACATGAAAACCATGTCATACCCAGGTGCGAGAGGGCGACTGGAGAGGTCGATATCCATCCGCGGCTGGGGCAGGTGGGTGTCAGGAGGCGTTCTCGGCCTTCCTGGCTGCCTTGACAACCTGCTTCTCGGTGACGTCGGGGTGCTCCAGACGCCACTGGGCCTGCCAGGCGGCTCCGATGATCCCGGCCCGGTTGAGCAGGGTGGCTGGCACGATCGGGGTCTGCAGGTCAAGGTACTTGAAGAACTTCTCGTGGTCCTTGGACACGCCGCCGCCCACGACGAGGAGGTCGGGGGAGAACAGCATCTCCACCACCTCGTAGTAGCGCTGCAGGCGTTTGGTGGCCCACTCCTTGTAGGACATGTGCTTGCGATCCTTGACCGACGAGGCAGCCCGCTTCTCGGCGTCGTGTCCGTCAATCTCCAGGTGCCCGAGCTCGGTGTTGGGCAGCAGGACCCCGTCGTTGATGATCGCCGATCCGATTCCGGTTCCCAAGGTGGTGAGGATGACCACACCGGGCACTCCGCTGGCGGCACCGAAGTGCACCTCGGCCACACCGGCGGCGTCGGCGTCGTTGAGTACGGTCACCGGACGCCCCAGCTTGTCGGAGAGGTATTCCTCGGCATTGAGCCCGGTCCATTTCTGATCGAGGTTGGCCATGAACGCCACCACGCCGTGGCGGATGGGTGCTGGCAACGAGATGCCGACCGGCCCGTCGCCGATGGTGTCTGCGTAGTTGGCCACGATCTCGCTGATGACGGCGGCAACGTTCTTGGGGGATGACGGATTGGGGGTGACGATGCGTAGGCGCGGCTCGGCGAAGTCGCCCGCCTCGAGGTCCACCGGCGCACCCTTGATCCCGGAGCCGCCGACGTCGATTCCCAGCACAGTGCTCATGGTGCAACCCTACTGGAGGTGGTGGGGTGAGGGAGGAGACTTGGTCATCGCTCCGGGTCGCGCACGGCAAGCATTTTGAGTGCCGACGGCGCGACGATCACGCGGTGGCCCACTCGCGAACGGCGGTACGGATCGCCGTTGATCGGTCAAGTCCTTCCTGCTCAGCTCGTGCCATCAGGTCAGCAAGTTCTGCGTCCGAGAATCGTGTGGACACCACATGGGACGCTTGTTCGGCGCGAGGCGGACGTCCCCAACGCTTCTTCAGCAGCTCCACGTCATAACCTGCCTCGGCCTCATCGGCCCAGCGCTGTACCTGGGCGTCCGAGACCTCAGCCCCATTGATGATGCGCTTGCTCATACCATTATTGTATTACGTAATTCGGAAGTGGCGCAGCTGCCGTGGCGCCTCTGGAGAATGGTGAGGATTCCATCTCGGTGCAGCCATTCACTGCCCGGTGTCAGGAAGCTGGCGTGGCTGTTGATCGTCGGGTGTGCTCCCTTCGCTGGTGGTCGAGGATGATGTGGCGTTCCTCGCCCCTTGCGTGGGGTCTGTGGCGGGGGACGAGGCCTGTGGCAAGGCTGATGTTGTCGATTGTGACGACGTACGAGGAGACGGTGCGCCGGCCGAAGGGGATGGCGATGGCGAGGCACCTGTTGAGGGCGAGGGGGAGGCTGAACCACGTGCCGGCTGGGAGGGTGACGGTGAGCTCCCGGTGTCGACGCTGATGAAGATCGGGTTGGCGTAGAACCACAGATCCTTCCACGGATCGGCTTCACGAGCCCGTTCCCCACCCATGACCGGCCCCCGTGGGTCGACCTGCGCGCCGTGGTAGCCCACACCGTTCTGTCGTCCGTCGGAGCCACGGAACCGCACGTAGAATGATTCGGTGACGTGGGCAAAGGTGTGGGTCAGCGTGAACCGACCAGTTCTGCCGCGAGTGTCGAAGGATTTCAGCACCGTGGTTCGGGGTGCGCGCAGCGTTTGTGGATCGGCGGCTGCCCCGGTGATGGGTCCGCCGATGATGTCGATGAACGCCACCTGCGGCACGGTGTCCACCCCGACTCGGGGATCCGTCGACTCCGCAGTGGCAGGGTCCATCCTGATGTGGCGGGTCGGCTCGGTTGTCGGTGTCACGGTCATGGTGATGGTGACGTCGTCGCCGGGATGCACGACGAGTTCGCCGCCCAGAGTCACGGCGTCATCTTGCCCCGGGGCGGTTGCTCGCACATCGAAGCCTGCCAGCAGATGCCCGTGATCGGCCCATACCCGACCCGATCGCAGGGCCTCCATGACGCCTCGGTAGCTGCGCTCGGTGACCCCAGTGTGGATTCTCGTGAACTGCCCGGGCCAGAAGTCTGACCCGCCCTGGGTGTCCATCGTGCTGCCCTGATCGCGCGTGGCGAGGGCTTGCGTCCAATCCCTGGCGGTCAGGTCGTTGCCGACGATGTCGCCGGCGATGGCGGGATGTCCGTGGGAGTCGCGCACCAGCAATGGGCCAGCCGTCTGCTCCGTCCTGGTGTCGATGGGGTCGGGACGTCGTCCGCCGAGTGCCGTCATCTTGACGTCCTCCTTGACGTTCTGGTTGAACGGTGCACGGTCGGGGTAGTCCCCCAGACGCCACGTGTGCCACACGTAGAGGTGGGCATCGGAGTTCGCCGTGATGAAGAACCGGCGCCCCTCGGCCAGCATGGAGTCCCAGAAACCGCCCACCGTCGCCGTCAACCAGTCCCAGCCACCGTAGGTGCGCATCATGTCGGTGGTGTACCCGGGCCAGGAATCGGCCTTGGGTTTGTTGACGTACTCACCGCGGCGGTCCCCGTCACCGACGTTGCGACCATAGCCGTATCCCTGCGCTCCCGGCGCACCCTCCATGCCGATCATGATGTCCGGGTCGGCGTCGTTCCACTGACGGATCTCGCCGGGGCCGTCGATACCCTTGCGCATCGGGTGGTTGGCCAGGACGAGGGCGTCGTCGATGTGTCCGTCCTTCTTCATCTGGCCGAGCCATGCAATGGCTGCGGCAGCCTTCCTGGTCTGCTCGGTCTGTTCCGGGGAGTTGGCCGGGGTGTCCTGCCAACCGTTGAGGTAGCCGTCGAACACCAACTCGAACTGACGAAGGATCTCCGCCTCGTCCTTGCCGTGGACGAGCACCGTGCCGTGTTCCGCCGCGGGGATGTACCACTCGATGCCTTGGAAGATGAGCATGTCGGGGCGGCGGCGACGTTCTGCGGCGATGAGATCGTGACTGGTGAGGACGCCGGCGTCGGCATGGAAGTCGCGGGGATGTTCGGTGAAGGCGATCCAGTCGCAACCGTGGTGTTGGGCAGCGTCGAGTTGGTCGGCGATGCGGTACTTGGCGTCGTAGCTCCACTGGGTGTGGACGTGGTGGTCGCCGACCAGCCAGGTCAGCGAGTCCGGGCTCGGGTCAGCCGGGCCAGACTGCGGTACTGCCGCGTTGGCGGGTCGGCTCGGGGCGATCTCGGCGATTCCCGCCGCGGCAAGGGCAGCGAGCCCGGTCTGGAGGACGGTACGCCGGGTGATCCCCATCCCTGCGAGTTCGGCGTCCCCAACCTCCCTCTGAATCTGGAGGTCGTCGTCGGACAGGCGGATGTCGTCGTGGTGGTGCATGGTCGTCCTCTCGTCATCGGAGAGGCTAGCCAGTCCAGGTGAACGCAATGCATCGGCAACGTGTCATGCAGAAGGAGTGCACGTGAGAGGGCGGGCGATTACAGTTTGGTCTCACAAGGCGGGGTGTGGGCTGCTACCGTCAACGCTCCTTGACCATCGCGGTGCCCAGCTCGAGCATTCGGATGGCCGTTCGCAGGTGGTCGCCGAAGAGGTCGAAGGCGGCGTCCTCGCTGAGCACCCCGCAGGGTACGTCGGTGGGGATCTGCCCTGCCTCCTGGGCCGCCACGTCGTCGAACCACTCCTGACTGCTGTAGTACGACGAGAGCTCACGACGGGCCGGCTCGTTGCGCTCGAACTCGTCGAGCAGCGCGTCGAGACGGTCGACGAGATCGCGAGTGCGATTGAGCCGCTGTTCCATCGTGGTGACTCGGGTGATTCGGTCGTCCTGACCGGCTCCAGTGCCCTGACTGGTTCTGGCGTCCTCACGCGGCATGACGTCTCCTGACAAGTGAATGCTGCTGAATCTGTGACGGGTGCCACGATACCCAGCCGCTGCACTGTGGGCTCCGTGCTGCAACCGCCTTGTGCAACCGTCTTGTCCCCACTGGTCGCGCGCTCACCGCACGTCGTGGTCTGCTCGGGGTGCGGCCGCACGTGGGGCCCTAATGGTGGGAGGAGCGGTTGTGGATGGGTCGGCGAGTTCGGCGCGCCGGGCCTGCGAGCTGCGATCCATTTCAGCGATGACGAGGTCCCGGGCCGTCCCTGCGTCCAGATCGGGGCAGACCAGGCCGATCCTCTTCTCCGCGATGGCGATTCCCACGTCGGCGAGCCGGAGCTTGCGTTGCAGGGGGCCTTGGGTCAGTGCGGTGGACTGCACCCGGGCGTGTGGCACGATCATGCGTTTGCGGGTGAGCAGTCCGCGTCGCACGGTGATGACGTTCTCGTCGGCTCCCCAGGAGATGTACCGCTGGGTGAACCAGTGGAACCACCGGGCCCGGTTCGGAATCGGGTTGTGGGGGACGTCGTCCACGGCGAAACTGGGCCAGATCGCGTCAAGGACGAGGTCGAGATCCTTGCCGGTGCCGACCGGCAGCAGATCCGACTCGGTTTTCCCGTCATTGCCGAGCACGGTGACGTGGACGCTGTGGTATCCCCAGATGCGCCACAACAACGACTGGGTGATCTCGACGCCCTGGATGCGCTGGACCGGAATGGTTCTGGTCTCCAGACTCGTGAATCCGTGCACCGATTTCAACCCGTCACCTGAGCGGTACAAGGTGAGCCCCCAGCTTTTCGAGAGCTTGGTCCACAGGTATCCCACAATACTGAGGACGTAGGCGAAGCACACCCCGAAAACCGATCCACCGCCTGCTGCGGTGAGGACGGTGCTGATGATGAACACCAGCACGAACATGAGGAAGGCAGAACTCGTGACCTGGGAGAGGACGAAGCGTCCCTTCGGCACGGTGAGGATGACGTCCTCGTCCCGACGGCGGTCCAGCCACTGGGAACCACCCAGCGGTGAGGGAGACGTGCCCGGACGGGCCCCCACTCGTGGAGTGCTCGCAGGAGCTGGGGAGGTTGGTGTCGTGGCTGTGCCCACCGAGTGGTGCTCAAGCTGACTTTGTGGGGCAGGGGCGATCGGGGTGGCTGGTGTGATCGCGTCCGGCCTCGTGGGGGAGCCACCTGGTACGGCTGCCGCGCCTCGTCCGGATCGTGCGATGAGCCGGTCGCGGAAGCGATAGGCGTCACGGCGGGAAAGATATTCGATCTTCTTGTGCTGGGAGGCCCCCACGTCGATGGTGAGGGAGGCCAGCCCCAGAATGCGTGCCGCGAATGGTTGGGTGACGTCGACCGATTGTATCTTTCCGAACGGAATACGATCGGACCGTCGAGTGATGAAGGTGCGATTGATTCGTATTTCCGTGTCGTCAATACGAAATCGTGTGGTGCGCCATTCAAAGAATCCGACACCAATGCTGATGAGGAAAACACCGACGAAGATTGCCAGGAGAACAATCAGGTTCCTGGGGCGGAAAGTGTCGGCAGTGAGTTCGTTCTTGCTGGCCATGTCACCCATCTGCTTCACGACGAAGACGAGGACGGCAACGATGACGAGCCAGCCACGCACCAGGGGAGTCGCCCAGTGCGGGCGCTGCTCGACGTCAGTGCGTTCGGAGCTTGCTGGAGACGTCTGTGCTGTGTGGGCTCCTGGGGACGTACTGGTGGCACTGGTGGGTTCGACGTTCGGGGCCGCCTGACTCGAGCAGGTGGGCTGCTCGGGGTGGGTGCGTTGTGGCACGGTGTGCTCGCCTCGCTGGTCAGATTCTGCCTGTTCGGAGGTGAATGGTTCCGGGTTCACAGTGCCGCGTCCCGAGTCTGCGCCATCTCGGTGATCCGGTCACGGATGACCACGGCCTCCTCGGCGTCCAGGCCGTCAATGGTGGCATCGGTGCCTGACGAGGCGGTCACGAGCTCCACCGAGGCCAGCCCGTAGTGCCGATTGATCGGTCCGGCGTTGATCTCCACCGACTGCATCCGCCCATAGGGCACGATCGTCATGGAGCGGAACATGAGCCCCGAGCGTACGCACAGGTCGTCGCCGCGTTCGCACCATCCCATCGCGGCCACGAGGGCAGGCATGCGCAGCCACCGCCAGATCGTCACGCCCAGTCCCACGACTGCGGCTGCCAGGGTGGCCCACCACGTCCAGAAGGCCAGTCCGGCGCAGACGACCACGGTGAGCAGCCCCCACGTCAGCACGACCGAGAGCCGCTTGACCCTGACGTATCTTTCTGAGACGGGACGCCACGTGCCACCGGGCGGGTCGAAGAGCTCGTCGTGCATGGGAACGACTGTATGAGTACACACTGCGTACTGTCCAGCATTGAGCCAGTGACGGATGACCCGAGACAACTTCATTGAGGCGCACATCCGAAATATGCTCGGATGTGGTTGTTTTCCCCAAGGGTGCGTCAATTCAGACGGTGATGACCTCGACCAGATCGTCCAGGCCGACGAAATCATCCGGGTTTCGTGTGATCAATGGCAGCTCCTCAGCCAGGGCAATCGATGCGATCAACAGGTCGGCAAAGCGCTTGCGAGGCTGACGTCGGCAGCTTCTGACGGCGGCGAAGATCTGTCCGTAGGCACGGGCCGCGGAGATTCCGAAGGGTATGGGCTCGAAGGTTGCCTCGACTCGCTGGAGCCGATCCTGTCGGCGAGCCCGTTCACGGGGATCGTCGGTTGCAGCAGGGCCAGCCGTCAGTTCGGCCATGGTGATCGAGGAAATGGCGAGACTACCGGGCAGGCATCCTCTTTTCAGGAGTACTGGCAGATCAATGACGACGGACGTGTCGAGCAACGCTGTTTCGCGGACTGTGTCAGTCACGGGGCTCAATTCCTTGGTCAACAGCACCGTCAACGTCGCGGAGGAAGGATTCCCGATCGATTGTGGGGGAGACAGCAAATACTCGTTCCACGACATGTCGATCCACGAACCGGTCACGGTGCAACGGGATGAGCTCTCCGACTGGCTTTTCGCAACGAGTGATGACGAAAGACTGCCCCTCATCCACGGCGCGGAGAACCCGCGCACTGTCGTTGCGCAACTCCCGCTGGCTGATGATGCGACCCATGACCCCAGTGTAGCAACGTGTGCTACGGACGTGGAGGTGATGCCCCCTGAACGCTTGGACAAGGCCTCCATCCAGCAAAGCCCCTGCCCAGCCAGCCGCCGTGCCATACTGGCCCGTGGACACGGGGTGCGCGAGAGCGCTGAGATGACACTCGTGGAACCTGGTCATGAATCCAGCTGACGAAGGGAATGTCCACCATGACGACGCCGTCACACCACGATGACTCTGCACACCTGCACCACGGCACCAAGCCTGATTACGGTATGGGGTCCGATCGCGGCATGGGGTTTGATCACGGCACGCAATCGCATCACGACACGGGCGAGCTGCGCGTGCCGCGGGTGCTGTCGATCGCGGGAACCGATCCCAGTGGCGGCGCCGGTACCGCCGCCGACATGAAGTCGATCACTGCTGCGGGCGGCTACGGGATGACGGTGGTCACCTCGCTGGTCGCCCAGAACACGACGGGAGTACGCAGCATCCACGTCCCGCCGGTGGAGTTTCTGCGCGACCAACTCGCAGCCGTGGCCGACGACGTCCACCTCGATGCCGTCAAGACCGGAATGCTCGCCGACGTGGCAATCATCGAGACGGTCCACAGCTGGCTGGCGGAGCACCGCCCTGCCACGCTCGTCGTCGACCCTGTCATGGTGGCCACCAGCGGTGACCGGCTGCTGGCCCCCGAGGCCGAACAGGCCATGTGCGAGTACTGCGCCACCGCCGACGTCGTCACCCCGAACATTCCCGAACTCGCCGTCCTCGTCGGCACCGAACCGGCCGAGGACGTGACCGAGGCCATCGCCCAGGCCACCGACTGGGCCCGGCGCACCAAGACGGCCGTCATCGTCAAGACCGGGCACCTGGACGGGGCATCGGCTGCCAACATCTGGGTGGCTGCCGACGGTCACACCATCACCGTGCCCAGCACGCGCATCGACACCACCAACACCCACGGCACCGGCTGCTCCCTGTCCTCGGCCCTGGCCACCCGGCTGGGCGCTGGCGACGCCCCCGGCAAGGCCCTGGCGTGGACCACCGCCTGGCTGCACGAGTCCATCGCCCACGGTGCCGACCTGCAGGTGGGCACCGGTCACGGCCCCGTCGACCACGGTCACCGGACGCGTCGCCTGGCCCGCGCCGGCATGGCGACGCCGTGGCTCGCCGAGGACTGCCTGCCCGGGCACCTCGACTCCCCCGACCAACTTGCCCCCACCGCCAAACCCGTCCAGGCTGCGATCCCGGCTCCCGGCCCGTGGACCCAGGCCCTGTGGCGGGCAGGTTCGGCACTCACCCGCCAGGTGGCGAGCAACGACTTCGTCACCCAGCTGGTCGGTGGAACGCTGCCGGACCACGCCTTCCGGCTCTACCTCGGCCAGGACGCCCGTTACCTCCAGGACTACGCCAAGGCGCTGGCCGGACTGGCGGCGCGCACCGATGCCGTCGACGAGACGACGTACTGGTCGTACTCGGCCTACAGCAGCCAGGTCGAGGAGGCCGAGCTGCACCGCACCTGGCTGGCCGGGGAACCAGCCATCGCGCCGAGCCCGGTGACCCAGGCCTACACAAATTTCCTGCTGGCAAGTGTTTTCGTCGATGACTACGTTGTCGGTGCGGCAGCCGTGCTGCCCTGCTACTGGCTCTACGCCCAGACCGGGGCGCAGATCACACGGATTCCCGACGAGCACCCCTATGCCGCCTGGCTGCACACCTACCATGACGACGAATTCGTCCAGGCCACCGCCCAGGCCCTGGCCATCGTGGAGCGTGCCTTTGCGCTCGCTGCTCCCCAGGCGCGCTCCCGGGCGGCTCGGGCCTATCTCACCGCCTGTCGGCACGAGATGGAGTTCTTCGACCAGGCGCTGCGCGTCGACCCGGACGATCCCGGGTGCGACGAGTGACTCCGCGCTGGGACTCGGCCGTGGGGTGCAACTGACACGCCTCCCGCCGGATTGGCACGCCCAGCCCCGGCATCATGACGACCCATCCCGTGACGATCACCCAGCCGCGGCATGACATGGCTGGCCTGGGAAGACCCGTGACGGACGTTCCCGCGGACCCACTCAACAAAACTCGCGGACCTGCTCAACAGGGGTTGAGTTCAGGGGTGTCGTTGTGACGGAGCCCCCGCAGCCCCACTGGTAGCGTCTGGTCTGTCATGTCGACGCCGCTGTGTCGGCATGCCCGGTGCTTTTTGCGGTCAGGAGCTGACGGTGCGAGTTGTCTTCGTCGTGGACACGGTTCAACCGACGAATGGAGTGGCCACCTCGGCCCAACGCGCTGCTGCAACCCTGCGTGGCCGCGGCCACGAGGTCGTCGTCGTGGCCACCGACGGATCGGTGCGGCGTCCACATCGAGGCTGGATCGACGCAGCAGCTCCCAGTGAGGTGGATCGGTACGTGGCCCAGCCGTGGCACATCCCGGTGGTCTCGCTGTTCGCCCAGGCCCAACGCTTCACCTTCGCCACGCCGAGCCGCGAGCTGCTGGAGCGCGCCTACCGTGGCGCCGACGTCGTCCACATCTGGTTGGCCACCCCGATGGGCAGAATGGCACTGCAGGTGGCCCAAAAGATGGGCATCCCCGTCTCGGCCGGGTTCCACGTCCAACCCGAGAACATCACCTACAACATCGGCCTCGGCAGGTTCCGTTCGACGACGTCCGCGGTGTACACCGCGCTGCGGGAGTACTTCTACGAAGAGATCGGCCACATCCACTGCCCCTCACAGTTCATCGCCGACCAGCTCGTCGACCACGGTTACCGCGCCTGGACCCACGTCATCTCCAACGGTGTCACCGACGTGTTCACCCCCGGTGAGCCCAGACCGGTGTGGACGCTGGACTCCGATCGACCACTGCGCATCATGAGCGTCGGGCGACTGAGCCCGGAGAAACGTCATGAATTGCTCATCGACGCGGTGAAGCATTCCCGGTATCGGGATCGAATCGATCTGCAGATTGCTGGCAAGGGACCACGCAGGACGATCCTGCAGGCTCACGGCGTCGGCCTGGCCCATCCCCTGCGTCTCACCTACCACAGCCAGGAGCGGTTGGGGGACGAGCTGCGTGCCGCCGACCTCTACGTCCACCCGGCAGACGCCGAGATCGAGGCAGTCGCGTGTCTTGAGGCGGTGGCCTGCGGGCTGGTCCCAGTGATCGCGCGGTCCCCACGCAGTGCAGCCAGCCAGTTCGCCCTCGACCCACGCAGCCTGTTCCCCACCAGCGACCGTGATGCGCTCACCCGTCGTCTCGACTGGTGGATCGAGCACCCGCAGGAACGAGCCCGAATGGGGGCACGATACGCCGAGTCGGCCCGGCAGTACTCGATTCACCGATCCGGCCAACTGCTGGAACAGATGTTTCAGCAGACCATCACCGACGCCGGGACGAGGCGATGATGGCACGACTCCAAACACTTCGGTCCCAACCGTCCCGCCTGCGCAGGCAGTATCACCGTCTGCGCCAGTGTCGTCCCTGGCGTCGGGTGCGAAGCACTCATGATCGTCACCCCTGGAACCCGCGGGGCGGTGTGAGCGCAGGAGGTGGAGAACGTCGCGCTGGGAATGACCGAGCCATATCCCCTCACCGCACGACAGGTGGTGCTGGGGATGGTCGAGCCATCCTGCACCGGGTGGCCAGGCAGGTGGGTTGGCACATGCTGATCCTCCCCGCGAGCCAGGTACTCACCGTGGTGGGCATGGGTACCAACGTCCACCAGAAGAAGCCGATCCAGGGTCCGGCGGTCATCGTCTCGAACCACGTCCACCCCTTCGACGAGCTGGCCCTCGTGCGAGCCATGTGGCCGCGAATCACCTACTTCGTTTCCATGGACGCCAATTTCGACATTCCCGTTGCCGGGAAGATCCTGTCATTCTTCGGCACCATTCCGGTGGGCTCGGACGCGGCCGGCCTGCGGGAGTTCCACCGGCAGACGCGTCGGCACCTGGCTGCTGGCGACCTCGTCGGCATCTTCCCGGAGGGGGAGCGTGGCCATGATCCCCGACGGATGGCGCCGCTGCGTCCCGGTGCCTTTGAACTCGCCGTCGGAGCGGGGGTTCCGGTGATTCCGTGTCGGCTGGTCGGGACGGGCCACGTCTTCGGCCTGCTGTGGCGGCGGGAACGGCTCGACGTGTGGGTCGGTGACCCCATCGTCCCCGATCCGGCGATGACGCGTCATCACGCTGCTCGGGCCATGATGGCCCAGGCCAGCGCGCAGTTCGAGGAACTCAGTCGTCGCCATCCGTAGGAGCCGTGAGCGTGTGCATGGGAAAGACGAGGCACACCGTCCAGCACAACAGTGATATCGACGAGATGAGCATCTCCTGAAAGTGGCTCATGTACGCGATACCGTCGACCACTCCGGTCGTCAGTACGGTCACGGCAGCCGCCACGGGCCACCAGGCAGGACGTGTCACGTGCGAACGTCCCTGAGAACGTCGCAGGCTGGTTCCGACCCACGCCGAGATGATGATGAGCCAGATTCCGATGAACTCGACGGTTCCGGAGAAGCTGTGCACGTACTGCTGCCACGGCAGTTCCCACGCCCACTGGCGCTTTCGACATCCCGGGGTCGTCGACTCCGCACAGACGAACGGGAACGTCCCGGCGCTGAGCACGGCAACCCCCACGACGATGAGTCCGCTGGTGAGAGCTCGGTCGGCGTGCCTCGTCGTGACTGGGCGTTCCCCTGCCTGCCCTGAAACGGCTGCCGTCCCCGCCGCGAGTGCTGGCCCGGCGTTGCGCAGTCGGCTGGTGAGGATCGTACCGACGACGATGAGGATCGCTCCGGCCATCTGGTCGCACCCCTGGAGGAGTCGGGCGTGTGGTGCACCGTCGACCTGCAGGTCGGAATACATCTGGTGCGGGCTCAGCACAAAGACGTCGGGCAGGAACAGCACGGCGATCCACCAGTTGTAGAAGAGCAGTCCCACGCCGAGCAGCGCCCAGATCCAGCTCTGGTGACGGGCGCGGGCGGTGAGGCTGGGCACGTGGCAAGAATACCGCCACGGTTTTGGGAAGGGCATGGCGGCTGCCATGACGCCCTGGCCGGCCGGGTGGTGAGCCCTGGGTCTCGGCGGCCGTCCGCGTCAACCCTGCATCCTGGCTGCCCTCGAATCCTCCTCATTCCGACACCCCGCGAATCCCCGGACCCTGACTGCCCACCAAATCCCCCCACTGCACACCAAATTCTTGGTATGCAGTTGGTGGCCCGGGACACCGGGTGTTAGGTTCACAGGCAGGGTCGGGAGACTTCTCGCCCCACCCGTCCGTCCCACATGCCATGTCAGGAGTTCTCGGTGGTGCAGTCAAGCAACCATCCCCAGCCCAAGTCTCGCCGGGTGTCGGTGGCCGTCATCGTCGCCGTCCTGCTCATCGCCCTGGCCGTGGTGGGGGTGTTCGTCGCCCCGGACGGTTCCAAGGGTGGCTCCGACGTGGCTGGCCCCGCCCCCTCGGGAGCTGGCCAGTCCAGTGGCGCGCGGGCGGGGCGTCACGACAAGGGCGACATCTCGGCGATGAAGCGCAGTGACGCCCACGGTCTGGCCCGCCGTGACGCCAAGGATCCCTACGCCCTGGGAGACGTCAACGCCCCACTGGTGATGATCGAGTACGCCGACTTCCGCTGCCCGTTCTGCACCGTCTTCGCCGGTGACGTGCTGCCACAGATCAAGAAGGAGTACATCGACACCGGATACCTGCGCCTGGAATGGCGCGACCTGCCGCTGTTCGGCAAGGAGTCGATCGACGCCGCCGTCGGTGGCAAGGCAGCCGGTCGACAGGGCAGGTTCTGGGAGTACTACCGCGACGTCTTCGCCAATTCGGACGGCAACGGTCATCAGTCCCTGCCGCGCAACACCATCACCGACCTCGCCAAGAAGGCCGGGGTGAGGGACGTCAAGACCTTCCAGGCTGGCTTCGACGACAAGCAGCTCGCCGAGCTCGTCGCCAAGGACGCCTCGGAGGCCAACCAGATCGGCTTCACCTCCACGCCGAGCTTCATTGTCGGTCAGACGGCGGTGGTGGGCGCCCAGCCGATCGACCAGTTCCGCGAGGCCATCGACTCCGAACTCGACAAGCTGCGCTGACGATGGACATCGGATACCTGAGCGCATTCCTGGGCGGTTTGCTGTCGCTGTTGAGCCCGTGCTCCATCATGCTGCTGCCGGCATTCTTCGCCTACGCCTTCAACTCCCCGGGCAAGCTCATCAGCCGTACCTGGATGTTCTTCCTCGGGCTGCTCGTCACCTTGGTGCCGCTCGGGGTGTTTTCGGGGACGGTGGGCTCCCTGCTGGGGCGCAACCGGCACGTCCTCATCACGGTGGTGGCCGCCATCGTCATCGTCATCGGGGTGATCCAGCTCCTCGGGATTCCCATCCCCGGTCTGTCACGCAGCGCCGAGGTCGACACGAGCCGCGGATCGGCCATCTCGGTGTTCTTCCTGGGCAGCGTCTACGCCGTGGCTGGGATCTGTGCCGGCCCCATCCTCGGGGCGATCCTCGTCATGGCCTCCTTGGGTGGTAGCGCGATCTACGGGGCGATCACCCTGGCCATCTATGCCCTGGGCATGGTGGTGCCGCTGCTCGTCCTTGCCCTGGTGTGGCAGAAGTGCGGATCGGGGGCCATGAACTGGCTGCGACCTCGCACGGTGTCCATCGGGGGCTGGCACAACTCGGTCGTCATGGTCATCTCCGGCCTGCTCTCGGTGGCGATCGGGGTGTTCCTGCTGCTCACCAGTGGCACTGCCGACATTGGTGGCGCGGTCGGGGTCCGCACCCAGTTCGCCATGGAGAACTGGGCCGGTCGTGTCGGACGGCGAGTGCCCGACTACGTCGTCGTCATCGCTGCGGTGGTGCTGCTCGTGGCGGTACAGGCAGTGCGACGTCTGCGGCGCAGCGGGTCCTGATCCGAACCATCATCTCACCGGCCCCAGATCATCACCCCACCTGCCCCAGACCAGCACGTTTCATCACGACCATGCCAGGGGTCTGCCCTGATGCCCGAGTGCAGCTGACCCAGCAATGCAGTTGACTCGGTCGGTGTGCCACGGGCACGCCTCCTGATCGCCCGACGGGATGCACACCGGGAACTTACCGGCTGGGCCGTCCTGCTGTGCTGCATGGGTGCCCACCGAGCAGGATCCGTGTGCGTGTGCCCCGCGGGGGAGTGGACTGACAATCGCCCATCCAATAATATTGAGATCCATTATCACTAAGGGTGGAAGGCGATCATGGTTCAGATGCGACGGATGCTGGGGAGCGTGCTGGCGGCTGGCATGCTGGCTGCTGGTGGGGTGAATCCGACGTTGGCGAGCGCCGGCCCGGATGACTCCAAGACCATCGCGACCCAGGAACATGTCGACTCACCGAAGGTGTTCTGGGACGAGTCGGCCGGAAACTTCGTCCTGCGCACCAACGTGGGTCAGAACCCTCCGCCCATCGAGACGACGGCGTTGTGGGTCGGCAAGGGCTACAACGACGCTGGTCACCAGCAGTACATCCATCCGATCACCAAGGACAATGCGCCGGAGCTTGGCTTTGCTGGCAAACCCGGCGATCTGCTCTACCGGGCTCCGGCCCAGCCTGGTTTCTCCCGCTCACCGATCTGGGCCGGGTTCGGTGCCGACACCAACGTGCCCATCGAACGGTTCCGCGACCAGTCATTCACCCTCGACATGGTGGGATTCGACGGGCCGGGTCGCATGGAGATGTTCAACAACTACGGCACCGAGCACAAGGAGTCCGCCTCGCGTCTGCTCTCCAGCCATGACGTCGGCCTGCGATCCGCCTTCCTCACCGCTGGTTCCCACACCCACAACGACACCACCTTCACCCGCCCCGGCCGCTACGAGATGACGTATCGCGCCAGCGCCCGCGACACCAACGGCACACTCATTCACTCCGCCCCCCAGACCCTCGTCTGGCAGGTCGGTGGCACCAAGCCCAGCGCCGAGGGCCTGGGTGACGTCGCCAAGGCCTACCAGGCGTCGTTGACGACGACCTCGCCGTCCTTCGCCCCCAAACTCAGCCTTGCACCCCATGCGGGGCGTGACAAGGATGGTGACGAACATCTGAGCCAGCTGGAGTTCACCACGGGCGACTCGGCCGATCAGGGTACGGCCATCTTCTACATCGACGGCTACCACCTGGCGGAGGTGCCGGTGAGCAGCGGTCACGCCACTTGGACCGAGATGGTGGGGTCACAGTCGTCGAACTTCCAGGTGGTCTACGTGCCCAGGTCGGGCCACAGCCCACGATGGGTGAGCGCCCCGATCGCCTACACCACCGGCCAGCAGCGGGCACAGACCTCCCAGCCCGGCCAGTTCCCCACCAAGGCCAGCCAGGACCCGGCCCCGGCCTTCGACACCAACGAGCTCACCGATGGATCCGACGAGGCGACGGTCACCTCGAGCGTCAAGGACGGATCGGCCACCGTCACGGTCACTCCGGCCGATCCGCGCATGATCGCCCATGTCAAGGGCGGATTCATCACCAACCCCAAGGACGACATCCCCGACTGTGACGTGGACTTCGTCTCCGGCCCCAACACTCGCAGTGTCCGTGCCGACGTGAGGTACTGCGGTGGCGATGCGACGAGCCTCAAGCTCGACATCACCCCGCTGCCACGCGATCACCGCTCAGCAGCGCACATGGAGGTCTCCGGTGGCCTCAACTCCACGACCCAGGTGCGATGGGGCGAGAACACCGGCGACGTGAGCCCCACATCGGCCCCACCTGCGCCGACCACTCCAGCCCAGCCCGGCCCGACGGATCCCGACGGTCACACGGGTCCTGCGCTGCCCGGCCCGACGGATCCCGCGCGGCCTGCTCCAACGGTTCCCGCACCCACTGGATTCCAGCCCGGTGCCCCCACCGAGCCGGGGCAGGGTGTCAATCCGTCGGACACCAGTCCGGTGACCATCGACCGTGGCCACGTCGACGTCGGGCCCGTCAGCTCCGACGGTGGAGCAACCATGGCCTTGGTCGACGACTCACGAACCCATGCCAGGCAGACCGTCCTGCGTGATCCCGAATCGGTGAGGCTCAGTGTGCCCGATCATGCCAAGCATGTGCGAGGCGATGTGAGCGCAGCTGAGGTGAGGAAGGCTGGACTGTCCGGTCGGCCGGTGTTCCCCGACCACGCATACGACTTCCTCGGTGCAAAGGGCACCCCGGTGTGGGTGCTGCCCCAGAACCAGACCGACGGACTGGTCTGGCCCGGGTTCTCCACCGAGCGGATGCCCACCGAGGACTACCCCGATGGCGTCAATCTCACCCTGACCCCCATCTCGGCTCCGGACAAGGGGGCCTGGTGGGCGTTCACCGCTGGTCTCAGCAACGACGTCACCATGCTCGGATCGTCGGAGAAACCCCACGAGATCGTCAACAAGGCCCCGGCGCACATCCACAACAACTGGGTGTTCACCAAACCCGGCACGTACGTCATCGGGGTGTCGGCCTCCGGCAAGAACGCCTCCGGCCAGTTCAACGTCACACAGAAGAAGATGACGTTCGTCGTGGGTGACGAGGCAGCCACGGCACTGCCAACCCCCGGTGGGGACGCCGCCACGCCGGGTCGGCCGGCCGAGCCGACCCCACCCAGTGCATCGGGCCCCACCGCCTCGGCCCACCCCTCACCGGAGGCGAGTGCCCCCTCGGCCAGCCCCTCGAACCAGTCGAGCAACCCTGCCACACCTGATGGACAGAGCACGCCTGCCACACCCCACGGGCCGAGCACGCCTGCCCCCAGCTCCTCGACGAACACCAAGGTCGTCCTCGACCACGGCCACGTGGACGTCTTCCATGTCGGTTTCACCGGGGGCAAGCTCGACCTCAAGCTCAAGGAGGATGTCACCGGCTCCGGCGTGATCCATGAACCGCAGGATGTCGACCTGCAGGTGAAGGATTCCGCATTCGTCGACGTTCCCCGACAGTTCCCGGGGGCTCCCAGGGCCTACGTGCTTCCCATGACGCAGAATCAGGATCTGCTGTGGCCCGGGTGGGACACCATGAGTACCGGCAAACCGGTCGACCTCGTCGTCGACTCGGTGCAGGGCCCCGGGAAGGTGCACCTGTTCACCACCGACATCTCGGGTACGGCCGTCTCCCAGCTCACCTCGGGAGGCACGGCGCTGCCCGGCACCATCTCCGTGCCGTCGCCGACGCACGTGCACGCCAACTGGGTCTTCACCAAACCCGGCGTCTACACGATGACCGTCCACGCCGCGTCCGGTGTGATGCGATCGGCCACCAAGACCTACACGTGGCGGGTCGGCGGGGACGCCACCGCTGCCCCGTCGTCTGCTTCCGTTGAGCCGTCCGAGTCGGCCAGCCCCTCCGAAGAGCCGTCGACACCTGCCGGTGATGACACGGTGACCCCACTCCCCGATCCGTCGGTGGACCCGGAGGACACCCCCTCGGCCGCCCCGAGCGCCACCCCGAGTGACGAGAAGTCCACTGACCCGGACAACACTGGTGATGAGGCCACGATTCCCGCCACCTCGGAGGCCACGCAGGCTGCCGACAACGCTCCTGCCGCCTCCCACGGCGGTGCCTCTGTCGGCACCGTCGCCCTGCCGCGCACCGGCAACTGATCTTCCTCGCGTTCCCACCTGACGCGGCGAGCCCCAGCCATGTTGGCTGGGGCTCTTCCATGTCTTGCATGTCTGCACCGCCGGACGAGCACGGTTCCGACGCCGGTCTTCATCACCAGGGCTGGCCGGAGCCGGCCCGGCAGAACATGGTGGCTGGTTCAGGAGGCAGCCACCGGGGAGTCCGCGCGACGTCGCAGCCAGGCACCCAGCAGGCCGTGCCTGGGGGCCAGCAGCCAGCTGAGCAGGAACACCACCGTCGCGACGAGGACGATCGTCCCACCGGCCGGCAGGTCGATCGACCACGACAGGTACAGGCCGACGAGGGCACAGACGGCGCCAATGACCGGTGCCAGCACCATCATCGTCGACAACCGATTGGTGAACAGACGAGCCGTGGACGCCGGGGTCACCAGCAGCGCGAGCACCAGAATGTTTCCAATCACCTGCACCGAGATGACGACGGTGAGGGTCACCAGCACGTAGAGCACCAGATCGAGTGCGAAGACCGGCATGTGACTGGCGCGCGCCGTCTCACGGTCCAGGCCGACGGTCACCAGCTCCTTGTGCAGGGCACGCTCGGCGGCGAGGATCAGCGCACCTGCGACGCACACGATGACGATGTCGTCATTGCTGATGCCGGTGATCGACCCGAAGAGGAACTGCTGCAGCGACCCCGAGTACCCAGGGGCTCGGGAGATGATGACGATGCCCAGCGCGAAGGCGCCGGCGAAGAGGATCCCGATGACGGAGTCCTCCTTGAGCCGTCGATTCTGTGAGACGACGGCCACCAGGATCGCGGTCACCAGGCCAGCCACGGCACCTCCCACCAGCAGGGACCCCTGCAGCAGGAAGGCCACCGCCAGGCCGGGGAACACCGAGTGGGCCACCGCGTCACCGATGAAGGCCATGCCACGCAGCACGACGTGCGACCCGATGACTCCGGCAACCATGGAGCAGACCACGGCAACCAGCAGGGCCTTCGGCAGGAAGACCAGCAGTGGGTTGGTGAGGTCGGTGAAAAACTCCCAGGGAGTGAGCATTGATGATTCCTCGTTCTCTCAGGCGGACGTGGCGACGGGTGCCTCCGGTGAGCTGGCGGCACGTCCAGCATGGGAGGGGGCGACGGGTCCGGCGGCGCCAACCGTGGTGAGCAGAGGAGAGTTCTCCGAGATGCCGAAGGTTCTCATCCACATCGCCGGGTCGCGCAACTCCTCGGGGGTGGAGTCGGCGATGACGGTGCGGTTGATGAGACACACCCGGTCGGCGGTGGCCATGGCCTGCACGAGGTCGTGGGTCGTCATGACGAGGGTGGTGCCTTCGCTGGCGAGTCGGCAGAACAGCTCGGTGAGCATCTCCTGGGTGGGCATGTCCACCCCGGTGAACGGCTCGTCAAGCAACAACACCGAGGGGCGGGTCGCCAGGGCACGGGCGATGAGCACCCGCTGCCGCTGACCCCCCGACAACTCCCCGACGGTGCGATCGGCCAGATCGGCCATGTCGGCGATCCGCAGTGCGTCACGCACCGCGACGTGGTCGTCCTTGCCGGGATGACGCAGCCATCCGATGTGGTGGGTGCGTCCACTCATGACGACGTCGGCCACGCTGATCGGGAAGTCCCAGGCGAACTCGTGGCGCTGCGGCACGTAGCCGACGTGACGCCAGCCACGCCCCGGGGCCGCCCCGGCCACCGTGACGGATCCCCTGGCCGGGCGGACGAGCCCCAGCATGGTGCGCAGGATCGTCGTCTTGCCCGCCCCATTGGGCCCCAGCAGGGCCAGCAGGTCGCCCTTGCTGGCGGTGAGGTTGACGTCATGGAGCACCTGCAGGCCGCCCAGGTTGACCGCGAGATTGGTGATCCTGATGGATCCGAGATCGCTGTCACTCATGCGGATTGGCCCCGTTCCCCTTGCTGGCCCCGCCGTCCTGCCACACCTCGTCACGCATTGCGCGGGAACGAGACCGACCGATCAACGCTGCAACGACGATGGCGACGATGACCACTCCGGCGATGATCGCGATGATCGCGCCATGCGACGAGCTGCCGTGTGAGGCGTCGGAGGATGCCGCCGTCGAGTCGGAGCTGGCCGTGGCCGTCGGGGAGTCGGCGATGGTGGCCGAGGCGGAGGCGCCCATCGACCTGGCATCCTGCGCCGAACCCTTGTCGCCGATGACGAACCTCAGCTTGGTGGGGTAGGAGTGCTTGACACCCTTGGCATCCGTGCCACATACCTCCATCGAGATCGTCTGCGCTCCGGGCTCGGAGAACACCCAGTTGGCGTGCACATGGGTGTTGGCTTCCATGTGGACCGGCTGCTGCTCGGACTTCGTGGAGTCGTAGAGCGACATCGGGGCCTCGAACCCATTCTCGATGAACATGTGGGCCTCGCCCGGGCCTTCGTGTCCGGTGAAGACCAGCTTGGCACCGCGGGGGAAGTTCTTGACGATCTCCGGGGCCTGGGTGTTCCATCCCAGCCACACGACCTTCTGGTCCTGGGTCTGCGGAATGACGTAGGCCTTCCTGCCGCGCATGCCACCCAGGAAGGAGTAGGCATCATCGTTCGGTACGTCGATCCGGGACGCGTCGACGACCCTCAGCACCGCGTCGTCGGTGCTGCGCCACACCGGCGGATTGGCGGAGTCGTCACGGGCCAGCAGGACGAACTTGCCGTCGATGAGCCGGGGCCCCACGTCGACATGGCCACGTGTGATCTCGGCAGGGCCCTGGGCCACCTGCTCGTCCTCGGTGACGGTCTGCTTGAGAGCCGGGTCCGGCGGCGGGGTGCCGCCAGACGCCTGGGCAGGTGCAGGTGCGAGGCCGCCGCTCAGGGCGAGGGTCAGGGCAGACAGGGCGGCTGCGCATCGAGCTGCCAACGGGCGATGTTTCTTGGTCATGGATTCCTCCGATGTGAACCTCATCCCAGGCACCGGGCCAGGGAGTCGGCGTCGAATTTCATGAGGTCGATGTAGGTGGTGACGCGATCATCGAAGGTGTCACCGTAGATCGTGCAGACCTGCACGTCGTTCTCGTGCGCCATGGCCACCAGCACCGACGAGGCGCGCAGCACGTTGGGCTCGAGGAACACCGCCGGCACCTTGAGGTCGGAAATGGTCTGGTTGAGCTTGCGACGTTGGGCCATCGACGGCTCCACCCCCGGGTTCGCGGTGACGAATCCGGCGACGTGCATGCCATGTGCCTGGGCCAGGTAGCCGTAGGCGTCGTGACTGGTGATGAGCTGACGATTCCCCTTGGGAATACCCGCGATCCGGCTGTCGACGTAGTGCGAGGTCTGCTCGAGTTTGGCCAGGTAGGCCTTGGTGTTGTCCCGGTAGGTCTGCGCCCCGTCGGGGTCGGCCTTGATGAGGGCGTCACGAATCACCTGAACGTAGGCCTTGGTGTTCTTGATGCTCATCCACAGGTGGGGGTCGATCTCACCGTGGACGTGGGCACCGAGCACCGCCTGGGGCAACTGGTGTATGGAGGCGCCGGGACGTCCCAGGAATCGGAATGCCGGTGAGGGAGGTATCTCGGTGAGTGCTTTCGGCGGCACCCAGATCACCGATTTCTCCGGATCCAGACGTTTCTGGGTACGCACCCCGCCACCCGTCGGGTCGGAGAGGATGAGCATCCTGTCCTGGTCGATGTCGGCCGAGAAGTCGGCGTGCCCCTTGTCGACGACGGTGCGGTCGGCGAGTTCGGGAATGGTGCGTGGATCGGCGCCGACGGCGATCGTCAGGGTCTGCGAACCGATCGAGGTCTCACCCCGGGAAGTCGTGAGGGTGGCAGCGAACCTGGCCCGGTACACGCCGGGCTTGCTGAATGCCCAGGACATGTGGGTGTGGGCGTCGGCGGGAAGCTCCACGTCGTCGCGTTCGTCGACGCCATCGGTGGTCGAGTAGTAGATCTGGGGACGTCCGAAGGTGCCCGTGATGTAGGCAGTGAGATCTCCGGGGCCATCCACCGACTCCAGCCTGAGGTGCACCGAGGAGGAACGGTCGGCCCCATGCGCGGTGCCCTTGCCGATGACGCGCAGACCCAGCCAGACCGTGTCGAGGTTCGCATTCTCGACCAGCGGGATGACCTCGGCCCCGTACTTCTGGGCCTCCTCGGCCAAGGACATGTTGATGGCCCCCTTGGGCAGGGAGGCGTCGATGGTCTTGATGACCGAGTGCGGTTCGAGCATGAGGTAGTTCGACAACGCGACCTTCGAGTACACGACGGTACGTACGTCACGCAGGGATGGTTCGTAGGTGTGCGGGTCGGCGCCGGAGGGAACCAGGGAGGTGACGTCGGCCCGGTCGCCGGCCACATTGCGGGTGAGGTCGGCGAGGATGGGCGTGGTCGTCACCACGGAGAGCTTGTCTTCTTGGGCAGCGGGGGCATGACCGCACCCAGCCAGCAGGCTGAGTGCGGTCATGGCGGCCAACAGGCGTTTTCTCACCCGTGCCGTCTCCTCGCCACCACGGAGGTACCGAGCAGCAGACCGAATCCGCCGAGGGCGACGCCACAGCCCAGGGCCTTGTTGGACCTGGCGGCAATGGTGGCCTCGCGCACCTGGCCGTCCGCGCCGGTTCCGGGCAGACCGTTGAGGTCACACGGCTTGCCGTCCGGGGTGCGCCCCACGACGGTGTAGGCCGGGCTGTCACCCTGTGCCGCATCGCCGTTCTGGGCGGCATCGTCGGCCTTGCCGGAATCACTGGACGGGGCTGCATCTGCCGAGGCGGGGGTCGCTCCCACCGAGGAGGCGACCGCCTTGGCGTCAGTGCCCACCGCGAAGTGCAGGGTGCCAGTGGCGCTGACCTTCTTGCCGGCCTTGGTGGTGGCCGTCTGGGTGACGGTCACGGCGTAGTGACCCGGCTTGGTGAACACCCAGTTCGGGTGGGCGTGGGTGTTCGCCGCAACGGTGTAGCTGGTGGGGCCACCGACGTTGTCGAAGACCCGCTGGCCCACGCCGCCACCGAAGGTGCCAGACATGAACACGGCCATCTTGCCGGGGCCATCCACCTTGTCGAGGTGCATCTGCACCGGGCCGGTGGTGCCGTTGATGATGGACGGATGCATCGTGTTGACGCCGAGCCACGGCACGCCGGGCACCTGGGTGGCGCCGATGAGCCACACCTTGGCACCACTCTTGGCAATGAACTCCATGCCGCCAGGGGCCGTGGTGTTGGCCTTGTCGCCGACCGACATCACGATGCTGGACGGGTTGATCCACTTCGCCGGGGCGGAACGGTCGTCCTTGAGGGCGGAGATGAGCTTGCCCGACTCCAGCTGGACACCCCAGTCGAAGTGACCTTCAGTGGCGATCGAGGCGGCCTGACCAGCCGGAGCGGCCGCCTTGGCAGCCGGGGTGGCGGACTTCTTGGCACCATCACTGGACGCGGGCGAAGCCTTCTTCGTCGCGATCTTCACCGGACGGCAGACTTCCTTCTTCGCAGCCGCGGCTGCGCCGGATGCTGCCTCTGCGGCATCCTGGGAACCATTGGCCGTCTCGCCGTCAGCAGCCGCACCCTCGCCACTGGCCTCGGGTGCGCCGTCCAGCGAGGTGCCCACGGTGTTCAGACCACCCAGTGCTGCGCCACCGGTGTCACCAGCGGACTGGTCCGCAGCCGGTGTCGCGGCCGTGTCACTGGCTGCAGTGCAGCTCTTGGCCTGGGCGATGGCCTTGGACCCCACGGCCCAGGTGTAGGCGTGGGTGGCGGTCTTGACCGTCTTGCCGTAGCGCACCGAGGTGGCGTCGACCGTCATCTCGTAGCGGCCCGGTTTGGTGAACACCCAGTTGGCGTGCACGTGCGAGGGTTCCTTGACCGTGATGGTGCCCGGCAGGGCGGTGGAGCCGCCGTCGAGCAGGGCCTTGGTGCCTGCGAAGGAGTTCTGCGTGAACAGGTGCACCTTGCCCGGGCCCTTGACGTCACGGACGTTGATCTTCACCTCGCTGAAGCCATTGCGCTTGACGTCGAAGGTCTCCCAACCCGGCCACAGCAGGTCGGGGTTCTGCGTGATGGGCAGGACGTATCCCTTGGGGGTACCGGGGTAGCCCTTGGGGATGCTCATGAGTGCGGAGTCCTTGACGGCCAGCAGTACATCCTCGGGGGTGTGAAGCACACCCTCACCGGTGACGTCCTCCTTGACCTTGAGGCTGAGGCCGTTCCTGTCGGCCGAACCGACCTGGAAGACGTCGGAATGCCCGTGGTCGAGCACCAATTTCTTGGAGCAGGGGTTCTTCTTGTCGGCAGGCTTCTTGTCGGCACCGGGCTTGGCGCCGCCGTTCGACTTGCCGTCGGTTCCGGGCTTCTTGTCAGAGTCCCGCTTGGCAGTGGGCTCAGTGCTCGGCTCGGGGGCTGAGTCCTGGCTTGGTCGCGTGGTGGGTGCAGGGCTGGGCCTGGTGCCATCTGTTGGTGATGGGCTCGGTTTGGCAGTCTCGGGCGCAGCTGCCGTGCCCCACGGGGCGGGCAGCTCGGTCTTGTCGCCGACGACCCAGGTGTAGGTGTGCGGCTTGCTCTGGAAGGCCTTGCCATCCTTCTCGGCGCTGGCCTGGACGGTCATGGTGTACACGCCCGGCTTGTTGAACACCCAGTTGGCGTGTTCGTGGGTTGGCTGTTTGACGGTGATGGTACCTGGCAGGGTGGTGGAGTCACCGTCGAGCAAGGAACGCACGTCACCGAGAGTGCCCTGGGAGAACAGGTTGACCGTTCCAGGACCCTTGACGTCACGAACGTTGATCTTGACCTCGCTGAAACCGTTGCGCTTGACGTCGAAGGTCTCCCAGCCCGGCCACAGCAGCCCGGACTTCTGGGTCAACGGCAACACGTAGCCCTTGGGGGCGCCGGGCAGCCCGGAGGGGATGTCGGTCAGTGCGGAGTCCCGTACCTTGAGCAGTACGTTCTCCGGTTCGCGGAGCACACCCTCACCGGTGACGCCCTCCTTGAGCTTGAGGTCGATGCCGCCGTCGGCGGAGGAACCGACTCGGAAGGCATCCAGATGTCCGCGGTCAAGGACGACGTTGCTGCTGTTGGTGCGGGAGTTGTCGGGAACCGGATCAGACTTCGGGGTCGGATCAGGTGTGGGGGCCGGGTCAGCTGGCTTGCTGGGCTCGGGACTCGACTTCGGGTCGGCCGGCTTGCCCTGGTCGGGGTTTGACGAGCCGTTCAGCACATCTCCCTTGCCCTGGCAGGCGTTGGCCACCGCGGCGTCACCGACGGCGTACTGCATCGTGAATGGGACGTAGCGATGCTGTTTCCTGCCATTGGCGTCGGGCTTGCCGTGGATGGTGTAGTAGCCGCTGATTCGGTAGAACCCCGGCTTGGAGAACCACATCTCCATGGGGGTCTTCTCGGCCTTGTTGACGCGCATCACGGTACGCAGACTCGACTCACTGGACGACAGGACGGTCCGGGTCTGCCCATTGGTGGTGTCGACGACGGACACCTTGCCGTCCTGCGGTCCCTCGATCGGGTCCCAGGTGATGTCGGCCTCGCGGAGGTTCGCGAAATCGGTGCCGGTGGTGTCGAGCACCTGGCTCGGCTGGCCGTTCTGCGCCGATGCGGGGATGCGGTGGAACTGGATTCCAGCGGCGAAGATGCCGTTGAACTCGTCGGCTCCGGCCTGCGGGGCTGCTGCCTTGAGGGAGTCGGGCACGTTGATGACGCCGACCTCTCCGTCGATCTGCTTGCCGGAGTCACCCGAGGTGACGCTCATCTTCGGACGAGCGGGCTTCTGCGGGTTGTCGGACTTCCAGTCGGCCTGCCATTCGGCCTTCAAGGTGACGGGACCGCTGGCATGGTGCAGGCACCCTGCCATGGTCGCGGTGGGGTCGAATGCCAGTGGATCGTCGGATCCGGTGTCCTGACCCTTGGCGATGGGGAACTGTTCGGCCGGGGTGGTGATCTCGTGGGCGGGCTGCGTGGAGCCCTTGTCGAGGCCCACCTGCTCGTCGGTGCCGACCAGCCACGAGACGACGGTGGGGTCGGACTCGATGGTCTTTCCGTCGCGGGTCTCCACGGCTGCCTGCCACGTCAGGTTGTAGCGGCCGGGTTGGGAGAAGGCCCAGCTGGTGTGGGTGTGGCTTCCGGGGTGCACGACCTGCCGACGGTGATCGGTGCCGGTCGAGGAGAACAGGTGTGAGACACCGA
This sequence comes from Cutibacterium granulosum, assembly GCF_900186975.1. Lineage (NCBI taxonomy): Bacteria > Bacillati > Actinomycetota > Actinomycetes > Propionibacteriales > Propionibacteriaceae > Cutibacterium > Cutibacterium granulosum. The sequence continues at coordinate 778,425 of NZ_LT906441.1, forward strand.
GGGGATTGACGGTGAAGGCGTTGAACTCGCCGGGACCGTCGACGTCGACCAGGTCCAGGTGCAGCGTCTCGGGCTTGATGCGGTCCATGAGCTCGTCGGGGAAGCTGTGACCGGCACCGAATGCAGCTGCCACCGGGGCCCACTTGTCGCTCTCCCTCTGCGGAGCAGTCCACACGATGTCGCCGGGTTTGCCGAGGAAACCAAATCGGTGATCGTCGGGAACCTTGAGGCGAGATGTCTCCCGGCCGGTCGCGTCGGCGTCTGGCCCGAGGCGGATGTAGACGTCCTTGGCCTCCTTGAGCTCGCTCTCGTTCCACAGGATCTTGATGGTTGGTCTGCCGCTCGCCTGGTCCCACTCCACGTGGGCGACGTCGGCGTGGCCATTGTGCAGGAGCTCCCGATCCGGTGCTGACGCGTTCGCCAGTGACGGGTTGACCGTCATGAACGTCAGCAGGATGGCCAGGAGCGATGCTAACCGCTTCACGGTGCCTCCCTTGTTTTGGCTGGTGACAGCCACATAGTACTGTTCGATAGTGATTATCACTATTGAGTGCGTACCTCACGTACTTTGAGCGCGAGAATGTCCTGCGCCTCGCGCATTTTGAGCTGATCTGGTGGTGTCATGGGAACGAAGGTGTGATGCCGAATGGGCGAACGTGTCGAGGTGACCAGACGACTCCGCCAGGCCTATCGAGGGGCGGCCAAGGCCGAGAAGACGGCGATACTGGACGAGTTCTGCAACCTCACGGGGTTGGCGCGGTCCACGGCCCGGCGTTGCCTGACCGGCCCCGAGGACTCCAAACGCATAGATCATCGCTCCACCCGGGAGCCGAAGTATTCAGCGCAGGCTGCCACCGTGCTGGCCAGGGTGTGGAAGCTCATGGGGTGCCCGTCGGGCAAGTACATGGCTGCCGCGATGGGCCAGTGGTTGGACGCCTTGACTCGGCATGGCGAACTCATCGAGGGACGCCTGGGATACAGCCAAGCGGTCCGCGCCGAACTCGAGCACATGAGTCCGGCCACGATCGACCGCTACCTCAAGGTCGAGCGATCCTGTGTGCGGCTCGAGGGCGGCCCGGCCATCTGCCACGGGAACCTGCTGCGCAACTCGATCACCACTCGTACTGCTGCTGACAAGGCCGAGGGGTACCCGGGATTCTTCGAGATCGACACCGTCGCCCACTGTGGTTCCTCCGTGGCCGGACGTTTTGCCCACACGGTGATCCTCACCGACGTTCACACCGGTTGGGTCCATCTGGAGGTCATGGAAGACGACACGCACGCTCAGATGGTTGCTGGGCTGCAACGAGCCGTTGAGGCCATCCCATTCACCATCTGTGGCCTGGACTGCAGCGCTGCTCCCGGCTTTCCCAACGGGGAGGTCACCGCGTGGGCGAGGAGCCAGGACATTCTTCTCACTCACTCCCGAGCCGGTGCGAGGAACGATCGGCCAACTGCGGATTCCTGGAACGGCCATGCCCTGCGCCGCTGCGGATTCGCCCAACGATGCGACACCGCCTGGCAACGACACACCCTCGCCCAGCTCTGGAAGGCCGTGCGGCTGAAGCTCAACTATTTCACTCCCACCCGCAAGCCCATCGGATGGAGCGATACCGCCGATGGACGACGTCGACGTCGCTACGACACCCCCACCGCGCCTCTTGACCGGCTGCTGGAATCGGGGACGCTCTCCCCGGCACAGCAGGATGAACTCATCACCCATCGCAACGGCATCAATCCTGCGAACCTGACCCGGGAGATTCTGCGCTGCCAGGACCTCCTCCTCAACTCGGCCAGGTGATCTGCCGAGGCTGGCAAGGTTCTCACTGGTGTCGAGGCCTTGGTCGCGGGCACACTGGACCTGGCGACGTGTTCACTTGGCGACTACGTGGATGCTTGGTGACGCGTTGGTACGCCGGGATGGCCGGAAGATGGCCAGAGATTGCGCAATCCTGAGAAGCCGATTCCCGCACGACAATGATCCGCACCAACGATCATCGGCGGGTTCGGGACGTGAGGGGTTCGGGGCATGAGGCTGTGTCGGCATCATCGAGTGGTTGCTGGATCGTGCGAGGGGAGCAGCTTGTGGGCGAGGACAGGTTTTCGGGCGAGGAGCGGCCGACTGGAACGCCAAGCCCGAACATCACTGGTGAGGGCAGCACAGCCTCGGATCGGGGCGAAACCGTCCTCAGCGAGCGGGACCAGGCACGGTATGCCCGACACATCGTGCTGCCCGGGTTCGGGGAGGAGGCACAGCGCAAGCTGCGGGGGAGTCGGGTGCTCGTCGTCGGAGCCGGTGGGCTCGGCTCACCGGTGCTGCTGTATCTGGCTGCCGCCGGGATCGGCCACCTCACCATCATCGACGACGACGTCGTGGACGAGTCGAATTTGCAGCGGCAGGTGATTCATCGTCAGGCCGATGTGGGGCGCCCCAAGGCGTTGTCGGCCAGGGAGGCTGTGCAGCGGCTGGACCCGCAGCTGTCGGCAGAGGCCATGGTGGCTCGTCTGACGGCTGACAATGCGCTCGAGTTGTATGGTGACCATGATCTGGTGCTCGACTGCACCGACAATTTCGCCACGCGATACTTGGCCTCCGACGCTGCCGAGATCACCGGTACGCCGTTGGTCTGGGGCACGATCCTGCAGTACCAGGGGCAGCTCTCGGTGTTCTGGCCGGGGCGCGGGCCGATGCTGCGTGACCTCTTCCCCGAGGTTCCGGCTGCCGACTCGGTGCCATCAGCCGTTGTCGGCGGCACATTCGGGCCAGTCGTCGGTCAGACCGGGTCGATGATGGCCACCGAGGCCGTCAAGGTGCTCACCGGTATCGGAACTCCCGCCGTGGGCAGGCTCGTGCTCCTTGACGCGCTGGGCGTTGGCACTCGAACCCTCAGTTTCGCTCCCGATCCGGATCGGGCACCGGTGACCCGGCTCGTGGACGGTGGCCGGTGAGGGGCGGGGAGATGAACATCAACCCTCGATGAGGTCGTGGGCAATGCCGTGCCCCGATTCGAGTCGCTCGGTGGCATCCAGGAGATGACGGGCATTGGCAGGGGACCGTAGCAGTTCGGCAGTCTCACGTAGGGATTGGTAGCCGGACAGGGAGACGATGACCACTGGCTCGTGGCCGGCACGTGTGATGACGGTCTCCGCATGATTGGTCACGACGTCGTCGAGCACCGCGGCGTCCTGGTTGCAGAAATCAGTGAAACTGAGTGTTTTCATGGATGCCTCCGGCTGCCAATTCTACGGGTGAAGAGGACATCCCTCCAGCCGTTCAAATGGATGTTCATCGCTTGTCACCTGTTGTTCGCTCCTGGCCACTAGGGTAAATCCGCTCGACCATGCGAAGGGGTAGTGATGCGCGTCCCACCGGTTCGGAAATTGCTCATTGGCTCACTGGGAGCGGTACTGGGACTTTCCGCCGTGCCAGCCCAGGCCGTCGACGTGGACAATTCCATGTCGACGAAGACTCCCTATGCGGCTGAGGGGAGCCACTACACGGTTCCGCCGGAGGGTTTCCATGCCGTCAACACCCAGATCGTCGCTCGGCACGGATCGCGTGGCCTGTCCGGTTTCAAGTACGACGCGCTCACCATGAAGGTGTGGCAGAAGGCCCACGAGCTGGGGGCCGGCAAGCCTGCTGGCAAGAACCTCCACCAGCAGACCGAGGCGATGCACGAGGCCAACGAAACCTTGGGGGACGAGGCCACCTGGGCACAGATGGCGGGCCGGGCGCAGCTCACCGACGACGATTTCAAGCGTGGCTACGGCAACCTCACCCCGCTCGGGGCACGCGAACACGAGCAGATGGGCGAGCGACTGGCCCACCGCATGCCCGAGCTCTTCGACGGTGGATCGGGGACGACGGTCGATCTGGTGTCCTCCGGCGAACCGCGGGCCGCCGAGTCCGGTTGGCACTTCCGCTCCGGGCTGCTCAAGGCAGCTCCCCAGGCAGCTGGCAACGTCTCGGAGACGATACGATCCGACACCGCCACCTTGTACTTCCACAAGGACAAGAACAATGCCGACTACAAGACATACAAGAAATACCTCAGCGGCGACCGGGTGAAGAACTACGTCGACTCCGTCTGGAACCAACCGAAATCCAAGAAGTACGCTCGTAGTGTTCTCACCAGGATCTACTCCGAAGATTTCGTCGATCGTCTTGCCGCTGGGGAATGGACCTTTGAAATCCCCTCCGGGAAGAAGATCGACAATGAGGTCGACGCTGCCGTTCAGCTCTACAACCTCTACATCGTGGCCCCGGCCCTGGGCATGGACTTCTCGCAGTACTTCACGCCCGAGGAGGCCAACTGGTTCGCCATGCTCCTGGACGCCGAGGACTACGTCCAGAAAGGCCCCGGATTCACCGGCAGCGACATCTCCTACCGCAACTCCCGTCCGTTGCTCGACGACTTCTTCGCAAGCATCGACCGTCAGAGCGCTGAGCACCCCGATGGTTCGGCAACCCTGCGGTTCGCCCACGCCGAGACGCTGATCCCCTTCGAAGCCCTCATCAAGGCCCCGGGCAGTCAGACGCAGATCACCGCCGGTGACCTTGATTTCTGGAAGGCGACCGACTGGCGCGGTGCCTCGCAGGGGCGAATGGCCGCCAACGTCCAGTGGGACGTCTTCGCCAACGATCAGGGGCAGCAGGTGGTACGGATGCTCCTCAACGAACGCGAAGTGCCGTTCGGCGGAACCTGTCGTGCCATCGGTGACGGATCGGTCTTCTACACTGTGCCCGAACTCAAACGTTGCCTCACCGGGGCGAGTGTCCCGGCCGACTCCTGGCAGGTCGCCACGCCGCAGCAGTCCGGCACCTCCAGCCCGTGGTCCGACGCCAGCACACCCAACAGCCATGCGACGACCTCCCCGGGGCTTCGGGGAGGTACTGCCGGATCCAACGCCCTCGGTTCACGTGGAGCCGAGTCCAGCGTGGTGTCAGGTGGGGCCGCAAGTTCTGCGGATGCTGGACGTCCCGGACTGCCGGCCACGGGAGGCTGAGCCGGTTGTCCTCCCCGACCATGACATCATCTCCGACTCCGAACCGTCGGGGTCGGAGCCGGGGATGCCCCCCGAGACGGAGGAAACTCACGGCGTGGTCGATGCGGTCTTAGCGCACCTCAATGGCCCACGTGAGTGGTTCGGCTTTCTTGACATCGGTCCCGGTGGGGTCTTCGGTGTGTGAGTAGGCGACGACGTATTTCCCCGGGTCGAGATGGTCGTTGAGGGGCAGGTTGTAGTCAATCAGGCACAGTGACACCTGGGCCGACGTCTGCGGTGCGAGACCACCTTGTATCTGAGAACCACCCATCGAGAGGGTGACCCCCTTGAACGTCTCTGAGGTGTCACCTTCGGGGTGGATGGTGAACTCTTCACTGCGTGGTGCAAAAGTCCAGATCGACGTGTTCGAGATCTTCACGGGCAGGCATGTTTCGTTCCCGTTCTTGATCCTTCCATCGCCAAGAGTGAACTCAATGCCGGGGTATCCCAGAGTGTCTCCGCTCTCTCCCTTGGTGGGGGGAAGTTCGGAGGGTTTCAGGTGCAGATTGGAGACGATGGGGGTCGGTTCGGGAGGCTTCTGCATGCCAAGTTCGGTATCGGTGTTTTTCTGGAGACCACCACCGATGAACATTCCTCCGATGAGGGACAAAATGAGGAGCAACGCGTATGCGAGGATCCGTAGGCCCGGCTTGCGGTACCACGGTTGCCCTTGCTGATGGTTGTCCTCCAGCTTGGGGAGCCTGAGCCTCCATTCCGACGTTGACATGGGGATGGTGCTCGCCGGTGACCACTGGGAACCGTTCGGACTTTCCCATCCGTTTCCGGATGGGGTGTTCCACGGTTGGTCCTGGGATGACTGGCTGGGATATGGGTCGCGGCTCCTGGCAGACTGACCATTTGTGTGTTCTTCGCCCCGACGCGAGTCAAGGACGAACGGGTTGTTGGTGTAGGGGGACTGTGGTGACGAGTAGTCCTCTGGACGCCACGTCGGTTGCCATCTGTTGCTGTCATCTGGTTCGGGCCAGTCGTCGTCAGTCACGTGGTCCCCTTCCATGGGTCAGTTCGGCAACATCTTAGCGGTGCATCATGAGTGGTCCATCGCAGGATGTTCGTGTGCTGAGTTGGGTGAGATGACTCCTTGAGGTCACCGGCGGTTCACTCGTGGGGGCTACCCTGCAAAAGGCCTGTGGCTACGGATGGTGGTTGTCGAGCCGTCAATGTCACCGGTCTCGTCGTCGAAAGGTGCTGCCCATGTCCCATGACCACACGTCTTTGCCAGCACGTCTTGCAGCCGTCTCACTGGCTGCCGTGGCGTTCGCCGTGCCCCAGTTCATCTCCGTGTCGAGCTGGGCCGTCTCCTCGCCCGCTCCTGCGGCGACCGCGTCCCCCAGTGAGTCGACCAGCCAGTCCGCCAGCCCGGCATCGGACGCGGTGGCCGAGGCCCAGGCGCAGCTTGATGCCGCGAATGCCAAGCTCGACGAGGCCACGAAGAATCTCACCGCGGCACAGGCCGCTCGTGACAAGGCCGCTGCGCAGAGCGATGCATCGGCCCGGGGCTTCTTCACCTGGCTCGCCATCGATGCCAAGCAGGACGCGGACGCGGTCGTCGACGCCAAGCAGGCCGTGCGGGTGCTCAACGGTGAGGTCGACGGCATCGAGAATACGTACTCGGCGACCGAGATCGGCGCCAGGAACGACGCCACCTCGATCGACAACGTCAAGTCGGCCGTGAAGCTCATCCGCACTGCCAACACGCTGCGTGCCGCCGACGGCCTGGACCCCCTCAAGATCAACAGCGCGCTCATGGCTTCCGCGCAGGTCAACGCCAACGCCCGTCAGGACAATCCGACCCAGGAGATCGACGACTACCTCGGCCTCGGCTGGAAGGAGAACGCGAGCTCCGGGCAGTCCGATCCGCTCGACGGCTGGTACACCCAGCAGAAGAAGCTGTGGGACGCCGGTGACAAGAGCTCCGAGAAGACGGTCAACTACCGCAACCTCAGCGATCCCACGTTGACGCTCACCGGTCTTGGCCTCAACACCGCCGGTGACAAGGCTCCCAGCGCCGATCAGCTCCTCATCCACGCAACGACCCTGCAGTACGGCTACGACGTCGACGCCTACCAGGGCCTCCTGGATCAGTACCTTGCCCAGGCAGTGCCGCAGCTTGCCGATCTGCAGGCCAAGGTCGACGCTGCCCAGGCCGCCGTCGCTGCTGCCAAGAAGGACGTCGCAGACGCCGAGAAGGCCTTGGAGGACGCCCGGCGCGATGCCGACGCGAAGCCCGGTGCGGACGAATCGCCCTCCGCCTCCCCCTCGGCTGCGAGCGAGTCCCCGACCCCGGACCAGACACCCACGCCCGATCAGACCCCGACCCCGGGTGAGCCGTCCGTGACACCCTCGGCAGACGTCACCCCGGGTGAAGACACGCCGTCGGCGCTCCCGTCGACTCCCAGTGCAGGAACCACGTCGGCCGATGTGACGCCCGGCCAGGATGCGGCCTCCCCGTCGGCCTCGAACCAGGCTTCCACCGACGCCACCCCTGGCCAGCAGCCGTCCTCACCCTCTGCTGCCACCGAGAGCGCCTCGTCGGATGACGGCACGGTGCCGCAGGGTGCTGAGAATCCCCGCGAAACCGAGGTGTCGGAAAGCACCGGAACCCCGCGTCTGCCGGCAACGGGCGCGTGATTCACCGGCACGATGATCGTGCCAGCGCAGAGTTCTCTGATCGGTGGGGCACATCTGCCGGATGGTGAAGTGGGGGGTGGTTGCGGGTGACTCGCAGTCGCCCCGCACCGCCGAAACAATGGCTTGGTTGCGCGATGAGCGGGGTCGCGAATCACTGCGTGCTCGTGTTGCGAGGCGAATCCCGTGAATGCACGAATCAGGTGAAAGATGGAGCGGGCGACGGGAATCGAACCCGCGTATCCAGCTTGGGAAGCTGGCGCTCTACCATTGAGCTACGCCCGCATGTCCCCGCGAGGAGACTCGTCACATCATAGCGCATCGTGACTCGTGGGTCACCTCGGATCCCGAGCGCATGATTGTGGCCCCCGGGCAGCGATGGAGCTGGTCGAGGGCCACGTCACAGGCTGGGGGCAGCGTGAGGACTGCCACCAGCGGACTCAGGCGCTGAAGGCCTCGCGGATCGGCGTCTCACCATCGGCGAAGTCGAGCTTGCGACCGATGGTCGAATCCAGCTCCAGGGCAGCCACGATGGCACGGGCCACGTTTCCTCGCGCGGTCCTGCGGTCACCGGTCACCTCTTCGTCCTCCTTGCGCAGGGTGATCCTGCCGCTGGGGTCGTCCAGGGTGAGCGTGCCCGGCCCCAGAATGGTCCAGTCCAGGTCCGACGTGCGAAGGTGCTCATCGGCATGGGCCTTGGCCTCGGCATATGCGAAGAACGAGTCGTCCTCCGGCACACCGTGGTCCAGCTTGGCGCGGTCGTAGGACACCATGACGTAGCGCTTCACCCCAGCCTCGGCAGCCGCCTGCATCGACAGGATCGCCGCGTCCCGGTCGACGGCGTAGGTGCGCTCGGGGGTGGTGCCGCCACCAGCACCGGCGGACCAGACGATGGCGTCCATCCCGGTGAAGGCATCCACGAGCTGCTCGCGGGTGGCGTGCTCGATGTCCAGGACGAGGGGAGTGGCCCCGGCAGCCTGGACGTCCTCCTGCTGCTGCGGGTTGCGAATCATTGCCGTGACGTGGTGGCCGGCGTCGGCCAGCAGCGGCTCTGCACGGAGGGCAACCTTGCCGTGGCCTCCAATGATCATGATGTTCTCAGTCATCTGGAATCCTTTCCGTCTTGATGCCTTCACCCATCTGAACGCGAATGGCTGGACAGATGTTCCCGGAACCAGGTGGCTCTTGGTGCAGGATTCCTCAGCGTCATCGACTCCCATGCTGCTGGCGGCACATGCCTGCCCGGAAATGTCACATGGTGAGAAAAAGATTCTCGCAAAATTCTGTTGTCCATAGAATCAGTTTCACCCAATTCGTACACCCATTGAAGGAGGGCAAAATGGCGATTCGCACCACCCATGTCGGCTCACTGCCGCGCACTGCTGAACTGCTCGATGCAAACTCGAGGAGAAAGGACATGGGGGAGCAGATGTTCGCCCAGGTCCTCCAGAAATCGGTGAATGACGTCGTCTCCCGTCAGCACGAGATCGGAATTGACTGGGTCAATGACGGTGAATACGGCCACGCCATGACGGAATCGCTGGATTTCGGTTCTTGGTGGAGCTACTCGTTCAGCCGCTTCGGCGGCATCGAACTCACCGATGAGCCGTCTGAGTTGGCGCCGCCAGCACCGGGATCCAAGATCACACTCGTCGATTTCGAGGATCGTCGTGACTGGCAGGACTTCTCCGACGTCTATGCGGATCCATCATCTGCAGTTCTGCCACATTCCTGGAAGAGGAACGCTGATGACGGAGGCTCCATCGCACCAGTCCTCCCCGTCATCACCGGGCCGCTCACCTACACAGGCGCTGAGGCGGTACGTCAGGACATCGACGGCCTGGTCACTGCCCTGGACGCCAACGGAATCGATCGTCGGGACGGATTCATCGCCGCGGTCTCGCCCGGCTCGGCAGCCCGTCTGCACAATGCCTACTACGCCAATGACGAGGAGGTCGTGCAGGCCTGTGCCCAGGTGCTTCGCGAGGAGTACCTGGCGATCACCCAGGCCGGGCTGACCGTCCAGATCGACGATCCCTCCCTGGCGGAGTCCTGGGACCAGATCAACCCTGCCCCGAGTGTCGAGGACTATCGGCGGTACATCCAGGTGCGCTGTGACGCGATCAACGCCGCGCTCGAGGGCATCGACCCGGCACAGGTGCGCCTTCACCTGTGTTGGGGTTCGTGGCACGGTCCCCACATCACGGACATCCCGCTGCGGGAGATCGTCGACAATGTGCTCACCGTCAATGCGAAATACCTGTCGTTCGAGGCGGCCAATGCCCGTCACGAGCACGAGTGGACGGTGTGGGACGAGGTGGACCTGCCCAAGGACCGTGTGCTGATACCCGGAGTCGTGGGGCATTCGACCAATGTCGTCGAACACCCCGAGCTCGTTGCCCAGCGGATCGGCCGGTTCGTGCAGATCGTCGGCGCCGATCGGGTCATCGCCTCCACCGACTGTGGTCTCGGCGGTCGGATCCACCCGTCCCTGGCCTGGGCCAAGTTGAATTCCCTGGCACAGGGGGCGCGTCTGGTCGACTGAGACCAGACCACCGCACGAGACCTGAAAACCCGTGCGACGACAGACACCGCTGTCGAGGTTCAGAACCGTCGAGTCCAGAGGTGATACCTCGGGGTGTCGGCGGTTCTGCGCCCCGGCACGGCCGCAGGAGGTGAGTCACGGTAGCGGTGATCCTCTCGTTCCTGCTCCCCGCCGTCATGGGACAGCCCCGGCTCGTGGTACAACCAAGCCATGACCCAGATGAGTGCCCTGGAAACCGCATCGGCCATCCGCACCGGCCAGACGAGCGTGATCGAGGTCGTCGAGGACGCCCTGGACCGGGCCCACGCCGACGAATGCCACGCCTGGAGTTGGATCGACGACGAGGGGGCCCGCCACACCGCACACGAACTGCAACGCAAGCTCGACGCGGGCGAGGTGGAGCCCGGGCCGCTGTTCGGGGTGCCCTGCCCGATCAAGGATCTCAACGCCCTGGCCGGAGCGCCGCGCCACCTTGGCAGCCGCGCCATCGGCGGACACCCCAGCGAGACCGACGATGGCATCGTCGCCCTGCTCAAGGCTGCCGGGACCGTGCCGATCGGCACCACCACCGCCCCGGAGTTCGGCCTGCCCTGCTACACCGAACCTGCTGGACGCGCGCCCACAGCCACCCCGTGGGACCTCGCACGCATGTCCGGCGGATCCTCCGGCGGGGCGGCCGCCGCCGTCGGTGACGGCCAGGTCCCGATCGCCCAGGGCTCCGACGGGGGCGGCTCGATTCGCATTCCTGCCTCGTGCTGCGGGGTCGTCGGCCTCAAACCCAGCCGGGGACGGGTCTCGGCCGGCCCATTCGGGGTGGATGGCCCCGGCCTGGTGAGTGGGGGAGTGATCACCCGTACCGTGCGCGACACCGCAGCAGCCCTGGACGTCATCAGCACGCCCATGCCCGGCGACCCGTTCAGTGCGCCGCCAGCACGAACCAGCTTCCTGACAGCATGCGACCACGAGGTGCCGCGGCTACGCATCGGCGTGTTGACCGAGCCAGTGATTGCCGAGGCCGACGTGCACCCGGCCTGCCTGGACGCCGTCACCCAGGCGGCCACGGCCCTGGAGGGCATGGGCCACGTCGTCGAACCCACGACGGCGCCGTTCGGTGCCCAGGAATGGTCCTCCTTCCAGTGCGTGTGGGAGGTCGGCGCAGCAAGCATTCCGTTGCCCGAGGGGTGTGAGAGGAACGCCATGCCGATGACGCGGTGGCTGCGCAGGGAGGGCCGACGCCGCACCGGCGTGGAACTTGCCGAAGGCCTTGCTGGTATTCAGATGATTTCGCGCACGGTCGGTCAGCACTGGGCAGACTATGACCTCATCGTCAGCCCCACTCTGGCCCAGCCGCCGCTGCCACACGGTCAGCTGCACGATGACGACGACCCGGCAGCCGACTTCGCGGCCCAGTGCCGATTCACGCCGTGGACCAGTCTGTGGAACATCACGGGCCGGCCAGCCATGAGCCTGCCGCTGCACACCAGCATCATCGACGGCATGGAACTGCCGATCGGCGTCATGATCGGTGGGCCACAGTACAGCGAGGAGCGGCTGCTCGCCCTGGGGTGTGCGCTACTGGGACGGTGACGACACGTCAGCGGGGCGTGGAGCGCTGCCGTGCTGTGGAGAGGTCGAGCCAACGCCTGCTCACCGGCAGCCACGCGAGCACCAGCCCTGCGACGGCGAACGGTGCGCTCGCCCAGGCCACGGTGTTGAGTGTGACGGCCAGCGAGGCTGCGGCCAGCCCGCCGATGGCACCCCAGCGCACCCACCGGTGCCCCAACCAGCCGTTGACAGCCAGCAGGGCCGGCATCGCCGTCATGACCACCCCGATGAGCACCATCGCCGTGGCCCACAGCACCGAGGCCAGCGAACCCGGTCGAGGATCGGTCCATCTCATGAGGCGGGTCGCGGTGCGGAAAGTGGTCATGTTGATCGAGCCCCACCACGCCCAGGCCAGGGCCACCGCAGCCGACACCGCCGCCAACGCGAAACACACGGTGGCGGCAACGACGGCGCCCGGACGCGCCCCCGGTGTGGCCTCGGCGGGCCTGGGCAGGGGAGGCAGGGTGCGGATGTTCCGGGGATCGTCGGGGCCCCACACTGCTCGCTGTGCGTCTGGCCCCTGTGGGGGCTCCGCCGGTGGACCATCTTGGTTCACCTCGGCTTGGTAGCCAGATGGGGCCAGTTCGGGGGGCGCCAGCTCACTGCGAGGCGGGGAGGCGCCTTCCTCGGCGCTGGAAGGGGTTGCGATCCCGGGGGGACGCGTCGTCTCGGTGCGCCTACTCGTCGAGGACGTGGTCCCGACGTCTTCGGGTGCCTCGTCGATGGCGCGCCGGGGCTGGGATGATGGGAACACGGCTCTCCTGGTGTCGACGCGACGGGACTCAACCCAGCTTACGGCGTGGGACGGGGAGGGGCGAAGGACGAGGAACGAGGCCACTGTTCTGTGGGTGCCCATGTTCTGGGGGTGCCCATGTTCTGAGGGTGCCCATCGGCTGTTCTCACAGCATCGGCTCGTCGCGCAGGGTGCTGGGCGTGTCGTCCTCGAGACCGGTACCCTCGACTGCGCCCACCCAGCCGGATGACGGCTCCTCGGCTTTGTCCTTCCCCGATTGGGGCCAGCTTCTGTCTCTGCCCCGTACGGGTTGCTGACGAGACACCCGCCCCACCCCTGTGCCTCGTGGCTGAGGTGGGGCAAGGTCTGTTTTCGGTGAGGCCTGCCGTTGTGGACAGACCCCAACCGGGGCAATGGGAATCGGCACTTACCACCGAGTTCGCCGCGTAGGGAGTCTCAACGCCCAAGTGCTCCCGGACCATCGGTCCGGGAGCACTTGTTCAATGTGGCTGGGAATCAACCCTGGCGGGTTCAGCCCTGCTGCATGGTGCCGGTCTCGAGGAACCGGGTGTGCCAGTTGTAGGCCTCGCCGAGCAGGTGCGGGGTGTGCTTGAACTTGCAGTCACGCAGCGCACGCTCGTAGTAGTCCTGCAGCATCGGACGGAAGTCCGGGTGGGCGCAGTTCTCGATGATCTTCGGGGCACGCTGACGCGGGGCCAGGCCACGCAGATCGGCGATACCCTGCTCGGTGATGATGACCATGGCGTCGTGCTCGGTGTGGTCCACGTGGGAGACCATCGGCACGATCGCCGAAATGGCGCCGTTCTTGGCCGTCGACGGGGAGACGAAGGCCGAGATGTAGGCATTGCGGGTGAAGTCGCCGGAGCCGCCGATGCCGTTCATCATGCGCGAGCCCATGACGTGGGTCGAGTTGACGTTGCCGTAGATGTCGGCCTCGATCATGCCGTTGGCGCCAATGACGCCCAGACGACGGATCACCTCGGGGTGGTTCGAGATCTCCTGGGGACGCAGGATGATGTGGTCGCGGTAGAAGGCCGCGTTCTCGTTCATCTTGTGGGCGTAGTCCGGCGACAGCGAGAAGGCCGTCGCGGAGGCCACGTCGAGCTTGCCGGCGTCGATGAGGTCGATCATGCCGTCCTGGATCACCTCGGTGTAGGAGGTGAGGTGCTCCAGGTCGGAGTGCAGCAGGCCGTCGAGCACGGCGTTGGGGATGTTGCCCACACCCGACTGCAGCGGCAGCAGATTCTTGGGCATGCGTCCCTGCTTCACCTCGTTGCCGTAGAAGTCGAGCAGGAAGCCGGCAATCTTGCGGGAGTTGTCGTCGATCGGCTTGAACGGCGAGTTGCGGTCGGGGCCGTCGGTCTCGACGATCGCAACGACCTTGCTGGCGTCGATCTCCAGGAACGGGGTGCCGATGCGGTCACCGGGGTGGGTGATCGGGATGGGCTTGCGGTTGGGGGGCAGCGCGAATCCCTGGTAGACGTCGTGCATGCCCTCGAGATCCTCGGACTGCCACGAGTTGACCTCGATGATGATCTTGTCGGCGACCTCGCAGTAGGCGGAGTTGTTGCCCACCGACGAGGTGGGGACGATCTTGCCGTCCTCGGTGATACGGGTGGCCTCGATGACGGCGAAGTCAACCTTGCCGAAGAATCCCTGACGCACCATCATGCCGGACTCCGACAGGTGGATGTCGGTGTAGTAGCTGGTGCCGTCGTTGATCTTGGAACGCATCGTCGGGTCGGACTGGTAGGGCATGCGCCAACCGATGCCGTCCACACCGGCCAGGGCACCATCCAGCTCGGGAGCCGTCGAGGCTCCGGTGAGGGTGTTGACAGTGAACTTTTCGCCGCGCTGATGGGCAGCCTCGATGCGCTTGGCGAGTGCGCCCGGGAACACCTTGGGGTAGCCCGACCCGGTGAATCCACCGAATCCGATCTGGTCGCCATCCTTGATGAGGCCGGCAGCGTCGTCTGCGCTCATCACTTTCTGACGCAGGGCTGCATTGGCAATCCGCTCTGACATCTGTCCTCCTGCCGTCGTGCGGCTGGTCGTCGATGACGGCACGCGGAACGCTCCGCGAGTCGCCGAGAAACACACTGTTCCGGGGCCCATTCCAGATGGGCCCGAAACCTTGGTATCACTTTATATCCACAGCCTCGGATGGCGTGCGGAACCCCTGTTCTTCAGCGGTCGGAATCGGCATGGTGCCCGTCCAGCATGGGAATGTGTGCATGTTTCTCACGTCGAGCAGGGTGAATTCTCGCGACCGGTTCGATCTGCAGCCATGACCAGGTGCTCGGACGGGCCACGACCCCTCGGCCGATGGCAGCGTGTCGGCACCGATGGGGCGAAACGGGGATCACCGGCACCACACTGCCGACACCGCGTCAAGACGCTCAAAACTCACGGTGTTGCGGGCGGCCTCCACGGCCACCGGCTTGGCGCAGAATGCAATGGCCAGTCCGGCCGCGTCGAACATGTCGAGGTCGTTGGCACCATCACCGATGGCGATCACTCGCTCGGCCTCGACGATGGCCTGCGCGGCCCACCTGCGCAGCCAGGACGCCTTGGCGGCCCGGTCGACGATCTCGCCAGTGAGCCGCCCCGTGAGGTGCCCATCGGCCACCTCCAACTCGTTGGCCACGGCATGATCTGCTCCGAGCTCGGCTGCCAACGGTTCCACCATCGACGTGAATCCACCTGACACCAGGCCCACGGTGGCACCGGCCTCGTGGGCAGCCGCAATCAGCTCCTTGGCGCCGGGGGTGACGACGACGGCGCGGCGAGCCTCCTCCACGGCACCGACCGGCAACCCTGCCAAGCATTCGACCCGGGCCCGCAACGACTCGGCGAAGTCCATCTCACCGGCCATCGCTCGAGCGGTGACGTCGGCCACCTCGTCCGCCCGCCCAGCACATTGCGCCAACAGGTCGATCGCCTCGGTGCGGGTGAGGGTGGAGTCGACGTCGCTCACCAACAGTCCGGGTGGTTGGGTGGCGAGCGCCCCGTGTGGATGGATGACGTCCGCGCCACTGGCCGAAGCCAACTCGCGCACCTCACGCATGTCTGCCTCGACGGTGGTGGTGTAGTCGAAGATCTGTGCCGTCCAGCCGTCGGTGTGGGTGCCGCGCATGTGGGCGGCCTGCGGCCACAGTGCGGTGCCGGGGGAGCGCAGACTGGAGCGGTCGTCGCTGACGAGGATGACGCGAGAACTCATGACACCAACGGTAGACGCGGCGGGACGACATCGGTACCCCGTTCCGCCCCCATCCGGCCTGGGCCCGCTTGCCATCTGAATTTCCTCACGTGACGGCTCCCCGATCTGGCTCTCCTCGCGCCTGAGTGGTACCGCCGTACGGACAGAGTTGGGAAACCAGTCACCGCAGGATTGGTCTCGTGGGCATCGTGATGTGGCCGTGACGGCCGGAACCCAGACCGTGGAGGTGGGGCCGCGACGACACGGCGTGGGGGCGCTCACTTCCGCACGGTTCGCGTGACCGTGTAGTGACGATTGCGCGTGACCTGGCGCGTCTGACCGACGAAGCGTCGCAGATGTGCGGCCCACGGCAGGTGGTTGTTGTACACGCACCACAGCGCCCCGCCCGGGCGCAGTACCCGTGCGGCGTCGGTGAGCATCGCGAAGGTGGGAGCGTGATCCTGGGCAGTACCCCGATGGAAGGGCGGATTGGTGACGACGACGTCCATGCTGGCGTCGGGCAGATCGGCCAGTCCGTCACACCAGTGGGTGATGACGTCCAGACCATTCGCCGCGGCGGTGCGCCGGGTGGAGTCGACGGCCTGCCACGACACATCTGTGGCGTGCACCCGTGCCGTGGGCAGTCGACGTGCCAGCTGGGCAGCGATGATGCCGTTGCCACATCCCAGGTCGACGACGTCGGTGCGCACGTCTGCAGCAATGTCGTCCAGGTGGGAGAGCAGCAGCGCGGTTCCGGCGTCCAAGCCGGTGGTGTGGAACACGCCACCGTGGGCGTGAATCGTCAACCCATCCACGGTGTTGCTGCGTGGCCACGTGCCGGTGATCGCCGGGCGTTCCCGCGGCCGTGAGATGTGCAGTACGCGGGCCTTGCGCACCCCGAGGCTTGCATGGACCTCGTCGAACCACCGCGCGGCAACGTCGTTCATCGACCGGGTCATGTGTTTGATCCGTCCGCCGGCGATGATGTGGGCGTCGGGACCCAGCACGTGCCACAGACAGCCGAGCAGCTCGTCCAGGGCGTCGATCGACTGGGGAAGATCGAGCCAGACCAACTGGCGATCGGTGCTTGGATGGTCGGCGGCTCGGTGCTGCCTGGGCGAAGGACCGGGACGGCGTTCCCTGGACTTCTCGGACGGTGGTGTGTCGGTCAGGGATTCGGCTGGTGGGGACGCAGTAGGTGTCGATGTGGTGGTCGGGGAATCAAGGTTCTGGGGCGAAGCCGTCAGAGGGTTGAGCCGGATCGTGCTGGGGATTCCAGCGAGGTCACGGCAGTCGTCGGCCCACGCCGTGACTCGGTGCCCGGCGAATGGGACCAGCCGCGGTCGGTTCAGCACCCAGACGGCGCTGCCCAGTGGCGATTGTGTTCGCGTCGAGCCGGCGTCGGGCGTGGCATGCGCTGAATCCTGCTGTGGTGGATCAATCTGTGGTGATTCAGCGACGATGAGGGCGTCAACGGGGTCGAGCTCGGCAGCATCCATGATGGCAGTCTCCCAGAACGAGGTGCAGGTGTCGCCTCGTGTTCGTGATGTCGATTCTCGTGCCGTCAATGCAGTCCAATGAAAGTTCTGGCAGGAAAGCTCCCCCCCGTTTTTGCAGCCTTCTGGCAGGAATGCTCTCGCCCCGCCTCGATCCTCAAGACGACGGTAGAGGAATGGGCCAGGACCCTTTGCCCTGATGTTCCCGTTCTGTCGAGGCATTCCCCGTCCTGTGTCAGAACCTTCCCTGCCCCGTACGAAACTTCTCGATTCTGTGTGGGCCTTCCCGGCCCGGTGCGGACTTTCTCAATCTCGGGGCGAACCTTCCTGACCTCGTGCGAGCCTTCTCCCCTCCACCCCTCACAAGCACTCCTGATTCCGTGCGAACCTCCCCCTATTCCGGGCGGCCCCTCCCCACCCTGGCCGTCTCGCGTGACATTTTTGTCACGTCGAGCCCATGAGGGTCATGGGAACGTCAGGATGCTCGAGGTACTGACATTTTTGTCAGGGCATCTTCCTTCGGGTCACACGAGTGCCGGGACTCTTCGGGGGATGACAATTTTTGTCACGTCGGGCGTGGACTGGGCAGGTGGAAGTCCGGGCGGAGCAGACATGGCGGGGGCTCGGGTGGAGCTGGCGTGGCCGGGTCCGGGTGGAGTAGGTGTGGTCGAGACCAGGCGTGATTCAGGGCAGGGGAGCGTCGCTCGTTCGCGGTGATGACATTTTTGTCATGAGACCGATGGTGCCGTCACGTGAGTGCGATGGGTTCGTGGCAAGTGACATTTTTGTGCACACGATTGTGTCATCAGTATCTTTGGTGTCCTCGACCAGGGTTTGCCTTGAGCCCCGCTGCAGATCTCTCGCTCGGTACAATGCCGTCATGGCAGAGTCGCCCTTGGAAATTCACGTCATCGCCGATTCGACGGGTGAGACCGCCGTCCGTCTGGCACGGGCCGCCCGCAGCCAGTTCGAAGGAGTCCACTGGCACATAGTGCGTCACCCGATGATCGGCACCGTTGCGGAGATGATGGCCGCTCTGGAGGCCGTCATGGCGGCCCACGAGGCAGGTCAGTGGGTGTGCGTGGTCCACACCCTGGTGCTGCCGGACATGCGCCGGATGGTCGCCGACGCCTGCGAGGAGATGGGGATACGTGAGGTCAACCTCATGGGTCCGATGCTCGCGGCGATGGAGGAAGCCTCCGGTCTGGACGCCGATGCCGTTCCGCGTCGTCCGGTGGGGGTGGAGGCCGACTACTTCACCCGTATCTCGGCGATGGAGTTCGCGGTGCGCAACGACGACGGTGCCATTCCCGACCGTCTCACCGAGGCAGACATCTGCCTGGTGGGGGTGAGCCGCTCGGGCAAGACGCCGCTGTCGATCTATCTGGGCTATCTCGGCTACAAGACCGTCAACGTACCGTTGGTACCCGGTATCGCTCCGCCTGCCGAGCTGGCCGCCGTGGATCGGTGGCGCATCGTTGGCCTGACGATCGATGCCCAGAAGTTGTTGGAGATTCGAGGTCGACGTGTGCGCGGGCTTGGTGGGTACGGCAATGAGGACGGATACGCAGATCTCGCCGCCATCTATGACGAGCTGGACGAGGTGGGCAAGATCCAGCGTCGACTGGGCTGTCCGATCATCGACACGACTGGCCTGGCCCTCGAGGAGTCTGCCACCAAGGTCATCGATATTGTCGATCAGCGGGCGAAGACGGCTGGCACTCGGCTACGCAAGCCGGCGGGATCGTACCGGACGATTCCGTGAAACGTCAGATCGTCCGCTGTGGGACGATCCGACGCCTGCGATCCCCAGTGCCTGTCAGTGCCGGCAGTGCGGTGACTGCCTATGTGACAGGTTGGGAATCATGAGTTCGGGACCCGCTTCATGGTGCTGACGTCTCTGCCAGTTCGCAACGATATTCCGGGGTGGGAATTGTTGATGATCTTCAGCTGGGAATCCGTTGCTGCTAGGTACAGCTCATGCACCCTTTCGCCGTGCAGATAGGTGCGTGCAAAAGAGGCGAAGGTGGGATCACTCAGGTATTTCTGAGGCACCTCGATGGCGGCATCGTAGTATCGCGGAGTCGAGCTGAGGCCACGCTCACGATGTGCGAGCATCGAGATGGTCGAATCGAGACGGCCGTCAATACTGTGCAACGTGACGGGGTACTTCTTGCCCTGAATGGTGAGGTCGACTGTGCGAGACGTGGTCTGGTAGGCGAAATCGCGAACATCGAGTCGCACGCCACCAGGCAGGTGTCCCGAGTAGTTCACACCGGAGGCTGGTGCCAGATCGACCGCAGAGGTGTCCTGCTGCGGGTTGTCGAGTGGTTTGCCCTTGAGGGTCTGGTCCGTGACGATGAACTTCCAGCTCTTGTCATTGAGCATCTTGGTCCAGTAGCCGGTGTGTCCGCCCCTACGACCCTCAACACGCAGCTCGCGGTTCTGTGATCCCGGAGCGGTGGAAAGGATGGTGAGACGATCCGTGATCTCACCGGGAACCTTGGGCTGATGCTGCCATGGTGCCGGTGGAAGCTTGATCGCGGCATAGTTCGGATTGATCTTGCCCTGTGCCCACGTCCCGGCGTCAGGCAGATTGCCCTGATCCTTCCATGTGTAGCGGAACTGCGCGGGATCGGTTCCGGCAATGTCGTAGTCCCACAGCCGAGTGAACATGTCGCCGTGGCTGTTGGTGATGAACGCCACCGAGCCGGAGGCCGACATGGTGTGAATCCGGAACTGCGAGTTGTACGGGGTGGACGCTTCGAAGGAGTAGTCGTTGGCCAGCCACGGATCGTGCTGGTACAGGTGGGTGCCGTCGGGGGAGGCCATCATGATCTCGGTGCACATGGCCAACGAGATCGGGTGATCATGCCCATCCACTCCGCGGTAAGTGCGGTCAGTCTGGTTGTCGATGAGGGAGAGCGCCCATTCACCGTTGGTCTGATTCTCCAACTGCAGGCCGTGACCGAACCAGAATGGGGTGCCCCACGCGCGGAACCAGCCCCAGTCCTTGGGCGAGGAGAGCAGGTTGTTGAGGGTGTAGACCCAGCCGTTGGCGTCCACCGCGGCGAGCATGGCGTCATTGGCGGAGATTGCCGTGATCTGCCCGTCAAGGCAGGACGGGGTGGCAATGTGACGCCACTGCTTCTCGGATTGGAGACGTCCGTACACCTTGCCGTCGCGCAGGGCAAAGTCCATGCGCTGGTTGAAGCTCTCGTGATTGTCTCGCATGACGACTTTTGCGGGAAGGTCGGTGCGGTTGGTGGAGGCCATCTGTTGCCATCCCTCGGTTCCCCAGCTCGGTGGGATGACTCCCAGGGGGAGCTGCCCTGAGCTACCAGGACGTCCGACAAAGGGTACGCAGTTTTTGGGGCCGGTGGATGAGGAGCCCCGGTGTGCAGAGGCAGGGACGGAGGACTGATGTGTCGGTGCTGCCTGAGCAGGTTGTACCAGTGGGGTGGCACCGAACCCGGTGGTGGCGATGACCGCTGCCACCGCCGTGGTGAAGATTTTCGGTGATTTCATGGGGATCATCTCCTCGTGAGTGGTTCAGATCGTTTTGGTGCAGTCATCCGATGAATTTCATGGGTGTGCACTGGACAGCGTGCGCATGAGCCGAATCGAGTTCGTTGTCAACCATTTGGATGACGTTGGGGTCGTAGGTGATGTTGCCGTGGCCAGTCTTGTCGGTCGGACAGATGTTCTGCAGCAACACGTTCTTCACCCCCGGCTCGTGGAGGTAGGCGTTCGTGTAGGGCACGACGACATGGTCATGGGTGCTGGTGATGATGGTGTACTTCACACCGGGCTGAGTGACAGGCGTGTCGTAGAGGGTCTTGTTGAAATCCGATCCTTGCAATTGTTGCGGAGCTGACATTCCGTTGAGCAGTGCCATGCTGTCGTCGAAGTGAGCTCCGAGTTTGCTTGTCGTCGAATTGAGGAAAAGGTTGAGACCGTATGCGGTCGTGCCGTGGTTGGAGGGGACCAGGCCGATGAAGTGGTCCACCCTGCTCGCTCCATTTTCGAACTTGAGATATTGGTTGGGGAGAGGCCCAGCTCCTTGGGACCATCCGACCAAATCAACCTTGTCGGTGTGGGTGCGGGTCAACACCATGGTGATGAAAGCTCCAAGTCCCTTGGCCGACTTTCTCATGTCTCCGGTGAGGGAGATGAAGCTGCTGTGCGGCACTCCGTTTAGATTGAAGGTGTAGGTGCAGTATCCGCGTCGGGTCAGCTCCTCCGACATCATTGACCACGAGGAGTAGGCATTCGTTGCGGTTCCCGGGATGAGAACTACTGGATTCTGGCCTGCTCTTGGTCGACAACGGAAGTTGTTGGCACCAGCTGGGGATGGAGCCATGTGGTGCGCAGAATATTCGACGGCCCGCCAGTAATTGGGCTGTGCCGGGCCAGTGGCTCCAGAAGGTATGCCCAGCGGGCTTCCCGGCATTTGCTGGTCGGTGAGGACGGTCTCGTCCTGCGGGGAAAGAGCTGTGTGATCGGCTGCTGATGCCGCTGAAGCGGTTGGAATCGACATGGCTGCGGCGGTGATGAGCGACACGACGGCGGCAGCTATTTTCATGGATCGTGTGGTGGTCAACATTGTTGGTGTCTCCTTTGTCACCGAACAGATGAACGACATGTATTTCTGATTGGGCTCTCCATGGGATGGGAGCAACTGGTCGGGATGTGCTCTCATGAGGGCGCATCGTAGGCAGCCTTGTGGGAATCTACGGTGGATGCTGTGATGGGTGAATCACGGCGCCTCCTCCACAACGCCATTCGTCGTCGAGGTGTCCCTGACGGGGGAGCATCT
Organism: Cutibacterium granulosum; assembly: GCF_900186975.1. Classification (NCBI taxonomy): domain Bacteria; kingdom Bacillati; phylum Actinomycetota; class Actinomycetes; order Propionibacteriales; family Propionibacteriaceae; genus Cutibacterium; species Cutibacterium granulosum. Next base: position 800,535 of record NZ_LT906441.1, read on the forward strand.
ACCGCTCATCGTTGAGCAGCGCGAAGATTTTATCATGTGAGTGATCATCAGATCACGGAGTTGTGAAGCTCAGCCTGGGGGGAGAGATGTCTCATCAGTATTGAGGCAGTGTCGACATCTGAATACTGATCCAGATGCAGAGATGTGCAGTGACTGCCCTCCGAGAAACCACGTCAGATCATGCCCAGCACAGGTGGACAGCGGGGGCACACCAGGACGAACTGTGTCGACCCCGATGACTCATCTGCAGTGAGTGGGAGAGAGCTGCAGAAACGGTGGTGGGCCCGGCCATCAGATGGCCAGGCCCACACATTTTTCAGTTGTCAGATGTGTTCAGTTGTCCGCCGGGATCAGACACCAGTGCTCGGCAGGGCCGGGGCAGCGACGTGGGTGGGGGTGTCGTTGCTGACAGTCGTCGCGGTCACGGCGCTACCCTTGTCGGTGCTGATGACGACCTTCTTGGCCAGGTCATCCTTCTTGTCCTCGGAGGGCTTCTGCTCGTCGGCGGTGCAGTTGCCGGTCTTGCCCTGGGCTGCGTTGAGGGCAGCCTCACGGCCCTTGACGATGGCCTCCGCCTCGAGGATTGCCTCCTCGTCAGTGGTTACCTTGTTCTCGGCAGCCTTGAGGGCGGCGGAAGCGTCATGGAGCTCAGTCTCGGCCTTCGCGACCTTTGAGCTGGGCTCATCAGCGGCCTCAAGCTGCCTCTGGACCTCGTCGCGCAGCTGTTCTGGGCCTTGATGTCAGCTGCGATGTCAGCGATGTGGGCCTGCAGCTTGGCAACCCGCTCGTTGGCCTCAGCGGCGCGAGACTCCTGGGCGGCGATGTCGTCGAGGATCTTGTCACGTGCGTCCTTGTCGGCGGCGATCTGGGCATCGAGGTCAGCCAGGGCGTCCTTGAGCTCGGCGACGTGCTTGTCAGTGGTGGCATCGTCAAGAGCATTCTTGGCGTCGGAGAGGGCAGACTGCTTCTCGTCGACGACCTTCTTGGCGGCCTTGACCTTGTCCTTGTCAGCCTTGTGGTTTGCCCGGAGCTCGGCGAGGTTGTCCTGAGCAGCCTTGAGATCGGCCTGGGCCTTGTCGACAGCTGCCTGAGCCTCGGTGCAGCTGATCTTGGCGTCGTTCTTCTGGTCGATGTTGTCCCCTGCCTGAGCTGGGGCGGCGAGAATCTGGGCGCCACTCCCCATGACGGCGAGGGCGGTCAAAGCGCTGGCGAAGCGCCGGTTCACATTGGTCATGGACCTTGTCTCCTTGTGCTAGCTGGCTTGCGAAGAATCGCCATCGCTTTTGTATCGCTTTTGTGCCGATTCTCGCTCGAGTCCCACCTAGAGGCTGCAATTGATTGTGAACTTGCCCCCGTGGCCTGTCAACTGGAAAACAAAGCAGTCATGCCGGGTGTTCGTGAAGTTCGCAAAGGACATTCGAAATCCACTTTGGCTAGGGGTTCTGCGGTCTTTTTTTGGGGGGTTTGCTCGCATTGTTCGACTGTCCCGTGTGGTTGGATTCCTGCGGCTGTGCGAGCGAACAAATGACGGAGATCTTTGTGTGTCGAGTGTATGTCGAACCATAAATCTTGCTCGTTTTGAGTCTTTCTCTGTGGGGATAAACCCAGTGATGGGACGGATTTTTTCGGTTTGAAGCCATATGGAAACAGGAAAGACTCTGCATGAATATATGAGATCTGTATATTCTGGATTCATGGGTTTGGCTACTTTTGGTCCTCTGGAGTCTGCTGAGAGAGGTTGTCACGCATTGTGTGTGTGTCATTTGATGCATTCGACTGCTGCTGTCTTGGAGGTCGTCCTAGCTGACGTGTATGCCGGTGTGCGCGTGATAAGAGGATCACTCGCATGATCGGTCTCATGATTCGCCTCATTGCTGTGGTTTCCATCTCGGGGACCTTCCGAGCGGGGCTCATCGGCGCGTGACGGCAGGGATGAAAAGTTCACCTGTCATTCATGCAGGACCGCAAGCCGTGGATCAGGTGGGAAATCTGTGCCAGATCTACGTCTGATGAGGCAAATCGTCGGCGTGTCGTGTGAAGATCTGCAACGAGTGGTGGACAATACGGCGTCAAGTACAGGTTGAGAGTTTCATCGGGAAGGCGGAGCTGGCCCACCTGCGGGCCTATGGGTCATTGGGCGTTGTGGGCTGTTTCGGACATGAGGCGTCCGTGGGCTCGGAAGGGTCAACCTTCCGGGCGTGAAAAATGGTCTCGACCATCCGCAGATGGCCGAGACCGTGGTGATGGAGGAGTCAGATCAGTGCTCAGACGCCGGTACCGGGCAGCGCAATGCGCTTGCCATGGGCGAGTGTGCCTTGGCGAGCATTGCTGACGGTCAGGGACACAGAGTTGCCCTCATCGTCTGCGTCGCACAGCCCGGCTGCCCTGGCACGGGCGAGGGAGTCCTGCTTCTCCTTGACAATTCGCTCTGCCTCGGCGACAGCCTCCTCATCGGCGGCAAGTTTGTCCTCGGCAGCCTTGAGGGCGTCCTGGGCCTCCTTGAGCTGCTTCTCGGCCTCAGCGACCTTTGCCTTTGCCTTGTCGATCTGCGTGGTGACGGAGACGAGCTCGGCCTTGGCGTCGTTGAGCTGACGCTCCTCGTCCTCGATCTGTGTGGAGATCTTGGTGATCTCCTTCTTGAGCTCCGCAATGCGCTTGGTGGCCTCGGCGATCGTGGTGCGCTGCTCGGCGATGCTGTCGAGAATGTGCTGACGCTCCGTCTTCTTGGCCGTGATCTGCTCATCGAGATCGCTGATGGCCTTCTTGAGCTCGCTGACGCGCTGCTGATTCCTGGTCAGCTCGTCTTGGGCGGCGTCACGGTCCTTGGTCAGTTCGGCGATTTTCTCATCGATCGTGGTGATCTGGGTCTTGAGCTCCTCGATCTTTTTCTCGGCGGCGTTGATCCGGTCGTTCTGCTCAGCGATGCTGGCATCGATCTTGTCGCGCTGCTGGGTCAGCTCGTCCAGGCGGGACGAGATTTCGGCCTCGCTCTTCTTGAGCTCATCAAGCTTCTTCGTGGCCTCGTCGAGCTCGGTCTGCTTGCCCGGCAGGGAGTTCTTGAGCTCCTCGATCTTCTTGGTGATCACGGTGGTCTCGGCCGTCTTCACGGCAATGACCTTGTTGGCGTCAGCGATGTTCTTGACGTTCTTGGCGATGATGGCTTCGTTGGTCACCTTGACAGCCGTGAGCGCCTTGATCTCCCTCTCGGTGTGGGTGATCGACTTGGCGATGCCGTCAACGTTTCCGGTCTGCTCAACGACCTTGCTGTGCAGCTCGTCCAGGGAGGTCTGGGTGGTGGTGATCTTCTCGGAGATCTTGTCGCGTTGGACGCGCAGCTTCTCGATGGTGGTCTTGGCATCCTTGATTTCGTGCTGGGCACTCTGGATGGCGGTGACGTACTCGTCGCGCTGCTTCTGCTGCTTGATGATCTCGGTGTTGAGGTCGTCGATCTTCTTCTGCAGCTGCTCACCGTCGGTGATGGTGGTGTCCAACTCCTTCTGGAGCTCGGCACGTTTGGTGGTGGACGAGGTGATCTCCTCGTCGATCTTCTGCACATCGACCGTGAGACGATCGATGGTCTCGTTGGCCTTCGTGATGGTCTTCTCGTGATCGGCGATCGACGACTCCAGCTCGGCAGCGCGCTTCTCAGCTGCGGCAAGGGTGGCTTTCGCCTCGTCGAGAGCAGCCTGCTTCTCGACGACATTCTTCTTGGCGGCGTCGACCGCACCGCGGTCGTTCTGGCGGTTGGCCTGTGCCGATGCCAGAGCCCGCTGGGCAATCTTGAGCGCAGCATCGGCCTTGTCCACGGCCTTGCGGGCGTCTGCGCAGGTGATGTTGCTGTCCTGCTCGGTGGACGACACGGCATTGGCGGCTGGGCCGAAGAACTGGGCTCCGCCCCCCCATGACGGCTGGGGCGGTCAGGGCGCTGGTGAAGCGCCGGGTGGTAGTGGCCATGTGGGTTTATCTCCTCGTGTAACCAGGATGCGAAGAGACACCGTCAAGTATGGGTCAGATCTTCGCACAAGTTCCATCTCGGGAACTCGCGGATAATCCTGCATCGGTTTTCATGTGGTGTCAATCCGATATGGTATTGCTCATGAAGAAATATGGATCAGCACATGATCTGGTGATTTTCAGCTGAGTGAAATGTCAATCTGACTAGGTAAAATATCTGTCATTCCCTCATCTTGTACTGGGATGTCCAGAGCCTACCGACGCTGGTTCAGCCCTCGTGTGTCGTTCGGGTTCCTGCGTCACAGGTGCATCGGACAGGTCCGCCGGATGGCATGGGGAGAGGATACTGAGCGATGGAAGCAACAAGGATGCCCCCGGTGGCGAGCCACCTTGGGGGAGGTGGCACAATGTGGTGGTGTGCTGGAAGTGAGGCGGCATTGACGAACCTGAACTTGGGGTATCCCATTTACGGACCTACTACGTCATAAGGTTGTGCATGCAGGTCATCTTTCGGCTGGAAGATGATGACACCATACTGTGTTGGTGATCCAGAAAGGCCAAGTAGCTGGTGCTCATTCCCTACCGCACTTCCGCTGTGGGCGTAGGGCTCTCTGTCAAGAAGATGCTCACCCAGCTGTCCATGTCCCACTACCGTGGTGACAACTCTTGGTAATAGTGAACAATCAATGAACCTGCTCCTTGTGTGGGTGAAGCCAGCCTGATCCTGACCGCGTTCCATGAACAAGATGACGGGCAAGGTCATCTGTCGCGGTGCTCCCACAGCATGCTGGCTGATCCATGTGGCAGGACCGTCTCCCGTGTTCCGACACACAGGACCCGTGAATATGGAACCCGTGAAAATACGGCGTACCCGTGCCACAATGACTCACAGCGGCCCAATGGTGGGTCGCACTCGCGGTGCCGATGCGCAAACGCACGGGACCGAGCGCCGTCAATCGATGAGCAGACTGGCAAAGGTCGAAGGAGATCCGTCATGACTGACCGTTACGTGTACGACCTGTCCGAGGGCAGTGCCGAGATGAAGCCCCTGCTGGGTGGCAAGGGAGCTGGCGTTGCCGAGATGATGCGGGTGGGGGTTCCCGTACCAGACGGTTTCACCATCACCACCCAGGCTTGCGTGGAGACCATGAATCGCAAGGGTGAGTGGCCCGACGGTCTTGACGAGCAGGCCTGGGCCGGCCTGCAGCGTCTGGAGGAGCGTACCGGTCGTAAACTGGGTGATCCCGGCAAGCCGCTGCTGGTCTCGGTGCGTTCCGGCGCCATCATCTCCATGCCGGGCATGATGGACACCATCCTCAACCTCGGCATCTCCGACGAGACGGTCCCTGCGATTGCCCGTGAGTCGGGCAACGAACGGTTCGCCTGGGACTGCTACCGCCGATTCATCCAGATGTACGGCGAGGTCGTCGAGGGAATCGACGCCCACGTCTACGAGGACGCCCTCACCGCCCTCAAGGAGAGCAAGGGTGTGGAGTCTGACACCGACCTGTCCGCCGATGATCTCAAGGGCCTGGTCGACACCTTCAAGAAGCTCTCCAACGAACAACTCGGCGGCAATTGGACCACCGATCCGCGTGAGCAGCTCATGCGCGCCGTCGACGCCGTCTTCCGTTCCTGGCTCAACCCGCGCGCCTTCGTCTACCGCAAGGCCAACAAGATCTCCGACGATCTCGGCACCGCCGTCAACGTCATGCAGATGGTCTTCGGCAACCGTGGTGACGACTCCGCCACCGGCGTGTGCTTCACCCGCAATCCCGCCACCGGAGCCAACGAGCTCTACGGTGAGTTCCTGCAGAACGCCCAGGGTGAGGACGTCGTCGCCGGCATCCGTACCCCCAAGCCGCTGGCGCAGATGCAGGAGATCCTTCCGGACGCCTACGAACAGCTCACCGCCACCATGAAGAAGATGGAGGCGCACTACCGCGACATGCAGGACATGGAGTTCACCGTCGAGAACGGCAAGCTCTACCTGCTGCAGACCCGCAACGGCAAGCGCACCGCCGCTGCCGCCCTCAAGGTGGCCCGCGACCTCGTAGACGAGGGGGTCATCTCCAAGGAGGAAGCCCTCATGCGCATCGAGCCCGGCCAGCTCGACCAGCTGCTGCACGAGGCCATCGACCCCGACCACAGCGAACAGCCGGTTGCCGAAGGTCTGCCGGCCTCCCCGGGTGCTGCCGTCGGTGAGGCCGTCTTCGACGCCGACATCGCTGCCGAGCGGGGCGCAGCCGGTGATCGCGTCGTCCTCATCCGTTTCGAGACGACTCCCGACGACATCCACGGCGTGCTGCAGTCCCAGGGCGTACTCACCGCCCACGGCGGCATGACCTCGCACGCAGCCGTCGTCGCCCGTGGCATGGGCAAACCGTGCGTCGCCGGGGCACGCGGCATCAAGATCGACTACGAGGCCAGGACCCTCACGGTTGGCGACACCGTCATCGAGGAGGGCGACCCCATCACCTTGGACGGCTCCACCGGCGAGGTGTTCGCTGCTGCCCTGCCGCTCATCCCCCCGCAGATCAACGCGGACTTCCAGGAGGTGCTCTCCTGGGCCGACGAGACCCGACGCCTGGGTGTGTGGGCCAATGCCGACAACGCCACCGACGCCGCCAAGGCACGTGAACTTGGCGCCGAGGGAATCGGTCTGTGCCGCACCGAGCACATGTTCTTCGGCGCGGACCGACTACCCGCCATGCACGAGATGATCACCGCCGAGACTCCCGAGGAACGCAAGACGGCCGTCGACAAGATCCTGCCGATGCAGCAGGAGGACTTCGAGGGCGTCTTCACGGCGATGAAGGGGCTGCCGGTCACCGTGCGGCTGCTCGACCCACCGCTGCACGAGTTCCTGCCGAGCCTCGTCGAGCAGTCCCTCAAGGTGCAGGAGATGGAACTCACCTCGGCCGATCCGGTGCACACCGACAAGGAACGTCGCCTGCTGGCCCAGGTGAAGAAACTGCACGAGCAGAACCCGATGCTCGGCACCCGTGGTGTGCGCCTGGCCATGCTCTACCCGGAGATTCCCGACATGCAGGCCCGTGCCATCATCCGCGCCGCCCTGGCCGTCCTGGAACGTGAGGGCGAGACGGTGGACCTGCACATCATGATTCCGCTGGTCTTCACCCCGGTGGAGCTTGCCACTCAGCGCAAGATCGTCGAGGACTGCCTGGCCGAGGAGTTCGATCGCGCCGGACGTCGGATCGACGTCGAGATCGGCACCATGATCGAGCTGCCGCGTGCTGCCCTCACCGCCGACCGGATCGCCGAGGTGGCCGACTTCTTCAGCTTCGGCACCAACGACCTCACCCAGACCACCTTGGGCATCAGCCGCGACGATGCCGAGAACGGCTTCCTCACCGAGTACCTGCGCACCAAGGTGCTCAAGCAGAACCCGTTCGCCTCGATCGACGTGGACGGTGTGGGTCAGCTGGTTTCCGGGGCCGTCGAGAAGGGACGAGCCGCCAAGTCGAGTCTGGGGCTCGGTGTGTGCGGTGAACACGGTGGCGACCCCGACTCGGTGCACTTCTTCAACCAGGTTGGGCTGGACTACGTCTCCTGCTCGCCATTCCGCGTGCCGATCGCCCGCTTTGCGGCCGCCCAGGCCGTCATCGAGCAGCGTGACGGCGCCAAGTGAGCGATCTGCCCGTCGGCTGACAGAGGGTCTGCTCATCAGCGGTCGGCTGCGATGCCTGCGAATGTGCTCGACGAGTTCGTTCGAAAGGTGTTGAGCCGCTCGGCAACACTTCACGGCTGAGAATGGCGCAGTGCTGAGATCGGGGGAGGTGTATCGGTGACGGTGCGCCTCCCCCGAGTCATGGTGATGTGTGATGGGGCCAGGCGATGTGTGATGGGAAGGGCAGACTGCGTGAGAAAGCGGCCGTGCCCTCCCCGGGGCCATGATGATTTTGTTGTGGTGTGTCCCGGGGTGAAAGGCCTGGTGAGCCCAGAACTGCGCGTCGCGAATGACGTTCTGTGTCAGAACCGTGGCGGGGTTCACACGACTCGACGACACGTAGGGATTCTTCATCGAAGCCGGGTTGGCGTATTTCCTGGCGGGATCGGAGGACTGCCTGACCCCGTGCACCGGCAGGTCGTTGCAGTGGGTGAGTTTTCTGCCCAGCTGCTCACCATGCTCGGATCATCGGCCTGCTCTGCAATAGGGTGGGATTGATCGGACGGCCACAGGTTGTCGCTAGTCTCGTCACTTTGGAGGATTCATGACCCAGTCTTTTGGTGCATGGCGTGCCAGCTACACCCCCGGTTCCTGGGTGGTTCTTGCCGGTGCCAGCAGCTTGGTCATCATGCAGCCGGCTGCCCCGCGCCACGCGGAACTGGTGGCGTCGATCTGGGACCAGGTGGTCCAGGCAGCCGACGTCGAGGATCTGGTGTCCACCCTGACCACCATCGGACTCTCCCAGATGCCAAGCATGGCGATGTTCTTCTGGCGTGGCAGGAACATGTGGTCCCTGGCCAGGGGGAGCGTCGTCGTGCGTGACTCCCAGGGTGACGTCGTCAACAGCGGTGAGGGGCTCCTCACCTGGAACGAAACCGTCCTCGACCCGAGCGTCATCCGTGTGGAGATGGACGAGGAGGGTGCTGAGGGCCTGGAAATGCCGCTCATGCTCGGCGTCGCGATGGCCTCGATGGTGACGATCGACGCCACCGGCGCCAACCAGGTGCTCAGGATTGCTGGCGATCAGCCCAGGTCTGCCGATCACCAGCCGTCGAGCGGTGAAGATTCCTTCTTTGACCATGCCGACCAGATCCTTGATGACGAGCCCCCGGCGGGATGCTCGCTCGGTGCATCGACGTCGACCGGAACCCACCTGACGCCCCTTCCCTCTGCTGATGAGAGCGACCTCGACGCACCGATGCCGGCACGGTCCATGGACTCCTCGCCATCGCCGGAGCCGGAAGAGACAGGTGGTTCCTCCGACGAGCAAGGATCCACCGTACCGACGGACGAGGACGTTGCCGAGCTGTTCGGCAATACGAACGAGGAGTCGTGGGACGATGAGCCTGCCCCGCGTGGACGCCCCGTCCTCATCTCATCCACCGGTGAGCAAGCCGATCTCGATGGCCCGGTCCTGGTGGGGCGCGCTCCCAGCACCGAGAACGATGATGCTGACATTGCGCTCATGAAGGTGCACTCGCCCGCCCATGACATCAGTCGCAGCCACGCCATGATCGCCCCGAGCCGATGGGGATTCGACGTCATCGACATGGACTCCACCAATGGCACTGTGGTGGAGCACCCCGATGGCGAGGAGATCTACGTCGACCCGGGCAGGACGGTGGGCATCAGCGCTGCGGACACCATTCAGATCGGCGACGGTGTCACCCTGCACATTGAGTACTGGGACTGATCCAGGCCTGGTCGCCACCCTCGACGCGAGGAAAGCCGAGTCCTGCCTGACGTGGCCAACAGCTGGTCTGCAGCCGAATCAGCGTGAGGGATCGGACGCTCACCTGCCCGACGGTTTCCGGAATGTCATTGCTCGCGCGGTGCTCCGGCGAGGATTGCGTCGGTTGACGAGACGCCCAGGCGGGTGGCCCCTGCCTCGATCATGGCGCAGGCCGTCTCGTAGTCGCGAATACCGCCGGATGCCTTGACCCCCAGACGCCCGCCGACGGTGCCTGCCATGAGCTCGACTGCATGGACGCTCGCCCCGCCAGCCGGATGGAACCCGGTGGAGGTCTTGACGAAATCGGCCCCAGCGGCCTCGGCGGTCCGGCAGGCGAGCACGATCTGGTCGTCGTCGAGCGCAGCGGACTCGATGATGACTTTGAGCACGGTGGGGCTCGGGGCGGCTCGGCGCACGGCGGCGATCTCGGCCTGCACGGCGTCGGCGTCACCGGCAATGAGCAACCCGAGGTTGATGACCATGTCCACTTCGTCGGCCCCGTTGCGCACGGCCTCGGCAGCTTCGGCAGCCTTGATGTTGGCACTGTGCTTGCCCGAGGGGAACCCGACGACCGTGCACACCTTCACCGGTCCCATGCTCACATCCTCGATCGGCAGCATCGTGGGCGAGACGCAGATGGACCAGGTGCCCAGCTGCACGGCGCGACGGGCCAGGGCTGCGACGTCGTCAGCCGTGGACTCAGGCTTGAGCAGGGTGTGGTCGATGATGCGTGCCAAGGCGGCAGCAGAGGGTCGTGCAGTCATGTGAAATGATCCTTCGGGATGGGGCGTCCACCAAGAAGTCGGGCGTGTCGCCCTCCACGATATGGCGGCCACAGGTGAACTGAAAATGAACTTTTCATGTCACCCTGACATGACCGTCAGATCGATTAGGAGCGCATCGCGCTGAGGTCTATCGTCTTGCGTGGCCTTCGCGTTTCGAGTCGGGGACTGCACCGATCACGTCGAAACCGGAAGCATCACACCGACCGACGTCCCTCCCGACCGGGTGAACGCGCTTCTGAGGAACACATACATGAGTTCAACACTGCTCATCGTCATCATCGTCGTCGTCACGGCACTGGCGTTCGACTTCACCAATGGCTTCCACGACTCAGCCAACGCCATGGCCACCTCGGTGGCCACCGGCGCGCTCAAACCCAAGGTGGCCGTCGTCATCGCGGCCGTTCTCAACGTCCTCGGGGCGTCCCTGTCCACGGAGGTCGCCAAGACGATCTCCGGTGGCATCGTCAACGATCAGCTCGTCACCGTACCGATGGTCTTCGCCGGTCTCATCGGAGCCATCATCTGGAATCTCGGGACCTGGCTGTTCGGACTGCCGTCCAGCTCGTCCCACGCGCTGTTCGGTGGTCTCATCGGGGCGGTGCTGGTGGAGGCCGGAATGAGTGGCATCCACGCCGGCAAGATCATGAGCAAGATCATCCTTCCAGCGCTCGTCGCCCCGTTCGTGGCAGGTATCGCATCCCTGCTGGCCACGTGGCTGGCCTACCGCCTCACCGACCACACCGCACACCACTCCTCGCGGATGTTCCTCAACGGTCAGCGGGTCTCGGCCTCCATGGTCGCGCTGGCCCACGGCACCTCCGACGGGCAGAAGACGATGGGCATCATCACCCTCGTCCTCATCGCGGCGGGATACCAGAGCTCTGGCACCGGCCCGATGTGGTGGGTCATCCTGGCGGCCGGTTGTGCCATCGGTCTGGGCACCTACTCCGGCGGCTGGCGCATCATGCGCACCATGGGCAAGGGGCTGTGCGACATCGAGTCCCCGCAAGGTTTTGCCGCCGAGACGGCTTCCACTGCCGCCATCCTGGCGTCCTCCCACCTGGGTTTCGCGCTGTCGACCACCCATGTCTGCTCGGGATCGATCCTTGGTTCCGGTCTGGGGCGTCACACCGAGGTTCGGTGGGCCACCGCCGGGAAAATGGTCGTCGCCTGGCTGGTCACCCTGCCGGCTGCTGCGCTCGTCGGCGCCCTGACCTCGGCGATCGCCGGTCAGGGTACGTGGGGCGTCATCGTCGACCTCGTCCTGCTGGCCATCATGGCCACCCTCATCGTCCGACAGGCCAACCAGCACAAGGTTGACCACCGGAACGTCAATGACTCCACCCAGGTGGGCGTGCGTCGCAAGGCCCCCGCCGCCACTGGAAAGGCCGCAGCATGAACATCGACTGGGCATCCCTCGGGCTGGTGGCCATCGTCACCATTGCAGCCACCGTACTCATCGTCTCCATCGTTTCCGGCGGTGCGCTCATGCTGGACCGTGCCCATGCACGCAGCGAGGCTGGCAAGGATGGCGCTACCGGGCTCATCGTCCTGGGGTGGTCGGCCATCGGCGTTGCCGGGCTCATCGTCCTGTACGGTCTGTACCTGCTCATCCCATACTTTCACTGAACCATCACGGCGTGCTGCGCACGGCGGTCATCGCGCGGCCAACGTCCTGTGTTGAGCTGACGCCGGAGTCCCTCGGGGCTCCGGCGTTCGTCGTGCTGATGGTGCAAGGCCCCTGACGACACTTGAGTCCACCCTGCTCAAGAATCACGAAAAACTCTCCTTGTCGCCTTGATAGAGATCGACTCAATGGCTAGCCTTGAGTCGTTGCCACTCAAGGGGACCTTGGGTGGCGGAAAGCTCGATGAATCCATGCCAAGCGCTGGGTTCGAGGAATGAACAACGAACAGGACGTGACGTCCGGGAGGAATGGCAGAGATGGCTCGTGCAGTCGGAATTGACCTGGGAACCACCAACTCGTGTGTGGCTGTGCTCGAAGGTGGCGAGCCGACGGTGATCGCCAATGCGGAGGGCGCTCGCACCACGCCGTCCGTCGTTGCCTTCACCAACGCCGGTGAGGTGCTCGTCGGTGAGGTGGCCAAGCGTCAGGCGGTCACCAACGTGGACCGCACCATCCGTTCCGTCAAGCGCCACATGGGCACGGACTGGAAGGTCTCCATCGACGAGAAGGACTACCGTCCCCAGCAGATCAGTGCCTACGTGCTGCAGAAGCTCAAGCGTGACGCCGAGGCCTACCTGGGTGAGCCGGTCACCAATGCCGTCATCACCGTGCCGGCCTACTTCTCCGATGCCCAGCGTCAGGCCACCAAGGAGGCCGGTGAGGTTGCCGGGTTGACGGTCGACCGCATCGTCAACGAGCCGACTGCTGCAGCCCTGGCCTACGGCCTCGACAAGACCGAGAAGGATCAGACCGTCCTAGTCTTCGACCTCGGCGGCGGTACCTTCGACGTCTCCCTGCTCGACATCTCCGAAGGTGTCTTCGAGGTGAAGGCCACCAATGGTGACAACAACCTCGGTGGTGACGACTGGGACCAGCGCATCGTCGACTGGCTCGTCAAGCGCTTCAAGGACGCCAATGGCATCGACCTGGGTGCCGACAAGATGGCCAAGCAGCGTCTGCAGGAGGCTGCCGAGCGTGCCAAGATCGAGCTCTCGCAGACCTCTGAGACCCAGATCAACCTGCCCTACATCACTGCTGGTTCCGCCGGCCCGCTGCACCTGGACGAGAAGCTCACCCGCGCCGAGTTCCAGCGCATGACCTCCGACCTGCTCGAGCGGTGCCGCACCCCCTTCAATGCCGTCATGAAGGACGCCGGCCTCAACGTCTCCCAGATCGACGAGGTCATCCTCGTGGGTGGCTCCACCCGTATGCCGGTCGTCTCCGATCTGGTCACCGAGCTTGCCGGCAAGGAGCCGCACAAGGGTGTCAACCCCGACGAGGTCGTGGCCCTGGGTGCCTCCCTGCAGGCCGGTGTGCTCAAGGGCGAGGTCAAGGACGTGCTGCTGCTCGACGTCACCCCGCTGAGCCTCGGCATCGAGACCAAGGGTGGTGTCATGACGAAGATCATCGAGCGCAACACCACCATCCCGACCAAGCGGTCCGAGGTGTTCACCACCGCCGAGGACAACCAGCCGTCGGTGATGATTCAGGTGTACCAGGGTGAGCGCGAGTTCGTCCACGACAACAAGTCGCTGGGCAACTTCGAGCTCACGGGCCTCATGCCTGCCCCGCGCGGCATCCCGCAGATCGAGGTCTCCTTCGACATCGACGCCAACGGCATCGTCCACGTCCACGCCAAGGACATGGCCACCGGCAAGGAACAGTCTATGACGGTGACTGGTGGATCGGCTCTCGGCAAGGACGAGATCGACCGCATGGTCAAGGAGGCCGAGGCCAACGCCGATGCCGACAAGAAGCGTCGCGAGGCCGTCGAGATGCGCAACGAGGCCGACGCCCTGGCCTTCCGCACCGAGAAGCTGCTCGAGGAGAATGGCGACAAGATCCCCGAGGACACCAAGGCTCCGGTGACCGAGTCCATCGCCAAGTTGAAGGAGGCCCTCAAGGGCACCGACAACGACGACGAGATCAAGGCTGCCATGGAGGACCTCAACCAGAAGGCCTCGGCCATGGGACAGGCCATCTACGCCGCTGCCCAGCAGGAGGCCCAGACCTCCGAGCAGGCTCCCACCGACAATGCCGGTGACGATGGGGACACCGTCGTCGATGCCGAGATCGTCGACGACGAGAACGACTCCGACAAGTGACGTGATGCAGGTCTGTTGACCTGACAGCGATGGGCCGCTCGTGACCCCAGACGGACACGGGCGGCCCTCTCACATCACCCACACCCACGCAAAGGATGACATGAGCCAGAACGACAACCTCACCCCGGACCCCGAGGATCCCCGCGACAAGGAGAAGCTGGACGCTCAGCGCGAGGAGGCCGCCGACGAGACCGCCGCCGGCGCACAGCCGGACGGAACCGAGCAGGACGACTCCCACGGTGATGACGTCGACGACGCATTCGAGCAGATCGTCGAGGGAGTCGACGTGGAAGAGGCCCCCAGCAAGGAGCAGCAGCTCGAGACGATGCTCACCGAGCGCACCGAGGACCTGCAGCGTCTGCAGGCCGAGTACGTCAACTACAAGCGGCGCGTCGACCGGGACCGTGACCTGTCCAAGCGCTCCGGGATCGAGAAGGTGCTCGCCGATCTCATGCCCGTGCTGGACTCCGTGGCGATGGCCCGGCAGCATGGCGAACTCGAGGGCGGTTTCAAGCTGGTGGCCGACGAGCTTGAGAAGGTGAGTCGCGCCCACGGCCTGGAGAGTTTCGGTGAGATTGGCGACGAGTTCGACCCGATGCTGCACGAGGCCCTCATGCAGATGCCTCTGGAGGGAGCCCGCGTCACCTGCGTCTCGCAGGTCATGCAACCCGGCTACCGCATCGAGGATCGAGTGCTGCGCCCAGCGCGTGTGGCCGTCTCCGAGCCTGATCCCCATGCCGCCCAGGACGACTCGGAGCATGCCAATGACGTCGCCGCCACCGACACGGCTCCCGACGAGTCGTCGAATGACGACAAGACCAAGCCGACAGACTGAACCAAGCCGACAAGACTGAGTCGTGGTGACGGGATGGCCGTCGCGCGTTCAGGGGCGGCGTCGAACCGTGACGATGCCGTCGTTGCACACTGGATGAAGGAATACGTGACATGAGAGGAGGCGCACGGTGAGCACCAAGGACTTCGCCGACAAGGACTACTACAAGGTGTTGGGCGTCTCCAAGGACGCCAAGCCCGAGCAGATCAAGAAGGCGTTTCGCAAGATCGCCCGTGACAACCATCCGGACTCCCATCCGGGTGACAAGGCTGCCGAGGCCCGATTCAAGGAGGCCTCGGAGGCCAATGACGTCCTGTCGGACCCCCGCAAGCGCAAGGAGTACGACCAGGCCCGCAGTCTCTTCGGGGCGGGCGGTGGATTCCGATTCCCCGGCGGGGGAGGACGCACCAGCTCGGTCAACGTCGAGGACTTCCTGCGTACCGCCAGCAACGGCGACGGGTTGGGGGACGTCTTCAGCAATTTGTTCGGCAGTGCCGGATCGGCACGCTCCACGGCCCGTCGGTCCCGTCGCGGGGCCGACGTCACCGGCGAGACGACGATCGATTTCATCGATGCCATCGACGGCACCACGGTGAGCCTGCAGATGGTTTCCCAGGAGGCGTGCTCGGCATGCCGTGGCACGGGTGCCCGGGCCGGCAGCCTGCCCACGACCTGCCCCTCCTGCCAGGGCTCGGGTATCAGGGCCAACACGACGGGGGACGTCTTCGCCAGCACCGAGCCGTGTCCGCAGTGCAATGGTCGCGGCCTGATCGTCGAGGATCCCTGCCCCATCTGTCACGGATCGGGGCGAGCTCGCTCCACCCGTACCATGCAGGTGCGCATCCCGGCTGGTGTGGAGGACGGCAAGAAGATCCGTATCCGAGGAAAGGGGTCGCCCGGTGAGAACGGCGGCCCGGCCGGAGACCTCTACGTGCTGGTGCACGTGCGTGCCCACCCCATCTTCGGACGCGACGGGTCGTCGGTGACGGTCAACGTCCCGGTGACCTTCCCCGAGGCCGCTCTGGGCGCCGAGGTGAGCGTTCCCCGGGTCGACGGTGGGACGGTGCGTCTCAAGATCCCCGCCGGCACTCCCGATGGACGTACCTTCCGGATCCGGGGCCGTGGCGTGCCGCGTTCCAACGGGACGAGGGGCGACCTGCTGGCGACGGTCCAGGTCGTCGTGCCCCAGAATCTGGACGATTCGGCCCGCGACCTCCTCACGCGATTCCGTGACGAGGCTCGTCAACCCAATCCACGACCCTGGGAGGTGAACTGATCATGCGTCGGCGCCCCAAGGTTGGCGCAACCGGACTGGCAACCATCGACCGGGATGCCGCGATCTTCCCCATCTCGGTGGCGGCGGAACTGGCTGGTATGCACCCGCAGACCCTGCGCACCTACGACCGGATCGGGCTGGTGGTTCCCTCCCGCGCCAGGGGACGGGGCAGACGCTACTCACCCGCCGATGTCGCAGCCCTGCGGATGATCCAACACCTCTCCCAGGAGGAGGGGGTCAACCTCAACGGCATCCAACGCATCCTTGAGCTGCAACGACGCATCGCCCAGCTCGACGACCAGGTGGAACAGCTCTCGGCGACGGTGCGTCGCATGCAGGCCATGGCCTACGAGGACCAGGTCGACCCCCGCGTCTTCACCGCCGAATCCACCGGGCGAGTGCACCTGGGGCGCAAGGTCATCCACGCCCAGCTGGCCCTACCGGGACGCCACCGCTGATCCCTTCGGCATCTGCCTTGATCATCTGACGCGCGTAGGTGCTTGGGTCGACGGCGCAGGGGGTGTCCCCTCGTCTCAGATGAGCGCGATCACCTGCACCACCATGATCTTCACGACGGTGCCCAGTGCGAACAGGGCGCCGTAGGCCGACTCGATGCGTTCGTCGTTGACGAGGTTGTTGGCGTACCCGAGGATCGCTGGCTGCCCGACGAACCCTGCGAAGGCACCCGTGGCCCGTGGGGCGGACAGCTTGAGCAGATGTGCTGCGGCGATGAGGATGGCCCCACCGATGGCCAGCGAGACTGCCGAGGTGAGGATGACGGCCAAGCCGTTCCACGTCGCCGCCTGGGAGAGGAAGGCCGGCCCGGAGGCAAGCCCGACGCAGGCCAGGAAGAGCATGAGCCCCAGCTGACGCAGCACCGCGTTGGTGGCGTGCGGAAGTTCCCAACGGATAGGGCCCGTGCGGTGCAGGGCCCCCAGGATCATGCCCATGACGAGCGGGCCGGCGGCAGCACCGAGTTCGAAGACGAGTCCCCCGGGCAGGGCGACGAACAAGGCCCCCAGAGCCAGTCCGAGGGCGGCGCCGAGTCCCAGCGACAGGGCATCGACCTGGGAGACGTTCGCCTCGGAGTCACCGAAGAGGTCGGCGGCGTCGTTGATTCGCCACGACGGGACGACGCACAGCACGCGGTCCCCGGCCTTGAGGATGGTGTCATCACTGGCCAACATGTCGAGATCTCCGCGACGCACCCGGGTCACCCTGCCGTTCGTACGTCCCAGGACGTCGATGTCACCAAGTCGCCTGCCGACCAGCGCTGGATTCGAGACGAGGAATCGGCGAAAGTCGATCTCCTGCCGGTGGTCGGTGAGACGGCGTGTGGAGACATGGCCCAGGTGCGCCACGGCCCGGGAGACGTCGTCGGGGTTGCCCACGACGAGCACCTCGTCACCAGGATGCAGATCCTGGTCGGGGGAGACGAGGGACATCTGGCCCTCGCGCAGCAGGTACGACATCTGAATCTGGCTGTCCTGGTAGCCCGGGGTTGCACGCATCGACGTCGGACGATCCACGACGGTGGACACGGCGGTGATACCGGCATCGGCCATCGACGTGTTGTCCTTGGTGGCGGGCCACTTCCGGCGGGCGATGAAGGTCACCATGATCATGGCGACGACGACACCGGTGGGGTACGACAGGGCATAGCCGACGAGGGTGTTCCCAGCACCGTGGGTCGCCGACGTCGCGGCGTCGATCGCCGGCGAGGTGAGGGCGCCGGCGTACAACCCGGCGACGTGAGCGTTCGACAGACCACACAGCGAACCGATCCCCAGCGCCGCTGCCGCCATGGCGACGAGCCCGACGATGCCGGCGACCATGAGCGTCCACTGGCGTTTGAGGTCCGACAGGAAGGTCGATCCCGCAGCCAACCCCACCGTGTAGCAGAACAGCACCACACCCAGGCTCTTGACCATGCCGAGCCCCTGCCCCAGACGTGGATCCAGCGCCCCGACGGCCAGCCCCATGAAGAGGGCACCAGCGGCGCCGAACCGCAGCGGTCCGAACTTGATCTGCCCGAACAGGGCCCCCAGGGCGAGCACCACCAGGATCGTGAGGATCTGATGGGTTGCGAGGAAATCGAGTGTCACGGTCATGATTGTCCCCCAACAGCGTCGTGGGAATCCACGTCACGGTGTGTCAGCCTGCCAGCAGCGATGAGTATCGCCAGCCAGATGACTCCCACGAGGATCGCGATGCGATAGGTCGGGGAGGTGAGCATGATGACGACCGTCACGGCGAGCATGGCCAGGACGATCCAGTTCGTCACCGGGGCACCTGGCATGGTGAACGTCAACCCAGCACGGGTCCGGGGATCGATGCGGCGACGGAACCTCATCTGCGTGATGACGATCATCGTCCAGTTGATGATCCCGGCGGCCAGCGCGATCGACATGATGTAGCCGAACGCCTGATCTGGCAGCACGGCCACCAGCACGACGGCGAGTGCGGTCATGGCACTGGAGACGAGCACCGCCACCCACGGCGACCCCGAACGGCTGGTGCGTCCCAGCACGGCTGGGGCATTGCCCTGGTGGGCCAGGGAGTGCAGCATACGTCCGTTGGAGTACAGGCCGGAGTTGTAGGCCGAAACCGCCGCGGTGAGCACGACGATGTTGAGTATCGTTCCAGCGGCCGGGATGCCGACGGAGTCGAAGATCTGCACGAATGGGCTGGACCGTCCATCGATGGAGCGCCACGGAACGATCGAGACGATGACGAACAGGGCAGCGATGTAGAACAGCAAGATGCGGTACACCACCTGATTGATGGCCTTGGGAATGGATCGGCGTGGATCGGTGGCCTCCCCAGCGGTGATGCCGATGAGTTCCACCCCGCCGAAACTGAACATGACGACGACGAATCCCAGTGCCACCCCGGAAATTCCGGTGGGGAAGAACCCGCCATCGTTCCACAGGTTGGCCACCCCGGTGGGTGCGGCAGACGGTGCACCGATGACGATGACCCACGCTCCGAGCAGCACCATGGCAATGATCGCGACCACCTTGACGATGGCGAACCAGAACTCGAACTCCCCGTAGGCGCGCACGTGAAGCAGGTTGATGACGGTGACGACGACGAGCAGCACGGCGGCCGAGAGCCAGCTGGGCACCGAGGGGAACCAGTAGTTGACGTAGATGCCCACCACCGACAGTTCCGCCATCGACACCGCGATGTAGTTGAACCAGTAGTTCCAGCCCGAGACGAATCCGGGCAGCTCTCCCCAGTAGTCGTGGGCGTACTCGGAGAAGGCCCCCGAGGTGGGGCGGTGCACACTCATCTCGCCCAGGGCACGCATGATGAGGTAGATGACTGCTCCGCCAATGAGGTAGCACACGAGGATCGCCGGACCTGCGGCCCCGATCGAATCGGCGGCCCCGTAGAACAGTCCGGTGCCGATGGCCCCGCCCAAGGCGATGAGCTGGATGTGACGGTTGCGCAGGCCGCGATTCAACCCCGACCCGTCCGACTCCCCAGGTGCCTGCGCGGCAGGTGCCCCGTCCTCGGACTCGGGCAGATCGGTGGCAGCCTGCCGGGGAAGGCGCACGTCCTTGCTCGAACACGACTCGGCCGTGCTGGCCTTCGCGACTTCAGGATCCGGAGGTGGGGCGGTGTTGCTCATGACGAGCATCCTATTCGGCGCCGACGAGGTGTCGAGGTAACGTTCGCACCGTGATTCTCGATCTTTCCGCAGTGTGCCTGATGCGCAACGGGTGCTGTCTCAATGTGCGCAAGACGGGTACGGACCATTTCATCCTGCCCGGTGGAAAGATCGAACCCGGTGAGACGGCCCGTGCCGCGGCGGTGCGTGAGGTGGCCGAGGAGCTACGGTTCCAGCTCGACCCGAGCCTCCTGCAACCGCTCGGAACCTTCCAGGCCGATGCGGCCAACGGCGACGCCGAGGGCATCAGCTGCACGGTGTTCCTGCGTGACTGGGACCCGTCCTGGCCTCATCCGGAGCCGGACCACGAGATCGCCGAGTACGAGTGGACACCTCTGGCCACCGCTGCGAACGATCCACGTCAGGCCCCGCTGCTCGTGCACCGGGTCATCCCCGCACTGCGCTCCCGCGGGCTGGTGTGACACCGCCCATGCTCAGTCGAGGTCCTGGCTGGGCTGCACCAGGCCGGCGTTGTACGCCGTGATGACCATGTGGACTCGGTCCCGTAGATCCAGTTTCGTGAGGATGTGGCTGATGTGCGTCTTGACGGTGGTCTCGGCCAGGTAGAGTTCCTCGGCGATCTCGGCGTTGGTGAGGCCGCGTCCCACACAGGTGAGCACCTCGACCTCCCGTTCCGAGAGCGCCGCAACGATGGACGGATCGCTCGAGGAGCCGAAACCATCGTCCCGGAACTTCTCGATGAGACGGCGCGTTGCGCTCGGTGCGACGACCCCGTTGCCCTGGTGCACGGTGCGTACCCCGGCGAGCAGATCGGCAGGCCCGGCGTCCTTGAGGAGGAAGCCGGATGCCCCGGCGCGTAGTGCGCGATGCACGTACTCGTCGATGTCGAAGGTGGTGAGCACCAGAACACGGGAATTGGTGTGCGAGACGATTCGTTCGGTGGCCGCCAAGCCGTCCATGAGGGGCATGCGGATGTCCATGAGGACGACGTCGGGGGACAAGTCGGTGGCCAGCTGGACGGCTTCGGAGCCGTTGGACGCCTCCGCGACGACGCTCATGTCGGGTTGGGCGTCCAGAACCATGCGGAACCCCGTGCGTACCATTTCCTGATCATCGGCAAGCAACAGACGGATGGACTCGTCGTGCTGACGTTCCATGGATACCCTCCCGGTGAGACTGTGGCCATTATCGCAGGTGCGTACGGCAGACCCCGTCAGGAATGACGGTGTTCCCCCACCTCAGTTGACGGGTCCTCGCCCTCAGCCGCCGTGACGAGCACCGAGGCGAAGACGCGGAACCCGCCGGCTGCCCGGTTGCCGGCCTCCACCGTGCCTCCCCAGGCGCCGATCCGCTCGCGCATTCCCACCAGGCCGTGGCCGCCGCCGTCGACCCCACCGCTGGACGAGACCCCCTCGGGGGCACCTGCGCCGTCATCGACGATCTCGACGCGCACCCCACTCGGTCGATGGATGATCGTCACCAGGGCATGGGCCTGGGGGCCGGCGTGCTTGATGATGTTCGTGAGGGATTCCTGGACCACGCGGTAGATGGCGAACTCGGCACCCCGCTCCAGTGGCGGGTGGCTGTCCGGGGCGCCCTCGATGCTCAGGGCGACGTCCAGGACGGACTGGGTGCGTTCGATGAGTTCGGGGATGCTGTCGAGGGTTTCCGCTGGTGAGAGGACGAGCGGTTCGCCGGAGTCGTCGCGCAGCACTCCCACGAGCCTGCGGGTCTGGGTGAGCGCTTCCCGGGCCGTCTCCGCAATGGTGTCGAGCGCGCTGGCAGCCGAGTCGAGTCTGGCTTGCAGATCACCGACCTCCTCGTGATGGACAAGGTATGCGCCTCCGTCTGCCTGCACGACGATGACGGACAGGGAGTGGGCGACGATGTCGTGCATCTCGCGAGCTATCCGGGCGCGTTCCTCCTGGGTGGCCAGTTTGATGCGTTGGTCACGTTCACGTTCCAGGTCCTCGGCACGCTGACGCAGCGCCAGCAGATTGAGACGCCGTGCTCGTGCGAAACTGCCGGCGAACCATGCCAGCAACACCACCAGGGCGCATGAGATGGAGAACGTGCCCCACGACTTGGCGGCCTCCTTGACGGTGCCGTACGGCCGGGTGATGCACCAGCCCCATCGCCATCCGGCGAGGATGGCCCCCACCATGGCCACTGCCAGCCACGCCCGAGCCCCGCGACGCGTCCTGCCATAGGTGACGCTCGCGAAGATCGCGATGGGAACCAGGATCGCCGAGGGCTGGAAGGAGTCGCAGAAGATGACGGTGAGCACACTGCACACCGCCGTGCCGGCCACCATGATGGTGGGTCGAGTCCGCCGCCACACCAGCACGACGACCTGGACGAGACCCCAGAGGATGCAGCCCAGGAAGGCCAGGCTGCCAGGCTGGCAGTCGCTGATCGGGGTGCTGGGAAAGACGATGAGGGCGAGAAGTACCGCGAAGATCCCGTCCATGACCATGGGTCGTCTGTTGAACCACTCGTTGATCTCCCGGAAAGTCACCTCGTCAGCCTACGGGCAGGTCATGAAGGTGGCGTCATGCCGTGGGATGATTCGCAACAGTCCTTGAGGACGATGGTCAAGGACCGGTGCCACCGGTGGCCCTGCCAGCAGCCAGCGGGTGTGCATGGCCGAGTCCAGTGATGAAGATTGCCTCCCCATGGTGAGGGATGCCTCGGATGACTCACCAGAGAAGATTTTCACTCCGATGGCCCACGCACTTCACGGGATGCGAGATCATGGAGCGACGAGCCTGTCCAGGTGGAATCTCCGGGCGGGTCGGTGTCAGTCTTGGAGTGTGACGATGTCCCACGATGTGCGTGCCAGTGGTGGGCCCCCTGTCGGCGGTGAACTCCCGATCGACGCACAGCCATCCCTCGGCCACGCCCAACAGCTCAAGGCACAGTTGGCCACGGCCTTTCGACACCATCCTGCCGGGGCGGCCATCATCACCGTCAACGGGGCGAATGGTCCGGAGGGGCTCACGGCATCCTCCCTCATCTCGGTGGCGGTGGAGCCGGCCATCATCGTGTTCTCCGCCGGACGGACGACATCCACCTCCCGGCAACTCACCCGCGGTGGGCGTGTCATCGTCCACATGCTCAATGCCGATGCCGAGGAGTTGGCCAACGTCTTCGCCTGCCCGGGAGCCGATCACTATGCCGGGGTCCGGTGGCAGATGTCGTCGGAAGGAGCCCCCGAGCTCGACGTGAGCGGCCCGCATCTGCACGGCTGGGTACGAGACGTCATGGATGCCGGCCCCTCAGCCGTCTGGGCGGTGCAGATCGACCGGATCGATCTGGGCGATCGGGACAGTGATGCCCTGGTGTACCTGGAGCGCCGGTGGCGTCATCTCAGACGGTGATGACGTCAGTGCCCACCGTGTTCGCCCTACGCCGTTTCGGTCTGGTGCCATTCCCGTGGTTTCCGGCAGCCCACGGCCTAGACTTGCAGTGTCACCGGAGTCAATGAGGAGTTGGAGGACACGTCATGGACACCCAGCAGTTGGAGCGCATGCACACCGCACCGGGTTTCGTCGCAGCACTGGATCAGTCGGGTGGCTCGACTCCCAAGGCCCTGCGTGCCTATGGCATCGAGGAGTCGGCCTATGGCGACGACAAGGACCGCATGTTCGATCTCGTGCACGAGATGCGTACCCGGATCATCACCAGCCCGGCATTCACCAGTGAGCACATTCTTGCTGCGATCCTCTTCGAGATGACGATGGATCGTGAGGTCGAGGGCATGCCGACGGCCGACTTCCTGTGGCAGCGCAAGGGGATCGTCCCCTTCCTCAAGATCGACAAGGGCCTGGCCGATGAGGACAACCACGTCAAGGTGATGAAGCCCATCCCCGGTCTGGACGAGCTGCTGCACCGCGCCGTGGAGGACAAGCACATCTTCGGCACCAAGGAACGCTCGGTCATCGTCGACTACGACGAGGTGGGTATCGGCAGGATCGTGGATCAGCAGTTCGAGCTGGGCGATCAGGTGTGCGCTGCTGGTCTGGTGCCGATCCTCGAGCCCGAGGTGGACATCCACGCCGCACGCAAGCAGGAGGCCGAGGAGCTGCTGCACCGGCACATCCGTGAGCACATCGATGCCCTTGACGACGACGCCCGGATCATGCTCAAGCTGACGATTCCCAGCCAGCCCGACCTGTACGCCGACTTCATCGACGATCCGCGGGTCGTGCGTGTCGTCGCCCTGTCCGGTGGGTACTCCCGTGAGCAGGCCAATGAGCTGCTCACCCACAACCACCGGCTCATCGCAAGCTTCTCGCGTGCTCTCGCCGAGGGGCTGGACGCCAAGCAGTCCGACGAGGAGTTCAACTCGACACTGGAGAACTCCATCGACTCCATCTACCAGGCGTCGATTGCCTGAGACCCCATCCCCCAACCTCTGACGGATGCCCCACCTGCTCGCACGTAGGTGGGGTACACCCGAATTTCCCATCGTTCTGCGAGACGCGGCGGCATCTGTTCGCACGTAGATGGGGCTCACGCGCATGCGGGGCACCTGCCCTGGAGACGTGCATTCAGGGGGGACGGGGAACCGGACGGCAGGTGTGGAACGAGAATTGTCGGATTCGGCACGGTTGATACCGTCGGGGGCGTGAACAATTCGTTGCCCGCCGTTGTCGCCTTCGATCTCGACGACACCCTGGCCCCTTCCAAGACCCGTATCCCCGAACCCATGGCACGAATCCTCGGTGCCCTCCTGGGCCGCACCGATGTGCTCGTCATCTCCGGAGGGCAGTTCGGCCAGTTCCGCACCCAGGTGATCGATGCGCTGGAGGACGTCGACGCACCCATGAGAGGGCTGCATCTCATGCCAGCCTGCGGCACTCAGTACTACCGGCTGGACGACGACACCCAGTGGGTGTGCCGCTACGTCGAGGAGCTCACCGACGACGAGAAGTCCCGAGCCATCGCTGCCCTGGAGAACTGTGCCAAGGACCTCGGACTGTGGGAGGACCACACCTGGGGGCCACGTATCGAGGATCGCACCTCCCAGATCACCTTCTCCGCCCTGGGACAGCAGGCCCCGGTCGAGGCCAAGAAGACGTGGGACCCCACCGGGGAGAGGAAACTGCGGCTGGCAGCCGACGTGGCCGCCGCAGTACCAGACCTGGAGGTGCGCGCTGGCGGCTCGACGTCAGTGGACATCACCCGGGTGGGACGTGACAAGTCGTTCGGCCTCACCCGGTTGCTCGAGGTGACCGGCCTGGCCAAGGAGGACGTCGTCTTCTACGGTGACCGGCTCGACGAGCACGGCAATGACTACCCGGTCAAGGCCATGGGGATTCGCTGCGTGTCCGTCACCGATTGGCAGGACACCGCCAACAAGCTCCAGGAGATGCTGGACGCCTGCTGAGCGGCTCAGCCTGCCCTCCTCACCGCGCTGCTGCGGCGTTGTGTGTGGGGGGGCCGATCCGGGCTGGCAGGCGCGTGGTCCGGGGTGGGAACGGTCTCATCCCCGGACCACCGTCATCACCGCACACTCTCCAGATCGGCCTCGGGGATGTCCTGAGCGGGTGAGGCCCCTGGATCCTGCCGTCTGTTCCCCGCTCTGCCTGCGCCACCTTCCAAGGGGTCACGATTGCGCCTGGCCCTGGAGGCGATGATGCCTGCTGCCAGACCCACCAGGAATGGAACGGTCCATCCGAACCCGGCCTCGTAACCTGGCAGGGCAGCCGTGCCGAGTGACGTGATGACCGAGGCACCAGGCAGATTCACCGGTAGGGCACGGACGAGGTCGAAGAACGCCGAGACGGCCACGAACACCGTTACGAAGCGGTGCGTGGTGCGATCATGCCCCAGCCACGGGGTGAGCAGGCCGAGGATGATCGTGCTGATGGCCAGTGGATAGACGAACATGAGCACCGGAACAGCCCAGGTGATGATGGCGTCGAGTCCGGCATTGGCGATGAGGGTCGAGACGATCGAGAAGACCACCACCCATGCGCGTACCGACATGGCGCGCGGGAACATCGTCGCGAACATCTCGGCGCAGGCGGCGATGAGGCCGATGGCCGTCTTGAGGCAGGCGACGAGCACGATGGCGCCGATGAGTATCTCTCCGGGGTGACCGTAGTAGTGCAGTGCGGTCTCGGCGAGCACCGTGCCACCGTTGTCGGCCTCGGGAACCGTTGGCAGTGAGGTTCGGCCCAGGAACATGAGGCAGATGTAGACGATCGACAGGGCCACCAGGGCGACGATGCCCGAGGTGGCGGCCTGGGAGGCCACTTGGCGTCGGCTGGTACGCCCCACCTGGTGGATGGCGTCGACGATGATGATGGCGAAGGCGAGGGTCGCCAAGGCATCCATCGTGTTGTAGCCGTCCAGGACGCCCTGCAGGAAAGGCATCTGGGTGTAGGGGGGCTGCGCAGCACGTGAGGCGTCCGAGGGCATCGGTTTGACGATCGTGGCGACGACGAGCACGGCGAGCAGGACGAGGAACAGGGGGGTGAGGAAGCGCCCCACCCAATCCAGCAGACGTCCGGGGCGCAGGGCCACCAGGAAGGCCAAGGTGAAGAAGATGAGGGTGAAGACGAGCAGCGGGATCGTCATGGGCCCTTCTGCGAGGAAGGGGCGCACCCCGATCTCGAAGGACACCGTTGCCGTCCTGGGGATGGCGAATGCCGGACCGATCGTCAGGTAGAGCAGGCAGGTGAAGAAGGTCGCCCAACCCCGCCAGGTGTGCGAGGTCATCTCGTACAGGCTCCTCGATTCAGATGTCGCAGTGGCGACGACGCCGAGTATCGGTAGGCCCACGGCCGTCAGCAGGAAGCCCAGCCCGGCCCAGCTGGTTGCGCCTCCAGCCAGACGTCCGAGTTGGACAGGGAAGATCAGGTTTCCGGCTCCGAAGCACAGGCCAAAGATCATGAGACCGATGACCAGAGTGTCGGAACGGTGCGATGAACTGTCCTTTGCCATGCGCGTAGTTTTCCCGACATATCAGTATTCGGAGATATGTGTACGCATCGTGAGATGGTCTGGGGTGTGCGATGTGGGCCCGGATCGCCTGTCGCAGCGGGGTGGGTTCCTGCAAGGGTGATGTTTCCCTTGTCAGTTCGTAATGGAAGGCTCTCTCGAGTGGTTCCACGCGATGATTCCGCCGGCGCTCTTGACTATCGGAGTAGAGTTGAGTCGAAGACGCTCAACTTTGATGACGGTTCTGGTCGTTCGTCACGATGAGCATGATCCAAGCGAGGAAAGATGGACACAAATCTCACCACGATGAGCCGGGACGCGGTCACCGCCGCCTCCCGGCACGCGTTGGCCCACGGGAACCCGTCCGTGGAGCCCTCGCACCTGCTGCACGCCCTGTTCACCATTCCCGACAACACCGTCGGGCCGTTGGTGACGTCACTGGGCATCGATCCCAAGACCGTGGATGGTCTCGCCACCGACGCCATGGCCAAACTTCCGTCCAGTTCTGGAGCCTCCGTGGCCCAGCCGCAGCTCTCGGGTGCTTTCGCCCGGGTCGTCGCCGACGCCCAGAACCGGGCCGAGGCCCTGGGCGACTCCTTCGTCGCCACCGAGCACCTGCTCATCTCGTTGACGGCGGTGCCCTCCGACGTCCAGGCGGGCCTGACTGGGCTGGGACTCAAGCCCGACACCCTCACTGCCGCGTTCAACGAGGCTCGCGGTGACCGTCGCGTCACCTCCGAGGAGTCCGAGGGTGGGGAGTCGGCGCTGGCCAAGTACTCCGTCGATCTCACCGAGCGGGCCCGGTCCGGCAAACTCGACCCGGTCATCGGCCGGGACGCCGAGATCCGTCGCGTCGTCCAGGTGCTGGCCAGGCGTACCAAGAACAACCCGGTGCTCATCGGTGAGCCCGGCGTCGGCAAGACCGCAGTCGTCGAGGGACTCGCCCAGCGCGTCGTCGCCGGTGACGTGCCGGACTCCCTCAAGGGGCGGCAGGTCGTCTCCCTGGACCTGTCCTCGATGGTTGCCGGGGCCAAGTACCGCGGTGAGTTCGAGGAGCGCCTCAAGGCCGTCCTCAACGAGATCAAGGAGGCCGAGGGCAAGGTCATCACCTTCATCGACGAGCTGCACACCGTCGTGGGTGCCGGAGCCTCCGGCGAGGGCGCCATGGACGCCGGGAACATGCTCAAACCCATGCTGGCACGCGGTGAGCTGCGCATGATCGGCGCCACCACGCTGGACGAGTACCGCGAGCGCATCGAGAAGGACCCAGCCCTGGAGCGGCGCTTCCAGCAGGTCTACGTCGGTGAGCCCACGGTGGAGGACACCATCGCCATCCTGCGCGGCCTGCGGGAGCGCTACGAGGCCCACCACAAGGTGCGCATCACCGACGGCGCCCTCGTCGCCGCCGCCAGCCTGTCGAATCGGTACATCACCAGCCGACAGCTCCCCGACAAGGCCATCGACCTCATTGACGAGGCTGCCTCGCGGCTGCGCATGGAGATCGACTCCTCCCCGGAGGAGATCGACACGCTGCGTCGGGACGTGGACCGCATGAAGATGGAGATCTTCGCCGTCGAGAAGGAGGACGACCCGGCCAGCAGGCAACGTCTGGA
Source organism: Cutibacterium granulosum (assembly GCF_900186975.1). Taxonomy (NCBI): domain Bacteria; kingdom Bacillati; phylum Actinomycetota; class Actinomycetes; order Propionibacteriales; family Propionibacteriaceae; genus Cutibacterium; species Cutibacterium granulosum. The sequence continues at coordinate 828,798 of NZ_LT906441.1, forward strand.
CCGGTTGCGCACCGACATGGCCGACAAGCAGGAGGCCCTGCGCGGTCTGGAGGCGCGCTGGCAGGCCGAGAAGGCTGGTCTCAACAAGGTCGGTGAGCTCAAGACGCAAATCGACTCGCTGCGCACCACTGCCGAGAAACACCAGCGGGAGGGAGACTTCGGCAAGGCCTCCGAGATCCTCTACGGTCAGATCCCAGCCCTGGAGCAGGAACTCGCCCAGGCTGCCCAGGACGAGCAGGAGATCACCCGGATGGTCTCCGAGGAGGTCTCGGGCACCGACGTCGCCGAGGTCGTCTCGGCGTGGACCGGCATCCCGGTGGGACGCATGATGCAGGGTGAGCAGGAGAAGCTGCTGCACATGGAGGAGCGCATCCATGAGCGCCTCATCGGCCAGGATCGTGCGGTTCAGAGCGTCGCCGACGCGGTACGGCGCTCCCGGGCAGGCATCTCCGACCCCAACCGGCCCACCGGGTCGTTCCTCTTCCTGGGGCCGACCGGCGTCGGCAAGACCGAACTCGCCAAGTCCCTGGCCGAGTTCCTCTTCGACGACGAGACCGCCATGGTGCGCATCGACATGAGCGAGTACATGGAGAAGCACTCGGTCTCACGGCTGGTCGGTGCGCCCCCGGGATACGTCGGTTACGAGGAGGGTGGCCAGCTCACCGAGTCCGTGCGGCGTCGGCCCTACTCGGTCATCCTGCTCGACGAGGTGGAGAAGGCCCATCCCGACGTCTTCAACATCCTGCTGCAGGTGCTCGACGACGGGCGTCTCACCGACGGTCAGGGGCGTACGGTCGACTTCCGCAACACGATCCTCGTGCTCACCAGCAATCTGGGATCGCAGTTCCTCTCCGACGCGAGTCTGTCGGTCGAGCAGAAGCACGAGTCGGTGATGACGACGGTGCGTGCCACCTTCCGTCCTGAGTTCCTCAACCGGCTGGACGACATCATCATGTTCGATCCGTTGTCGATGGCCGATCTCACGCGCATCGTCGACACCAACATCGCCAAGCTCAATGCGCGGATGGCGGATCGTCGGATTCGTGTCGAGGTGACCGATGCCGGCAAGGAATGGCTTGCCAGAGCCGGGTTCGACCCGGTCTACGGGGCTCGTCCACTACGTCGTCAGATCCAGACGACGATCGAGGACCAGCTGGCACGTCGCGTCCTTGCCGGGCAGATCACCGAGGGCAGCACGGTCACCTTCGACGGCACCGAGGACGGCGACGGCCTGCGGATCCTCTGAGGCCCGCCGTTCGTCTCGTGCCAGCCCTGGCTCAGTCTGTGGCCCATGACAGAGGGGCACAGCGCAGCCAAGGCGCACCCCCGGAGGCTCCAGTGGACCGGGGGACTCCAGCGTAGTCGAGTCCAGTGTCAGCCTCGGAGGCTCAGCGGCCGGTCCGGGGAAGGCGCAGCCGGTGCCAGCCGCCTTCCCCCGGGGCCTGGGACGTACCGTGTCCACCACCCGAGGGGGCCTGGCCGGCAGCCCCGGGGTCTGCAACGGTGGGGTTGCCACCCGGCGTGGCCGACGAGCCGGTGCCACCGGGTGTGGCGGGGGTCCCCGTGGCGCTGGGTTTCGTGGTACTGGGACTCGTCGAGCTGGGGCCGGTGCTCGGCCCTGCAGACCCGGACGGGCTCGCCGTGGGGCTGGGCTCGGAGGTCGGGGCGCCCGAGGGGCTCGGCTCACTGCTGGCCCGAGCAGTGAGCCACTGAGCTGGCGTGGTCGGATGGTCGACCAGCCGCGTCTCGCCGATGGTTCCGAAGAAGCCGGTGTCCATGATGTTGTCGTAGATGCTGCCGCCGATGATCCACGGGCGATCGTCGAAACCGTTGATGCCGTGGGCGCGGCCGGCGGTGCCGTACTGGTTGCGCAGCATGGGCACGCCGTCGATGTACATGACGACCGACCCCTCCCTGGGGTCGTCGACGACGACGAGGTGGTACCACTTGTCGAGGTCGACGTCACCGGACCACACCGAGTACCCATTGCCCACCTTGGCGGTGTCGGTGAAGGCCCATTGCACTTCCTTGAGGCTCGAGATGGCCCCGGACAGCGGTGGCTCCTCCAGATCGTCGGTGTCCGCCCCAGCCACCGTGAAGTTCGGCAGGTCACCTCGTCTGCCGCCCCGGCAGACGAAGGCGCCCCAGTAGTTGCTCGAACCGTAGTCCTTGTCGATCTTGATGAACGTCTCGAAGGTGTAGCCCTGCTCGAAGCGCTCCTTGTTGACGGGGGCGTCCTTGGCCGTGGCGAAGTAGGCGAACACGTGCTTGGCCCTGGGCGTGAAGTGAACGGCGTGCTCGGCACTGGAGTACGTCATGTGGTCGGTGACGAGGGCCGCCGCATTGGTGAGGATCCCGGCCCTCTTCAGGGTCATGTCGTTGCCATTGCCACTGATGTCCCGTTCGACGAGTGTGCCGTCCTGCTCGGTGGGACGCCAGTGGGCCACGGTTCCGGGAAGCTTGGGGTAGTCCGCGTTGTTCGCCGGCTTGACGAGGGGCAGTGCGGCGATCGGGGTGAACTCCTTGCGCAGCTGGGCGCGAAGGGCGGTGGTGGCTGCCGGAACCTCACCGGTGGGGTGGAAGTCGGCGTCGAACGAGGCGAACCGGGAGGCGAAGTCGAAGCTCGTCACCCAGGTGTCTCCCGACCCGGTGAGCAGGGCGCGATCCAGCGAGTTGGCACGCTCACCCTTGAGTGGCACCCACGGTGAGAAGGCGGTCTGGCACAGCTGGTTGTGGGTGAAGTCGAACTCCATGAGCGCCATGAGCCCGTTGCCGCCCTGGTAGGCCATCTGGTAGTCGAGCAGCTGCTGGAACACCGGCTGACCGGCAGCATTGGTGACAATGCGGTTGGTCGCCCCGTGGTGGTGCCCATTGACGGTGAGGAACACCTGGTTGTGATGGTTGATGAGCCGGTCCCACAGCCGCTGCCCGAAGCTGGTGGACAGCGCGGTGCCGTCGGGGGAGATGTCGATGATCTGGTGGGTGGTGATGATCGTCGGCACCGTCGGGTGGGCGTTCAGCACCGACTCGGCCCAGTCGAGGTCTGCACCGTCGGAGCCCCACGGCACGTTGACGGCCATCATCGGTACGCCGGCGACGGTGAACTCGTGCCAGTTCGACATCCCGCTCGGCCCCATCTCGCGGAAGCTCGGGGAGTGGGCCTGACGATCCTTGGGGAACCACGTGCGGTAGTAGTGGAAGTCGTCGGCAACGTCGTGGTTGCCCGGGATCACCGAGTAGGACACCTTGGCGTCGTCCAGGATCTTCATGGCACGATCGGCCACGACGTACTGGTCCTCGTGCCCCTCGCCGGACTGGTCGCAGACGTCACCCAGGTGGTGGGTCATGGCGATGTGGTAGTCCGCGGTGTGATCGACGATCCACTGCGTCTGACAGTCGTAGGGGTTGGGCAGGCCAGGGTACTGCTTGGCGAACAGGTCGGCTGACTCGACGCCGTATCGTGAGTAGAACTGGGTGTCGGGGAGCAGGGCGATGCAACCACGTGCTCCGAGGTGCCCGTCAACCGTCCCGTCCTTGGTGTAGGGGGCAGCATTGGCCGGCCATCCTCTCTGCACGGCAACCCCTGCCAGGGTCACCATGGCCCCGGCCTGGACGAATAGACGACGACTGATCGACGACATGAATCTGTCTCCTCGTGTTCCCAACTGATCGTGGCTCGGGCTGGCAAGGCTCTCGATGGGGCCCCGTCCACCCCGGATGCCATGAGACCATGATCGAAAGACGATGACGTCACATCACCATGAACGCCAGCTGTCATTCAGATGTCACGATCATGTCCTGGCGGGGCGGACGGGATCCATGCGTGCGGGGCGCCGGTGGGCAGGTCAGGAGCCTCCATGTGCTCGGGGCCGCGCGACGGAAGTCAGTCGAGCAGATCCCCATCGGTGTAGAGCCACCGATGCGCTCGGTACTCGAAGCGGGCCTTCTCGTGCAAGGTCCCGGCAGTGTGCTGGGCGACGTACTCCACGACTCCCTGCTCATCGTCGGGCTGTCCCTGCTCAACGTCGACAATCGTCAACCCGGTCCAAGCCATGGGCAGGTCGTCAACGATGTCGGGACGAGTACGCGGATGCCAGGTTGCCCACAGGTGTTGCCAGCGGTGCAGGACGTGCGCGGTGTAGCGCGACCTCATGAGGGCCTCGGCAGTGGTGGCCCGGCGTGGATCGTCCAGAACCGGTCCGCAGCACCGCGACAGTGGTGCACCAGACCCACATGGGCAGGTGGAATCGGCAGACAGGGATGGTGCGGCAGACATGACGGATCCTTCTGGTGGTTCTCGGAAGTGCACGGGGTGGCCCGGCAGGGGGCGCACGAGTCGATGCTCCCACGGTATCCCGCATAGGATGGAGGGGATGTATCCATGGAAAGACCCGCATCGAGCATATGCGGTGCAGCAGCGCTCACCCCTGCGTCAGCCGGGGGCGCTCACGGCAATGCGCATCATCGTCGGAGGTGGCGTGGCTGGGTGGATGTTGTTGCTCGGTGCCCTCGTCCTTGGTTCGTCAGTGTCGAACAATGCCCTGGCCGTGTTCCTCAACTCATATGCCCTGGCCATCGCCTCGGGCGACTGGGTGAAGGTCCTCCTCGTCCCGGTCGCGGCATTCGCGTTGACTGTGACGATGGGCAGGGGACATGCCATCGATCGCATCCTCTTCACAGCCTTGGCCGTCTACTGGCTGTATTTCCTCACCTTTGATCTCGAACTCACCATTCCAGTCGCGAGACTCATGGTCATCGTCTGCATGATCCTGGCATGGTCCGCCCCGATGAATCGGTGGATTCGGACGGTGCACGACTATGAGCAGTTGTTGGCCGAGGGAGCGGATCCCCGGAATCTGGCGATACGGTACGGGTTGGTTCCGCGTCGTCCGGACGGTCCTGCGCAACGCACCATGACGAATCCCCCTTCGTGGCCCCCGCCGTCGGGCTCTCCTCGCCCGTGAATGAGCAGGCCCCATGAGTGAGCAGGGCCGATTGGCACGGAGGAACGTGCGGATGCCCCCCGTGGGGGCTGGTGCCAAGCTACGCCGACTCGCCTCCGTGGTGCCATGACCGGGCTCCACTCGCGGGGGCTGGTGCCAGACGTCCCGGCAGGGGGACGCCATCCACACCCGGCGAACGTGACGGTGAGCAGCCGGACCCGGTACGGCGACGCCACTGGGCCTTGCTGGGCAGTCAGCCACTAGGCTGGCCACACCGCCGTCATCGTCCTTTCGTCATGGCTGCAGGTGAGTCAGGTTCTGCTCACTCCGCTCGAGCAGCCGCCTTGGATTCGGTCTGCGCGTCTCCTGCGGTGGTCTCCTCCGCACCCTTGCGACGCGCCTTGAGCCACTCGACCCCCATGGGAATGAGTGAGACGACGATGATGAGCAGCAGTGCCGCCTCGAAATTGTTGCGGATGACGTCCACCTGGCCCAGGAAGTACCCAGCCTGCACCGCGATGAGGACCCACAGCACTCCACCGATCGCCGTGTACGAGATGAACTTGCGGAAGTTCATCTGTGCGACGCCACCGACCATCGTCACGAAGGTGCGCACGATTGGCACGAATCGAGCCAGGATCAGTGCCGGGGCACCGTGCTTCTCGAAGAACTCGTTGGTCTTGTCGACGTGCTCGGGGGCGAACACCTTGCCAGCGAATCCCTCCCGAGGTCGGAAGAGCCGTGGCCCCACCTCGTGGCCGATCCAGTAACCAACGGTGTTGCCGGCGATGGCCGCAATGATGAGGACGATGTTGACGATGACGAGGGTCGACGCAGGAGATCCGTAGTGCACCAGTGGCACCTCGGAGTTGACGCCAACGGCTGCGAACATGCCCAACGCGAAGAGCAGGGAGTCACCTGGCATGAAGAACACCGCGAGGCCACACTCGGCGAAGACGATGAGGGCAACGATCCACAGTGCGGCCGCTCCGGCGGCTTCGATGATGTGTTGCGGATCCAACCAAGCTGGCATGAGCAGTGGAATCAGCGTGATGAGGAGACTCGGCATGGCTTCCAGAGTACCGTTACATCCGTGTGTGCCCATGACCACGGCGAGTTGCCCGACGATCCGTCCGTGTGCATCCCGGGACGAAGCGGCCTGACCACTGCAAGTGCAGCGACGGGTCCCACCGCGGTGGGGGTCGGCCCTGCTGCGCGACCGTGGCCGGAGGATGCCCGACTCGACCCGGACCTGCTGGAACACGGCGACCGACGCAATGTCGTTGATCGGTATCGGTACTGGAGTGTCGAGGCGATCGTCGCCGAGCTTGACACCCGCCGTCGGCCACTGCACATCGCCATCCAGAACTGGGAGCACGACTTCAACATCGGTTCGGTGGTGCGCACCGCCAATGCGTTCAACGTGGCCGGGGTGCACATCCTGGGCCGACGACGGTGGAATCGACGCGGTGCGATGGTCACCGATCGCTACCTGCACATTCACCACCATCCCGACGTTCCCGACTTCCTCACCTGGCTGGAGGATCACGACATCACCCCGGTCGGTGTCGACAACCTGCCCGGATCGGTGGCGCTGGAGTCGGCCACCCTGCCGCGGGACTGCTGCCTGGTCTTTGGTTCGGAGGGTGCTGGGCTCACTGACGAGGTGGTTGCCGGGTGCAGCCAGCTCGTCGCCATCACCCAGTACGGGTCCACCAGGTCCATGAACGCCGGTGCTGCCGCCGCCATCGCCATGTGGGCCTGGGGCATGCAACATCCCGTCCATCCCTGACCGGATAGGCTTGAACACATGGCGTCGTCATCATCTGCTCTGCTCGTGGCCTTCAACCCGGTGCCCACAGCCGGACGAGTCGCGCGCTTCCAGTCGTTGCGGTTGCGCATCGTCGTGCAGACCCTTCTGGCCGTTGCCGTCGTCATCGTCGTCCTGGCCATCGCCAAGGTCGACTTCGACACGACCACCGTCGTGTGGATCATCACCCTGTGGGCGGTACTGCTTGCGGTGTTGTGGGCGGTGCAGGCCGTGCGACTGCGCTCGGCACGCAAGGATCTGCTGGGGATTGGCGAGGGGACTGCATTGCGTGTCGACGATGCCGGTGTCGCCGTGCGAACCAGTCTGCGCAACCACGGCGATTTCGATGACACCACTTCGGCAGTGCAGGTGGCCGGGGCACCGGAGGATGCCCGGTTCGACCAGGTGAACTGGCAGGATCTCACACGGTTTGCCGTGGAACCGTCCCATCACGAACCCATCCTCGTCGTCGAGCAGGGGCGGGGAGAACAGTTGCAGCGGTGGCAGGTACCCACGTCGTGGCTCGGTGCCGCGCCGCAGACCATTGACATGGCTGCCATGCAGTGTTCTGGCGGTCGGCAACGTCTGGAGTGCGCTGATCAGGTCGGGCCGGCCTGACTCTGCGGCACCTGCTGAGCGTCGGGTTCTGACTCGCTGACGAACCTACCCGACGCGCAACCAGGAATGTGGGTATATGTGACTTGATATGATCATTCGTGCAAGTTGTCACATAGGGTTCTGCTGCGCAGTGATGAACGATAGAGTCAGGTGCTGCGAGCTACCAACGCAGAAAGGTGCATATCCATGCCCATCGCATCTCCTGAGGTATATGCTGAAATGTTCGATCGCGCAGGGCAGAAGGGCTTTGCGTATCCGGCCATCAACGTGACCTCATCGCAGACTCTCAATGCGGCCCTGCAAGGGTTCTCCGAGGCTGGCTCGGACGGCATCATCCAGATCTCCACTGGTGGTGCCGAGTACGCCTCGGGCCAGAAGGTCAAGGACATGGTCACCGGTGCCGTTGCCCTGGCGGAGTACGCCCGCGTCGTGGCCAAGAACTATCCGGTGAACATCGCCCTGCACACCGACCACTGCCAGAAGGAGAAGCTGGACACATACGTCAACCCGCTCATCGCCATCTCGCAGCAGCGCGTCGACAAGGGCCAGGACCCGCTGTTCAACTCCCACATGTGGGACGGCTCGGCCATTGAGGTAGAGGAGAACCTGCAGATCGCCGAGGAGCTGCTCAGTCGTACCGCCAAGGCCAAGATCATCCTCGAGATCGAGGTCGGTGCCGTCGGTGGCGAGGAGGACGGCGTGACCGGCGAGATCAACGAGAAGCTGTACACCACCGTCGCAGACGGCATGCGCACCCTCGAGGTGCTCGGTCTGGGCGAGAAGGGTCGCTACATCACGGCCCTCACCTTTGGCAACGTCCACGGCGCCTACAAGCCTGGACACGTCAAGCTGCGTCCGGAGATCCTCAAGGAGATCCAGGACGAGTGCGGCAAGAAGTACGGCAAGGACAAGCCATTCGACCTCGTCTTCCACGGTGGTTCGGGCTCCACGGCCCAGGAGATCGCCGACGCGGTGTCTTACGGCGTCGTCAAGATGAACGTCGACACCGACACCCAGTACGCCTTCTCCCGCCCGGTCGTCGATCACGTCATGACCAACTACAGCGGCATGTTGAAGATCGACGGTGAGGTCGGCAACAAGAAGATGTACGACCCGCGCTCGTGGGGTCGGAAGGCCGAGACCGGTATGGCTGCTCGCGTCGTCGAGGCCTGTGAGCGTCTGGGTTCCCAGGGCAATGCCATGAATGCCTGAATGTGACTGCATGACCCCGGTCGGTTCCTTGCGGAATCGACCGGGGTCATGCATGTGGCTCCTGCGTCAGCGATGTGATGGTAGCGGTGGCGGTGGGGTCGTGTTGGCGCGCACCGTGGCGTTCCAGTTGACGAGCCATCCCTTGCCATCGACGGGTGTCATGATGACCGTCATGATTGGCTTTGCCGTTGCTCGTGAGTAGATGTCCGCCGATCCTGTCGGAAGGGGCCCATCGGAGATGAGGATTCCCTCATTCAACCCGGCTGAGTCGGTGTTGAAGGCCTTGTAAATGGCGTGGCCCCACGCTTCGGCTTTCTTGGAGTGACTGTCCCAGCCGGTGTTGGGTGCGATGAGATCTTGTACTCGGTAGTTGTCGATGGTGTCAGGGGTCGAGATGGCCTCGGCGAAATAGGTTGCCATGCCGACGTCACCCACCCCGAGTTCGTCATCATGGTGCAGGCACACCACGGTGCCACCGACTCCTGCTGCTGCAGAGAGGATGCCACAGACAACATATGTGGCAACGGTCTTGACATGCATTGTCATCTCCAAGGTTTGAATGGTGTCAGGTCTGATGAAACGTCCGGATCGTCCATTTGAGTTTTTCTACCCTCTAAATTCACCATTTCCTGCACGGCGGGGAAGGGCCTGTTGTGCGTCGTCACTGTGTGACATGGCTCGGAGCGGTTCTCAGTCCTTGACTTCAGTGGGAGGTGGCCAGCGGAGGCGAGACGTTCCCCACGGCCAGACGATCAAGCATTTCGCGGACATGGTGGAGGGCGAGAATGATGCCGATCAGATCCATGACTCACCTACGAAGCGTCATGATCGTTCCTTGCTGTGAGGGATGGTAGGGGCTGGGGATGGCGGATGGGTTTCATCTTCAGCTTATTGTCACTGGACGGATTTTCAAAAGAAATCGTCGTCATTGAGGATCTCCTGTGAGTACGCGGCATACTTGGGAAGGAGACACCTACCAGCACTGTGATGGTGTGGAAGGTGTCAGGCATCTCTCGCCGCGCTGTGACGGGCCGTGCTCGGGATGTCGATCCGGATCCGGGCCACGGGTGTCCATGTCGTCGAGACCTGTGGGAGTCCGGGTTTCCCCGGACAATGCCATGAAGGCCTGATTCCACAGCTGGTTGTCGCGTCCTGGTCGACGTCGTGGGAATCGGCTGGTGCTCTTGCATGTGGCAGCTCCGCCGCCAGCACCTCCGAGAATTAAGAGAAATATTTATTCTATCATCTGGTACTTTCTGAGTTGACCCCGGGGTGCCAAGGTGTCACGATTCATCTCGTGACGAATGGTGCGTCATGGATGTGCGGGCAGGTTCGGAGCAGACCCTGTGGCGTCACACCACAGCATCCCTACGACACAGATCAGGAAGGCCATGTCAGGACCAGAACCAACCGGGGAGCAGCGCATCGTCGAAACCGATGAGATCTTTTTCTCCACCACCGACGCCAAGGGCGTCATAGAAAAGGCGAACTCTGTCTTTGTCGACATTTCGAGGTATCCATGGGACGATCTCATCGGTGCGCCGCACAACATCATTCGACACCCCATGATGCCCAAAGCGGCGTTCCTGGCCATGTGGAACACCATCCAAGGTGGCGAACCCTTCTGCGCCTACGTCCACAACCTTGCTGCCGACGGTGCCACCTACACCGTGCTCGCCACCATCGTGCCGCTGGACGAGGGCTACCTGTCGGTGCGCATCGCTCCGCAAGTCCGCGAACTGCAGAATGCCGCAGAGGCCGTGTACCAAGCTGCCCGGGACGCCGAGTGGGTGGCTGGAGAGCAGGGATGCGGTGCTCCGGAGCGCGCCCGCCGCGGGCTCGACGCCGTTCAGACGGCCCTGGAGCAGGCTGGGTTCCCGGACTATGGGTCGTTCATGCGCAAGGTCCTGGTGCAGGAGGTCGCGTGTCGTCGTCTGCAGCGCCGTCCCTCGCGTGGCATGTCGGACGAATCGGCTCTGGGGCGGCTGTCCACGCAGGCCAATCGTGCTGGTGACGTCGTGGACACCTGGTTGGCGACCTTCGAGGATCTCAGCGATCTGTCGGTCAAGGCCGGTCGAACCGCTCACATCCTGGGTGAGGCCATGGGCGAGTCCAAGCGGACTGCCGATGCCATCACCGATTCAAGCCAGTCCACCGAACCGGCCCTGCGACCCCTGGTGTCCGTCCTCACCCTGTGGACGAGTATGGATGCCGAGATTGCACCGCTCATCGATGAGGTCGTTGCCGATCTTCACGCCCTGGCCACCAGTGCCGATCTCACCAGTTTCCGCCTGGCGATTGCCCACGTCCAGGTGGAGTCGATGCGCAGTTTCATCTCCGAGATCTGGGCAGAGATGCCCGGGTGGGAACGTGCGCTACCTGCCATCGATGACCTCTCGATCGCGGTGGAGGAGGCCATGTCGCAGGCCACACGCCGACTGGACGAGCTGCGCTCCTTGGCGGCCAGTGCAGCCTCTCGCACCGGGGAGCTGGCAGAACTCATGGCCATGCCCACTGCACTGCTCACCAGCTGGCAGCACATGGCCAGTGAACGTGAGTTGTCGCAGGGAGTTGCCGATCTGGCCCCGAAGGTGGAGGAGCAGATCGGTGCCAGCCAGGAGATGGCAGCCGAACTCACCAGTGTCGTTGCAGGATTGCGCAAGCTGGCAGATGCACGGCTCGAGGACTGGGATGCCGCCCTGGTGACTGACATTCGTCGACTGGCTGCCGAGGTGGCAACGGGAAAGTGAGTCGTGAGTCGGTTCCCGCAGATCGGTTCTGGGTGGGACGACGCGTCGCCCCTGAGCCGGGCGTGAGTTCTCTGAGATGGTCGAGAGTGCCCTGAGATGGTCGAGGTGCTCAGCATGGTCATGACTGGTTCGCTCGCAGGCGGTCTGGTCCTGGTGGTGTGGCAGTGGTGAGGTATGCCTGCCGCACCGTGGCGACCAGTCATCCAGTGCACTGCCCAAAGCCCCCAGAAGGATTTCCCAAACATGTTCCAGGTGTCCGAGATGGGCCAGTGGAGCAGTTTCACGGCCCCTCGTCTGAACGGCCTCTCGACTGAACATTGTTAAGTTGTGGAACTTTGACCCCGAGTCAGCGAAGCCTTGTGGAAGGTGCAAGGATTGACCCATGAGTCCGCGAAAGATTGGCGTTACCGAGCTCGCGCTCCGCGACGCGCATCAGAGCCTGCTTGCCACCCGAATGTCACTGGAAGACATGGTCGACGCTTGCGCCGACATCGACGCTGCTGGCTACTGGTCCGTCGAGTGCTGGGGTGGAGCTACCTTCGATTCCTGCATCCGTTTCCTCAATGAAGACCCGTGGGAGAGGCTTCGCACCTTCCGCAAGCTGATGCCCAACTCCCGTCTGCAGATGCTGCTGCGTGGGCAGAACCTGCTGGGTTACCGTCACTACAACGACGAGGTCGTCGACAAGTTCGTCGAGAAGTCCGCCGAGAATGGTATGGACGTCTTCCGCGTCTTCGACGCCCTCAACGACCCCCGCAACCTCGAGCACGCGATGGCCGCCGTCAAGCGCGTCGGCAAGCACGCCCAGGGCACGATCTGCTACACGACCTCCCCGATCCACACCCCGGAGAGCTTCGTCAAGCAGGCCGACCGCCTCATCGACATGGGCGCCGACTCCATCGCCTTCAAGGACATGGCTGCCCTGCTCAAGCCGCAGCCGGCCTTCGACATCATCAAGGGCATCAAGGAGAACCACCCCGACGTGCAGATCAACCTGCACTGCCACTCCACCACGGGCGTCACCATGGTGACCCTGCAGAAGGCCATCGAGGCTGGCGTTGACGTCGTCGACACCGCCATCTCCTCGATGTCGCTGGGCCCGGGACACAACCCCACCGAGTCGCTGGTCGAGATGCTCGAGGGCACCGAGTACACCACTGGCCTCGACATGGATCGCCTCATCAAGATCCGCGACCACTTCAAGAAGATTCGTCCGAAGTACAAGAAGTTCGAGTCCAAGACGCTGGTCAACACCAACATCTTCCAGTCCCAGATCCCGGGCGGAATGCTCTCCAACATGGAGTCCCAGCTCGAGGCCCAGGGTGCTGGCGACCGCATGGACGAGGTCATGAAGGAGGTGCCGCGCGTCCGCAAGGATGCCGGTTACCCGCCGCTGGTCACCCCGTCGTCCCAGATCGTCGGGACCCAGGCCGTCTTCAACGTCCTCATGGGCAATGGCGAGTACAAGAACCTCACTGCTGAGTTCGCCGACCTCATGCTCGGGTACTACGGCAAGCCGATTGGCGACCTCAACCCCGACATCGTCGAGATGGCCAAGAAGCAGACCGGCAAGGAGTCGATCGACTGCCGTCCGGCCGACCTGCTCGACCCCGAGTGGGACACCCAGGTTGCCGAGGCCGAGAAACTCGAGGGCTTCAACGGCACCGACGAGGACGTTCTCATCAACGCCCTGTTCCCGGGGGTTGCCCCGAAGTTCCTCAAGGAGCGCTCGCAGGGCCCCAAGAGCGTCGCGATGACGGAGGCTCAGCTCAAGGCTGAGGCAGAAGGTGCAGAGTCGACCGCCATTGCCGGTCCGATCAACTACACCGTGACGGTTGGTGGCCGTAGCCACGACGTGACCGTCGAATCCGCGTGAGGAAGTCGTCCATCATGGCTGAGAAGAAGACAATCAAGCTCGCCAGCACGATGGAAGGTCGTGTTGAGCAGCTGGCCGACGAGCGGCACCGCATCGAACTTGGCGGTGGCGAGGCTCGGCTCGACAAACAGCGTTCCAAGGGCAAGCAGACTGCTCGCGAGCGTATCGACAACCTGGTAGACGCCTACTCCTTCGACGAGGTCGGCGCCTTCCGCAAGCACCGCACCACCCTGTTCGGCATGGACACCGCCGAGGTGCCCGCCGACGGTGTGGTCACCGGTCGCGCGACCATCGGTGGCCGCCCGGTGCACGTGGCCTCCCAGGACTTCACCGTCATGGGTGGTTCGGCTGGTGAGACCCAGTCGACCAAGGTCGTCGAGACGATGGAGCAGTCCCTGCTCACCGGCACCCCGTTCGTGTTCTTCTACGACTCGGGTGGCGCCCGAATCCAGGAGGGCATCGACTCGCTGTCCGGCTACGGCAAGATGTTCTACGCGAACGTCAAGCTGTCGGGCGTCGTGCCGCAGGTCGCGGTCATCGCCGGCCCGTGTGCCGGTGGTGCCTCGTACTCCCCGGCACTGACCGACTTCATCATCATGACGAAGAAGGCCCAGATGTTCATCACGGGCCCCGGCGTCATCAAGTCGGTCACCGGTGAGGAGGTCACCGCCGACGAGCTCGGTGGTGCCGACGCGCACATGTCCACCTCCGGCAACATCCACTTCGTTGCCGAGGACGACGATGCCGCGATGCTCATCGCGCAGAAGCTGCTGAGCTTCCTGCCGCAGAACAACACCGAGGACGCCCAGATCGTCAACCCGAACAATGACGTGAGCCCCGATGAGTCCCTGCGTGACGTCGTCCCGCTGGACACCAACAAGGCCTACGACATTCGCGACGTCATCGCCAAGATCGTCGACTGGGGAGACTACCTGGAGGTCAAGGCCGGTTGGGCGACCAACATCGTCACCGCCTTCGCCCGCGTCAACGGTCGTACCGTCGGCATCGTCGCCAACCAGCCGAAGGTCATGGCCGGGTCGCTGGACATCGACGCCTCCGACAAGGCTGCCGAGTTCATCACCTTCTGTGACTCCTTCAACATCCCGCTGGTGCAGCTGGTGGACGTCCCCGGCTTCCTGCCGGGCGTCCAGCAGGAGTACGGCGGCATCATCCGCCACGGCGCGAAGATGCTGTACGCCTACTCCGAGGCCACCGTGCCGAAGATCACGATCGTGCTGCGCAAGGCATACGGCGGCTCCTACCTGGCCATGTGCAACCGTGACCTGGGTGCCGACGCCGTTTACGCCTGGCCCACCGCCGAGATCGCCGTCATGGGTGCCGCTGGCGCTGCCAACGTCATCTTCCGTCGCGAGATCAAGGCCTCCGAGGACCCGGCTGCCACCCGCGCCGAGAAGATCGACGAATACCAGAACGCCTTCAACACGCCTTACGTGGCTGCTGCCCGTGGGCAGGTTGACGACGTCATCGATCCGGCAGACACCCGTCGCAAGCTCGCCGTCGCCCTGGAGACTTACGCCACCAAGCGTCAGCCCCGTCCGGCCAAGAAGCACGGCGTCATGCCCTGCTGAGTGAGTGAGGAAGAGATGACTGACAACGACAAGGACCGCGTGATCGAGTCGCTCACCAAGCGACTGGATTGCCTCGAAGCAGAGGTTGGTCGCCTGCGTGCCTCCAGCCCCGGCATCCCCGAGGACGTCCTGGTGGCCATCAGCGCTGCTGTTTCGGCATACCTGGGCAACGACGGCAAGGTTCAGGCCGTCCGCTTCGCCCCGTCAGAGAACTGGACCCGTCAGGGTCGCAGGGCTCTGCAGAACCATTCGATTCGTTGACCCGGAGAAGATGACATGAAACTCAAGGTGACCGTCAACGACGTCGCGTACGACGTGGACGTCGATGTCGACAAGACCCCGAATGCCCCGCTGGCCCCCATCATGTTCGGTGGCGGCTCCGGCCCGGCCCTCAAGGCCTCGGCCGGTGGCGGCGGAAAGGCTGGAGCTGGCGAGGTTCCCGCCCCGCTTGCCGGTACCGTGGCAAAGATCCTCTGTGCTGAGGGAGACGCCGTCAAGGCTGGCGACGTCCTCCTCACCCTGGAGGCCATGAAGATGGAGACTGAGATCAACGCCCCTGCCGATGGCAAGGTGACGAAGATCCTGGTCGCCGTTGGTGACGCTGTTCAGGGTGGACAGGGCCTCGTGGCCCTCGAGAGCTGACCACACAGTTCATAGAAACACACCCGTGGGGTGGGGCCAGCTGCCCCACCCCACGGGTGTGTTCATGCCGTTGGTCAACGGTTTTCCGCAACAATGATGATCTGATTGGGGTTGCCTGTGCGGACCGTGGGTAGCAAGTCCACCAGACCATACGGGGAACCGGATCCGGGCCACCATGCTGGGGGGCATCGAAGGACGGACTGCCGGACACAATGCTGCGACACACCGGGCACGGCACTGCGACCACAGCAGTGGGTGCCAGCCCCGCAGGAGGGCCGACACCCACGTGAGTGAGAGGTCATCGCATGGATCAGCCGATGAGTACCGCCACGGACGGGTCGGCAAGGTCCAGGGCTGCCTGACGTGCCTGCTGCGGACTGGGAGCTGCCAGCGCAGCCTCGGCGATTCGGCGGCACTGCCCTGCAGAGTGCAGTGCCAAGGCGGCCTTGACAGCGGTGATCTTGCCAGCCGCCATCGAGAGGGAACGTACCCCCAGACCAACGAGCACCAAGGCCAGCAGGGGATCTCCGGCCGCCTCCCCGCACACGCCGATGAGTCGATCCCCGGCGCCCTCACAGGTGGCACCGATGAGCTGGATCACCGCCGGCTGCCACGGCGTGAGCAGTTCGGCGAGCTCGCCCTGCAGACGGTCGGCTGCCATGCAGTACTGGGTGAGGTCGTTGGTGCCGATGGAGGCGAAATCCACTGGCTCGAGAACCTGCGCGGACCGCAGTGCGGTCGAGGGGACCTCGACCATGATGCCGACAGTCTTGATCCCAGCGGCGCGAGCCCGTTCGGCGAACCAGGTGGACTCGGCAGGGGTGGCGACCATCGGTGCCATGACGTAGGGGTCGCGTCCAGTCCGCTCAGCGGCCTCCGCCAGGGCTGCCAACTGGGTGTCGATGAGGTCGGTACGTACCTGGGACAGCCGCAGACCACGTCGACCCAACGCTGGATTGTCCTCCGGACCCAGATCGGCGAAGGCCAGCGGCTTGTCGGCACCGGCGTCCAGGGTACGGAAGACGACCTTGGCATCCTCGTCGAAAGTGTTGAGAACACTCGAGTAGGCCTCGACCTGTTCGTCCTGACTGGGCGCGTCGTGGCGATCCAGGAAGAGGAACTCGGTACGGAACAGGCCGACTCCTTCCGCCCCCTTGGACTTCGCGGTGGGGGCGTCGGACGAGCTGCCGATGTTGGCGAGCACCAACACCCGGGTGTCGTCACCAAGATGTGCCGGTCCTTCTGGAGCAGCGTCGAGCACGGCACGACGCTGCTCGGCGCGATCGCTGAGCTGGGTGACGGACTGCTCGTCGGGCTCGACGAGCACAGTGCCCGAGACTCCGTCGAGGGCCAACTCGGTGCCCGACTCGACCTCACGGATCCCTGGGCAGCGCACCACGGCGGGGATGCCGATCTGGGCGGCGAGAATTGCGGTGTGGCTGGTCGGGCCACCTGCAGCAGTGACCAGGCCGCGTACCAGCTCGGGATCGAGGGTCGCGGTGTCGGCCGGGGCCAGATCCTCCGCCACCAGGATGACGGGGGAGTCGAAGGCGGGAACGCCCGGTTCGGGCAGCCCCTGCAGGACGGCCAGGGCCCGGTCGCGCACATTGTGCAGGTCGGTGACCCGCTCGGCCAGGTATCCGCCAGCAGCAGTGAGTTGGGCGCAGAAGTCGTCAATGGCGCCCCACAGGGCATGGGCCGGGCCGTCGCCCTCCTCGAGGTGGGTGCGCACGGAACTCGTCAGACCGGGGTCACGGGCCATCATGGCAGTGGCCATGAGCACCCCGATGGCGGATGGATCAGCTTCCAGGGCACGTGCGTCGAGGCGGTCGGCAACCTTGCTGAGTGCAGCGGTCACCCTCGCCACGTCGTCGTCGGTGTCGCCCTTGGGATCACGTGCCGGTAGGCCAGGTGCTGGTTCAACGAGTAGTGCTGGAGCCTGGCCGATTCCGGCAGAGACTCCCAGACCAGAGAAAGTCTTCATGATGATCAGGCGCTCGGAGTCTCGAGGGCGGTGCACAGGTTGGCAAGAACGTCGTCAGCGCCCTCGCCCTCGGCCGTGAGTTCCACGGTCTCACCCTTCTTGGCACCCAGACCCATCACCGAGAGGATGGAACGGGCATCCACGGGTTCCTCACCGGGGCGGCCAATGGTGACGGCCAGGCCAGATTTGGTGGCAGCCTGGACGAACATGGCGGCGGGGCGAGCGTGCAGGCCAGACTCGGCGGCGATGGTGGCGGTGCGACTGGGCATGAGTACCTCCTGCTGGAAGTCGGGACGTTCCCGACAACTTTTTTCAACACTCGACGATATCTCAGCCACTGGAAAAGGTGCATCCACCCCCGAAGAAATTGCACATACGTAACCGACCGACTCGTGTAACAGGTCAGCCCCGTGACCGACCAACCCTCCGTGACCGATCTGCCCCATGACCGGCCAGCCCCAGGGCCTCCGGCCAGAATCGTGGAGCTGGTGGGAGAGGTGGAGCTGAGGGAGAGGGCTTGACGACGTGGCCAGTAAGGACTCGAGGAACGCAACATCGCCGGATTGTTGCCCAGCCTGCGGGGACTGCTGGGGCGGGAAGCCACCAACCAGCGCCGGTCCGAGGGCAACGGTCCGAATCGGCGATCGGGTCGGACCGGGGAATCACACACGGTGGAGACATCGGTCATGGGAGATGAGTGCCGGAGGAAGGGGTGGGGATGTGCTGGGAACACGTGTGCGCGGCGGTAGGCTGGAGTCATGACATCCAAGCTCATCCTGCTCCGCCACGGCGAGAGCGAATGGAACTCAAAGAACCTCTTCACCGGCTGGGTGGACGTCGACCTCAACGAGAAGGGCGCGGGCGAGGCACGTCACGCTGCCGAGCTGCTCAAGCAGGAGAACCTGCTGCCCGACGTCGTCCACACCTCGCTGCTGCGTCGCGCCATCCACACTGCCTACCTCGCTCTGGACGGCTGCGATCGCCACTGGATCCCGGTGCGTCGTTCCTGGCGTCTCAACGAGCGCCACTACGGTGCCCTGCAGGGCCTCAACAAGGCCGAGACCAAGGAGAAGTACGGCGACGATCAGTTCATGGCTTGGCGTCGTTCCTTCGACCAGCCGCCGCCCGTCATCGACAAGGATGGCGAGTGGAGCCAGTTCAACGACCCGCGCTACGCCGACATCCCCTCCTCCCAGCGTCCGCTGACCGAGTGCCTCAAGGACGTCGTCGCCCGTATGATCCCGTACTTCGAGTCCGCCATCACCGACGACCTCAAGGCCGGTAGGACCGTCCTCGTCGCTGCCCACGGCAACTCGCTGCGTGCCCTCGTCAAGCACTTGGACGGTATCAGCGACGACGACATCGCCGGTGTCAACATCCCCACCGGCATCCCGCTGCTCTATGAGCTCGACGACGACTTCAAGCCGGTCATCAAGGGCGGGCGTTACCTCGACCCGGAGGCTGCTGCTGCTGGCGCCAAGGCCGTGGCGAACCAGGGCAACAAGTGAGTCGTTCCTGACGACAGGTCCCTCGAGGGCCCGTGACAGGCAGAGGGGCCGTGCTGATCAGCACGGCCCCTCATGTGTACCTGTTTGATCAGGCAATGACGCCCAGCTCGTATCCCTTGCTCTTGAGGTATTTCACCATTGCGGGAACGGACCTTGCAGTGACCTTCTTGTCCTCGGCATCGTGATTGAGGATGAGAAGCACGTTGGGGGTGCCGTACTCGGCGGCGGTCTCCTTGAGGTTCTGCACTACCTCGTCCGTACCGGTCAGCGGCTTGCCCTCGGCATCCTTGGACAGTGCGTTCCAGTCGATCCATGACATGTGGCGCTCGGACATCGCCGGATCGGCCGTCGACCAGCCCCGCCAGGACATGTGGCCCCCGGGGTTGCGCACCGCGCCGGTCGTGAATCCGGAACCCACGAACGATCGCATCTGGGCCATCGCGTAGTCGATGTCGCAGCCGATGTGGCTCTTCGAGGCTTCCCGGCCCGGGTACAGGTAGTCGTAGTCGTGGCTGTAGGAGTGGATCGCCAGGGCATTGCCCTGCTCCAGCATCTGGTTGAGCAGGCTCTTGTCCACCTCACCCATGTGGGAGGAGATCGTGAAGAACGTTGCCCTGCCTCCGGAGCTCTTGAGGCCCCTGAGCACCTGCGGGGTGCGCTGGCTGGGGCCATCGTCAAAGGTGAGGAAGGCGATCCTCTTGTTCTTGGGCTGGGTCTGGGGCTTGAGCATCCAGTCGTGCACGGTCTTCGCCGCATAGACGTGCCCCTCGGCCGCCTTGCCGTGATTGGTCCCCGGGATGAGTGCCGGAAGGTTGGGGACCACGGCACCGGATGCCTTGAGTGGTGTGCCGGCGGCGGGCGGTGCGGCACACGTGGGTTTCGTCACGGCCTTCCCGGCTCCGGGGTACCCGGCGTACTTCGTTGCTGGGGCGGGGGTGGGGGATGCAGAAGGTGTGGGAGTTGCGGTGGGGGTCGTCAAGGTGGTGGCCGATGGGGTCGCTCCCCCGGGGGCTGTCGATGAGGTACTCGCGGTGTGCTTGTCTCCGGAATGGGTGACATCAGCAGCATCTGGTGAGGCGCATGCCGTCAGGCAGGTGGCCAGACCAGCCAAGATCGTCAGGCCGATCGTTGCTCGGGAACCGTGCCGCGACTTGACCTGCCGCTGTGAACGGGTGGCGTCGCTGGTCGGTCCGCAGGACGAATCGTGGGCGGTGTGGACGTCACCGTCGCGGCTGATGATGGGCATGTGTGTGCACCTTTCCCAGATGATCGACAGTCAGGGGTCACAGTACTCAGGAAGAGCGACGGAGCCCCTGGGGCTCGCCGTCACTGGTCAGGCGGAATCGCGCGGGGCGTAGCCATGAATCTGCCAGGAACGGGACGCCACAACCCATGAACTGCCGGGACAGTGTCATCGGAGGGCAGGGGGCCAGGACCTCAGAAGGAGGATGGCCAGTTCTCGCCTTCCGGGGCCTCGCCGGTGACGATGTAGATCGTGCGAGCCCCCATGGCGACAGCGTGATCGGCAATGCGTTCGTAGTACCGGCCGAGCAGGGCGGTGTCAACGGCCTTCTCCACGCCGTACTCCCAGTCGTCGCTCAGCAGCAGGTGGAACTGGTCGCTGCGCAGTTCGTCCATCTTGGAGTCGGCGGTGGCCAGACCGGCGGCAGCCTCGGCGTCGCGGTTCTCCAAGGTGGTGATGGCCGTGGCGATCATGGAGTCGGCGGTCTCGGCCATCTGCTTGATCTGGTCGGCGACCGGCTCGGGGGCAGCCACCTCGGGGTAACGCAGCCGGGCGATCTTGGCGATGTGTGCGGCGAGATCGCCCATGCGGTCCAGGGAGTAGCTCATGCGCAGCACGGCGACGACGGTACGCAGTTCACCAGCCACGGGGGCCTGACGAGCCAGGAGCTGGAAGGAGCGCTGCTCGATCTCCTTGGTGAGCTCGTCGATGCGGGCGTCGCCACTGATGACCCGCTCGGCGACGGTGAGGTCGGCGGTGACGAGGGCAGTGGTGGCGTCCTGGACGGCAGTGCGGACCAGACCGGCAACGGTCACGATCAGCTCAGTCGTCGCATTGAGTTCGTCACGGTAACTGTCGCGCATGGTGAAGGCCCTTTCCTTCGTGAGACATCCATCCTCGTAAAGCGTAGTTCGTCCGAGAACCATTTCGCATACTGCAGTTGAGGAATGAATGAATGTTCAGTTAACGGGAGGAGACGTTGCTCGCGTTGCCCGGTCCCACACCCGGTGGAGTCGTGTGGTGACGGCAGACTCCCATATGATCGGACCGTGGACGTTGCGTTGTCAGGGGTTGTCGGGCTCGTGCTGGGCGGGCTCCTCACGTGGCTCATCCTGCATGCGGTGGAACGATCACGTCACCCGATCGACACCTTGGCGACAGACATCGAGGTCATGGTCGTCACCCCAGAACTCAAACGAGCCCTGGCCCAGGTGGGCGGGGCGGCAGCCGTCATCGGCCCACATGACGAGGTGCTGCACTCCACCGTCTCGGCCCGGTCGATGAACATCGTTCGAGGTTCGCGCATCATCGAGGAGACCGTCTTGGAAATCGTGCGGGAGAGCAGGCAGCGCTCAACGGAGCTGTGCCGTGACATCGACGTCCCCGGCACGGCCACCGGACGCACTGCCCAACACCTCACGGTGCGCGTCGGCCCGCTGGACGCACACGGCAACATCGTCCTCGTCGTCGACGATCGTGCCCCGTTGTTGCGCGTGGAACAGACCCGACGGGACTTCGTCGCCAACATCAGTCACGAACTCAAGACCCCCATTGGCGCCATCGCAATCCTCTCGGAGGCCGTGGAGGGTGCCGCCGATGATCCTGAGGCGGTGCGACACTTCGCCGGGCGGCTCAACAAGGAGACTGTCCGAGTCTCCGAGATGGTCTCGCAGATCATCAACCTCTCCCGGCTGCAGTCCGATCAGCCGACGATGACTCCACAGCAGGTTGACGTCTGCCACGTCCTTGCCGATGCCGTGGAACGCAATCGGGAACTGGCGGACAGCCGCGAGGTCAACCTCGTCGTCAAGGCCGAGCCCGATCTGGAGATCCAGGGCGATCCTGCCCAGCTCATCGACGCCGTCTCCAACCTCATCCACAATGCCATCGTCTACTCCAACCCTCGGGCGAGGGTGGCGGTGAGTTCGCGACTGGTGCACGACGTGGACGGCGATCGTGCCGACATCGCGGTTGCCGACAACGGCATCGGCATCACCGACGAGGACCAGAGACGCATCTTCGAGCGGTTCTACCGCGTCGACTACGCCCGTAGCAGGGACAACGGCGGCACCGGCCTGGGGTTGTCGTTGGTCAAACACATTGCCCAGGCGCACGGCGGTTCGGTGGACGTGTGGAGCAAGGTCGGCCAGGGATCCACCTTCACCCTCTCCATCCCGCTGCCCAGCCTCGAGTTCGACGACGGGGACCCTGTTGACCTCGCCGGAGCTCACGACTCATCAATCACCAGCAAGAAGGATCAGTCATGACCCGAGTACTCATCATCGAGGACGAGGAGTCCTACCGTGAGGCCACCGCCTTCATGCTCCGTCAGGAGGGGTTCGAGGTTGTCGAGGCCGAGGACGGGCGAGCCGGCCTGTCCGAGTTCGACCACAACGGTGCCGACATCGTGCTGCTGGACCTCATGATGCCCGGCATACCGGGTACCGAGGTGTGCCGTCAGCTGCGGCAGCGCAGTTCGGTGGGCATCATCATGGTCACCGCGCGTGACTCCGAGATCGACAAGGTCGTCGGGCTGGAGCTCGGTGCCGACGACTACGTCACCAAGCCGTTCAGCCATCGTGAACTCGTGGCCCGTATCCGCGCCGTGCTGCGTCGCGGCTCGGAGTCCGAGGAGTCTCCCGACATCCTCCAGGGGTCCGGGGTGCGCATGGACGTCGAGCGTCACGAGGTGAGCGTCTCCGGCAAACCGGTGAAGTTGGCCCTCAAGGAGTTCGAGCTGCTCGAGGTGCTGCTGCGCAATGTGGGACGAGTCATGACCCGCGCCCAGCTCATCGATCGCATCTGGGGCGTCGACTACGTGGGTGACACCAAGACCCTTGACGTCCACGTCAAGCGACTGCGCGCCAAGATCGAGGACAATCCCTCCCACCCCCGGCACATCATCACGGTGCGCGGTCTGGGCTACAAGTACGACGACTGAGCCGAGGAACGCCTGGTCACCAGTGCCCCGACGAGCACGACGAGAGCCAGGACGGGCAGGATGTCACCGGTCCACGCCACAGCGGGGGACAGTGGATCGTACCCGAGTGGGAGTGCGATGATGCGAGCCAGGTACAACGGTCCGGCCAGCGCCACGGGGGCTGCCAGGCACGTCATGACGATGCTCAGGCGTCGTGGTAGCACCCGAGCTGCCCACACCGCGATGAACGGCAGCCACACCCAGTGGTGGTTCCACGAGACCGGGGAGATGAGCAGCATCACGGTCGCCGACACGGCAACCGTGGTCACCAGGTCGTCGGAGCGGCGGGCCTCGTCGAGGTGCCTGGGCAGCAGCAGCCAGCCGGCGACGATGACAGCGAGGCCCAGCAGTACCCACAGGGCACTGCGCACGGTCGTGGGGCAGTGACGCCAGAGCACCCCGTTCACGGATGCGTTGGCCGGGTAGTCGAGTCCGCCGACGCGCCCGGTGTCCCACATGAGATCGGTCCAGTACTCCTGCGAGGTGCCCGGTAACAGCAGCCACCCGATGGCGATCGATGCAAGGAATCCGGTTGCCATGCCTGCCAGGTGCGCCCAGTCGTGGCGACGCAGGGCAGGTAGCCCGAGTGCCAACGGGGTGAGCTTGCACCCGCCGCACAGACCAATGGCGAACCCTCCCCAGAATCGGCGGTCAGTGGTCAGCCCCAGCAGGCAGACGGCCATGAGGATGATGTTGATCTGGCCCTTGGCGATCGTCTCCCAGAACGGGTTGAGGATCACCAGGGCGATGGCCCAGCACGGCAGGTGGAACGCGACTCGACGTGCCTTCCCGATCGGTGCCGTGGGCAGGAGGCCAAGGCGCGATGCGCGTTGACAACTCAGGGTGACGGTTGCACAGGACAGTGCCGTCATGACGAGCCATGCTCCGTGCTCGGTCATGGGTGCCATCCACGAGAGGATCAGGGCAGCAAATGGTGGATAGGTGAACAGGAGGTGGCCAGGGGCAAAGTGGTACAGCGGTGTGCCGTTGATGAGGGCCTGTGCTCCCTCGTGGTAGACGTTGGAGTCCACCGGTTCAACGGGGGAGCCCAGGGCAAAGACGCAGAACAGGACGATGATCACCGCGCCTGCTGAGATCGCTGTCGTCCGCAGGGAGGATGAGGACTCCATTTCTGATGTGCCAGCCTCTCGGATTCGTGTTCTGGTGGCAGCTGTCGCCGACCACATCGGATCGTATGTGCCAGGTATGGGTTTGACCAACGTCTGGGAGAGTACTTGACGTGTGGTGCTGCCCTCCCCCCCCCCCCCGATGGAGCGTCGACCGTCGGCGTCGGGGCCAGCGTGGACGGGGTCTCCGGCGGTCTGTGGTGGCCCGAACTGCCGGAGTGATGGGTGGCGGCGCTGCCCTTGACGTGCTGCCCGGCCCCAGGTATAGGGTGACAGTGAGTGTGATCATGAGAATGCCCCTTTCTGTGTTCAGTGGTAGAATCACCTGTGGAAGGGGTTGCATACATGACTTTCAATGTCGGTGAAACGGTTGTCTATCCCAATCACGGGGCTGCGGTGATCGAGGATCTCGAGACGCGCACCATCAAGGGTGAGGAGAAGCTCTACCTCGTTCTTCGGATCATCGGTCAGAACGATCTCGTCGTGCGGGTGCCAGCCGCGAACCTCGATCTCGTGGGCGTGCGTGACGTCGTTGACGAGAAGGGGTTGAAGAAGGTTTTCGAGGTTCTGCGTCAGCCCCACACCGAGGAGCCAGCCAACTGGTCCCGTCGGTACAAGGCCAACCTGGAGAAGCTGCACAGCGGCAATGTGCTCAAGGTTGCCGAGGTGGTCCGTGACCTGTGGCGCCGCGAGCGTGATCGCGGTCTGTCTGCCGGTGAGAAGCGGATGCTGGCCAAGGCACGCCAGATCCTCGTCTCCGAGCTCGCCCTGGCCGAGAAGGTCGATGAAGAGCGCGCCGAGCAGATGCTCGAGGAGGTACTTGCATCCTGAGCATCTGAGTGGTGAAGGCACAAGGGGCCCGGCGGACAACCCGCTGAGGCCCCTTTCCCATGTCCGCGAATTCCCGCCGAGGCCCAGTGGATCGTCCAACCAAGTGGATCGCTCACCTGCCCACCGTCCCTGTCGGTGATCGCTGGCAGGGGCGCCTGCCTTGCCCTACTGTTCGACCGCTGCCAGGACCGGCTCGAGCCGATCCCGCAGTTCCGCACCACTGCCATGCAGCAGAGCCTGGTAGCCGTCGTGGCTCTGCATGAGCTCGATCACGGCCGTGAGCATCCCGATCTGGTTGTTCGGGTCGGTCACCAACGGCCAGATGGACAGCGCGACCTGCAACTCGCGCTCCGGATCGTCCATGGCGTGGAAGATGGTCTGGGAGGCATTGCGGCACAGCAGGATCCCGGGACACCTCACATGGTCGGGATCAATGTGTGGGATGGCGACGCACGCGTGGCCGAAGTCCAACCCCGTGGGATATGTCTCCTCGCGCCGGGACACGGCGGTGAGGAATGTCTCGCCAATCAAGGCGTCCCGGGTGAGGCGGTGGTTGACGAGACGGAACAACTCCTCCGATGAGTCGGTGTCGACGTCAAGGACGATGAGTCGGGGTGTCATGCAGAAAAGTCAGGCCTTGAGGTCGGCAGCGATCTCGTCGGCCAGGTCGTCATCACCGACGCCGGTGAGAAAGGCAACTCCGCGATACACCTTGACGCTCTCTGAAGGAGCCTTGACGACCGTCGTCGAGACGATGGCGTCCGGCTCGAAGGACTCGGCGTGCTCTAACAGCTCGCCCGTCTTGCACTCCTTCATCATTGCCTCGATGTCGCGCTCCTTGAGCATGCGCTGCAACTTGTTGGCGACCTGGACGGATGTGGCGATCCCGGTACCACAGCACACGAGAATCTTCTTCTTGAGCATCAATGCCTCCTCGGCGGTTTGCTGGATGAGATATCCATGTCGTGGTGGACACCATGGTAGCTGTGCTGTTCGTGCAGCAGCGGTATTGCTGCCAACACGGTGCTGACATCGAATTATGGGCCATGGTGAAACCGTGCGTCAGGTGGGGGATTGTTCTGCCCGAAGGTGCATGCTGGCGTGGCACGCCCCTGCCCGGACGGTGGCCCCCTGCCCTGACGGTGACATGGTGCTGGCCGGATCACACTCGCCCCTCGGTTGTCGACGCCGGTTCCCGCGCCGACCGCGGGAACTCGCTAAGCTCATGGCCCATGGACGAACCCATTGTCGCCATCGTCATGGCTGCCGGAATCGGTAGCAGATTTGGTGGGCCCATCCCCAAACAGGTCACCGAGCTTGCCGGTAAGGCCGTCGTTGCCGTCGCCGTGGAGTCCCTGGCGGCCGGCGGTTGCTCCCGCGCCGTCGTCGTCGTCAAGGAGGGCATGGAGAATCACGTGAGATTCGCCCTGGCGGCGGCACCCATCCCGGTGCACTTCGTCACCGGGGGCAACTCCCGGCAGGAGTCGGTACGGCGGGGCCTGGAGTTCGTCGACTCCCACCCGGTGCTGTCCAAGGCCTCCAAGGTGCTCATCCATGACGCGGTGCGTCCGCTGGTGCCTGCCTATGTCGTCGCAGACGTCATCAAGGCCCTGGACGACGGAGCCACTGCAGTTGCTCCCGCCATGCCCGTGGTGGACACCATCCGGCAGGTCGACGGGGACACCAGCACGGTTGTCGACCGTGACACCCTGCGTGCCATCCAGACTCCGCAGGGATTCGACCGGGCCACCATCACGCAGTGCCACCGACGTATGGCCGACGACGGCGTCAAGGTCACCGACGATCTCAGCTGTTGCGAACTCTATGACCACCAGATCACCTTGGTGGAGGGATCACGGGCTGCGATGAAGATCACCGAACCCATCGACATCGACATCGCCGAGGTGTTCAGTCGAGCTGCTGCCGGAGCAGGAAATCACAGCGGCAAACGGGTCAGGCTCATGGCAACCAAGGTGCGTGAGAAGGGTGGCATGTTCATCCGACACGTCCGACGAGCCATTCCCGGAAAGTGAACATGCCGAGCAGCCAGGTGAGGCTGCCGGGCATCCACTAGCCGAGCGCAGGCAATGAGACCACCTGCGCAACATGGCAACGCAACGAGGAGGACAGACGGACATGGCCGATGCGATGACTGCTCCGGAACCGCATGAGGAGCATCACCCCGAATCCTGCGCTGCCGTGCAGCTGCGCACCGGGATCGGTACTGACGTCCACCAGCTCACACCGGGGGTACCGATGCACGTCGCGGGTCTGGAGTTCCCCGACGAACCGGCGGGGTTGGCCGGGCACTCCGACGGTGACGTCGCTGCCCACGCCATGTGTGACGCTCTGCTCTCGGCGGCTGGGCTGGCTGATCTGGGCACGGTCTTCGGCACGTCGGATCCGCAATGGGCCGGACGTGCTGGGGTGGACTTCCTGCGGGCCACCGTGGCGTTGCTCACGGAGCACGGCTGGCGGCCGGTGAACGTTGCCGTCCAGGTGATCGGGCAGCGTCCCCACATCGCGCAACGCCGCGCGCAGGCCCAGGAGGTGCTTGGAGCTGCCGTCGGTGCGCCGGTGTCGGTGTCCGCCACCACCACCGATCACCTGGGATTCACCGGAGCAGGCCAGGGGGTCGCTGCGGTGGCCACCGCCCTGATCCAGGGTGCGGATCTTCCTCGGACGTGATGATGGAGGGCTGATGGGTTCTGCAGCAGAAGGACGTATCATGACCAACGAAACCAATACTTCGGACTGGTACCGACAGGCTGTCGTCTACCAGATCTATCCGCGGTCGTTCGCCGACGCCAATGGTGACGGGATCGGTGACCTGGCCGG
This sequence comes from Cutibacterium granulosum, assembly GCF_900186975.1. Taxonomy (NCBI): domain Bacteria; kingdom Bacillati; phylum Actinomycetota; class Actinomycetes; order Propionibacteriales; family Propionibacteriaceae; genus Cutibacterium; species Cutibacterium granulosum. Next base: position 856,749 of record NZ_LT906441.1, read on the forward strand.
AATCGTCGATCACGTCGATCACCTGGTGAGGTTGGGCGTGGATGCCGTCTGGCTGAGCCCCTTCTACCCCTCGGCCCTGGCCGACGGCGGCTACGACGTCGACGACTATCGCAATGTCGACCCGCGACTGGGGACCCTGGCGGGCTTCGACCGGCTCGTCGACGCCCTGCACTCCCACGGAATCCGACTCATCGTCGACATCGTCCCCAACCACACCGGATCGGGCCACGAGCTGTTCCGCAAGGCCCTGGCCGATGGTCCCGGATCGCCTGCCCGTGAGCTCTACCACTTCCGCGACGGGGACGAGCCACCCACCGACTGGACAAGCGCCTTTGGCGGCTCTGCATGGCAACAGGTTGACGACGGCCAGTGGTACCTGCACATGTTCGACGTCGCCCAACCCGACCTCAACTGGGACCATCCCGAGGTCGTCGCCGAGTTCGACCAGACGTTGCGGTTCTGGGCCGACCGCGGGGTGGACGGGTTCCGGGTGGACGTCGCCCACCTGCTCAAGAAGGATCTCAGCGAACCGCTGCCCAGCCAGGCGGAGCTTGACGCCGCCGACAGGACCGTGGGCAATGGTCGCCTGGAGGACCGCGACGAGGTGCACGACATCTACCGTCACTGGCGGCAGATCTTCAACGAGTACGACCCGCCCCGGGTGGCCGTGGCCGAGGCATGGGTGCCGGCCAATCGCCGTCCGTCCTACGCAACTCGTGAGGAATTGGGGCAGGCCTTCAACTTCGACCTGCTCCAGGCCCCGTTCCGGGCCGAGGAGCTGCGGCGCATCATTGACGACAACCTCGCCCTGGCGGCCAGGTCCGGATCGTCGACGACGTGGGTGCTCTCCAACCACGACGTCGTGCGCCACGCCACTCGCTACGGACTGCCCGAGGAGCTGCGGGACGGCCGGGAGTACGTGCTGGGTGACGGACGCACCGTTGCCTGCGATGCCGATCTCGGCCTGCGACGCGCCTTGGCTGCGACCCTGCTCATTCTCGCCCTGCCCGGCTCAACCTATCTGTACCAGGGGGAGGAACTCGGGCTGCCCCAGGTGGTCGACATCGCCGACGAGTACCGTCAGGATCCGACGTTCTTCCGCTCACCGGGTGTGGACAAGGGGCGGGACGGCTGCCGGGTACCGTTGCCGTGGACACCGAATGGCCCATCGCTGGGGTTCGGGTCGGGTGAGCCACACCTCCCGCAGCCCACCCGGTTCCGCGACCTTGCCGTGAGCAGGCAGGACGCCGATTCGCGTTCTCCGCTCAACGTCTACCGACGAGCCCTGCGCCTGCGCGCACGGCTGCAGGACGGTGAGGACATGGAGTGGCTGGACAGCCCGCAGGGCACTGTGGCGCTGCGACGGCATGACGGCTGGGTCTGCGTGGCCAACCTCACCTCAACACCCATTGACATGCCGTCGGGGGAGGTGCTCCTCACCTCTGCGGATCTGGTGAGTGGCAAGCTTCCCGAGGCCACCACAGTGTGGCTTCGTCCGCGCTGAAGTCATGGGGGGCGTGGCCTGCCAGCCGTGCCCGGGCCGTGCGTCCTGCGACACCGGGCTCGTGCTCTCCCCAGCCTGGGCGGCACGTGCAGCCCACGTGTCACCCGCAGAGGGCGGCAGCCGCGGGTCTGCCCAGCTCGGGGCGCCGTCCGGGTCACGTACCGTCTGTGGAGGGCGGCGACTGGTGAGCGGGAGTTGACGCTGGCTCCGCGGACGGTGCGGAGCCAGCTTTCCGGGATGGGTGCCTCACAGCTCCAGACCGGGGTAGAGCGGGAAGTTGCCGAGCAGCTCGTCGGCGGCGTCGTGCACCTGTTGGGCGACTCCGTCGGCGATGGTGTACTTGGCCTTGCCACGTTTGCCCGAGGCCGTCGTTGCCGGTGTGGTGGCCGACAATGCAGTGACGATGAGCTCAGCCACCCGGTCGAACTCGTCGGGTCCGAAGCCACGTGAGGTGAGTGCCGGGGTGCCGATGCGCACGCCGGAGGTGTACCACGCACCGTTGGGATCGGCCGGGATCGAGTTGCGGTTGGTGACGACCCCGGAGTCCAGCAGCGCCGACTCGGCCTGGCGTCCGGTGAGCCCGAAGCTGGAGAAGACGTCAAGCAGGTTGATGTGGTTGTCGGTGCCGTCGGTGACGAGCTTGACGCCACGCTTCATGAGACCTTCGGCCAGTGCCTTGGAGTTGTCGGCGATGCGCTGGGCGTAGTCGCGGAATGCCTGGGTGCGGGCCTCGGCCAGGGCAACGGCCTTGGCCGCCATGATGTGCCCCAATGGTCCGCCGAGCACCATGGGGCAGCCGCGGTCGACGTCTCCGGCGTACTCGTTGGTGGTGAGCACCATGCCGCCACGCGGCCCGCGCAGTGACTTGTGGGTCGTCGTCGTGACGATGTCGGCGTGTGCCACCGGATCCTCGTCGCCGGTGAACACCTTGCCGGCCACCAACCCGGCGAAGTGGGCCATGTCGACCATGAGGACGGCTCCGACCTCGTCGGCGATCTCACGCATCTTCGCGAAGTTCACCCGACGCGGGTAGGCCGAGTAACCGGCGACGATGACCAACGGCTTGAACTCGCGGGCCAGCTCGGCAACCTTGCCGTAGTCCAGATATCCGGTCTCGGGGTCGGTGCCGTAGGAGCGCTGGTCGAACATCTTGCCGGAGATGTTGGGACGGAACCCGTGGGTGAGGTGGCCGCCGGCGTCCAGGCTCATACCGATGGCGCGCTGGTCGTTGAACCTGCGACGCAGGGTGTCCCAGTCGTCCTGGGTGAGGTCGTTGACGGTACGGGCACCGAACTCCTCGAGCCCGGGGGTCTCCACGTGGTGGGACAGGATCGTCCAGTAGGCGGTGAGGTTGGCGTCGATACCGGAGTGCGGCTGGACGTAGGCATGATCGGCGCCGAAAAGCTCCCGGGCATGCTCGGCGGCCACCGACTCAACGGTGTCGACGTTCTGGCAGCCGGCGTAGAAACGGTGCCCGATGGTTCCCTCGGCGTACTTGTCGGAGAACCAGGTGCCCATCGTCGCCAGCACGGGCAGGGAGGCATAGTTCTCCGAGGCGATGAGTTTGAGTGAATGACGTTGGTCGTCCAGCTCCTGGCGGGTGGCTTGGGCGACGCGCGGCTCCACCTCACCGATGATGTCGAGCATGCTGCGATAGGCCGACGAGACCTTCTGCGCGGTTTCCGGGTCGATGTGCGCGGCGGTTGACTCTGACACGTTGTCTCCCTTCAGACGGTGGTGATGACAAATCTATCCGTCTTTGGCAGGCCTGAAAGGGGAGTGCGCGCACTTTGAGCACCACTTTGACCTCTGGTGGAACGGTGTAGGGGAAGCGGTGGTCATGTCGGCAGGATGCCTCTCGAGTTGGCACCGGTGGTGACGGGGTGCGCCAGTCACGGCGGGGTGTGAGGTGGCAGTGTTCCCGATGTGGTGGTGATCCAGGGGGTGGTGGTGATCCAGGGGGTCGCTCAACACCTTCCGGACACAGCCCCCTGTGGCGGTTCGTGGGAACAACCGTGCCACGGTGGGGCTGCAGGGCATTGGCCTCTCGCGCGATGACGTGGCAGACCAGCCGGACCACAGCAAGGGTCTGGGGCGGCAAGGGGATCACTCCCTGCCCGCGTCATGCGGCGGTGCGGATCCGGGCAGCCGCATAGAGGGCAACGGAGACAGCCACCAACGCGTTGAGCGACTCGACCTCACTCGTGATGGGGATGCTCGCAAGGACGTCGCACGATTCGCGGGTGAGACGAGCCAGGCCATGGCCCTCCGATCCCACGACGAGCACCGTCGGCCCGTCCAGACCGGGCACGTCCGCGATGTCGACGTCCCCCTCGCCGGCCAGCCCGACGACCATCCAGCTCGCTCGGGCGAATTTCGCCAGGGCCTGGTTGAGGTTGGTGGCCATCGCCACCGGGATGCGTGCCGCGGCCCCTGCCGAGGTCTTCCAGGCAGCTGCCGTCATGGACGCGGATCGACGCGAGGGGATGAGCACCCCCTGCGCCCCGAAGGCCGCCGCGGAGCGCACGATCGCCCCCAGGTTCCGTGGATCGGTCACCTTGTCCAGGGCGACGACGAGCCCGCCGTGCGTGGCCTCGGCACCGGCTGCGATGAGATCGTCGGCGCTGGCATACTCGTAGTCCTGCAGGCGCAGCGCCACGCCCTGATGGTTGGAGCCGCCGGTCTGGCGGTCCAGTTCGCTGCGGGTGGCCTGCATGAGTGGGATGCCGTGGTCGGCGGCGAAGGTGAGGATCTCACGGAGCCGGGAGTCGTGCTCGGCCCCGTCGACGACGTAGGCGGCCCGCACCGGCAATCCGGCATTGAGGGCCTCCAGCACCGAGTTGCGTCCGATGACCCAGTCCGGTCCGGCTCCCTTCTCGGAAGATCGGCTAGCCTGCTGCCTGGGTCTGGCGGTCTGCTTGGCCTTGTACGCCTTGTGGTAGACGCGATCCTCCGCCTTGGGGGTGGGGCCGCGTCCGGCCAGACCCTTGCGGATCCGTCCGCCGGAACCGGCAGCCTTGTTCCTTGCCTTGCGGGTGGCTCCTCGGCGTTGGGAGTTGCCTGCCATGGTTGTCCTTTCGATCAGCTGGGACGCTATCAATCCCATGACTGCCTTGCCTCGAGCCGAAATCACCAAGTGGTGACTCGGCTCGGAGGCGGATCAGTTCGGTGCCGGGCCGCTTCAGGAGACGTCGGGCCCGGGGCCACCTCAGTCCAGCGACCACCGGGCGCCGTCAGGGGTGTCCTCGATCACCAGACCGAGGTGGGTGAGCACGTCGCGGATGGAGTCGGCGGTGGCCCAGTCCTTGCGGGCCCGGGCCTCGGAGCGTTGGGTGAGCATGGCCTGGACGAGTCCGTCGACGACCGGCTCGAGCTTGTCGGACTGCGTGGACCTGCTCGACGCCCACACCGGATCGTCCGGGTCGAGGCCGAGGACGCCGAGCATGACGCGCAGCTGGCCCAGATGGGCTGCGACTGCTGGGGCGTCGGAGGCGTCGATCGCCTTGTTGCCCTCGTTGATCGTCGTGAAGAGCGTGGCGACGGCGGCAGGGGTGCCGAGGTCGTCGTCCATGGCACGGGTGAATCGCTCGTCGAGTTCGGGCACCTGCGCATCCGTGGGCAGATTCGTGGGGTCGATCCCAGCTCGGTCGCAGACCTGCCCGGCGCGCTCCAGGAAGCCGTCGATACGGGCGATGGCCTTGTCGGCCTCGTCCAGGGATCCCTGGGTGTGCTCGTCGGAGGGGGAGAACTCGATGGTGGAGCGGTAGTGCGGCGCCAGCAGGAAGTAGCGCACGGCGCGCGGATCGTGGTTCGCCGTCACCTCGGACACCCGAGCGGTGTTGCCCAAGGACTTGCTCATCTTCTCACCCGACATCGTCACCCACGCGTTGTGCATCCAGTAGTGGGCGAATGCGCGGCCAGCAGCAGCCGACTGGGCCAGCTCGTTCTCGTGGTGCGGGAAGCGCAGGTCTATGCCGCCACCGTGGATGTCGAAGGCCTCGCCCAGATACTTGCCGGACATGGCCGAGCACTCCAGGTGCCAGCCGGGGCGTCCAGCACCCCACGGGGCGTTCCACGAGGCAGTCTCGGGTTCGGAGGGCTTGTGCCCCTTCCACAGGGCGAAGTCGCGGGGGTCACGCTTGCCGCGGGGGTCGGAATCGGCGGCAGGAGCCATCTCGTCGACCTTCATCCCCGACAGCTCTCCGTAGCGTGGCCAGGATCGCACGTCGAAGTAGACGTCACCGGAACCGTCGGGGGCGACGTAGGCGTGCCCGGTGTCCAACAGCTCACCGATGAGGTCGATCATCTCGGGGATGTGGCCGGTGGCGCGCGGCTCGTAGCTGGGTGGACGGCATCCCAGCAGCGAGTAGGCCCTGTGCAGCTCGTTCTCGAACTCGTAGGCATGGGCCCACCACGGCACACCGCGTTCGGCGGACTTGGCGAGGATCTTGTCGTCGATGTCGGTGACGTTGGCGACGATTGTCACCTCGTAACCACTGTGCTCCAGCCAGCGGCGCAGGACGTCGAAGACGACCTCCTTGCGGATGTGACCCAGGTGTGGCGCAGACTGCACCGTCATACCACAGTGGTAGATCGACACCTTGCCCTCGATGAGGGGCACGAAGGGTTCGATGCGGTGGGTCGCTGTGTTGTACAACTGGAATGTCACGCCTCAAGCCTACCGGCAGTACGACGTTCCGTCTGCTGTGGACGGATGGTGATCCCCCGCACGTCGGGATCAAAGGGGTCGGGGCATCGCCGATGGTTGCCGACGAGGTGCCCAGTGGTGCTTCGCCGCACCCCCTTGGCATTTTCGTACCATGGGTGCATGGCCGAGATCAGGAAGCACAGGACGTCGAGCAACGCAATCAGTCAGGCGGTGGAGGCCGCGATGACCTCCCGGTCGTCTCGAGGTGCGGACGGACCCGATCACGAGACCGACGAGCTGAGCGTGGACGGAGCCCAGATTCCGACCCGTCCGACCGGCCCGTCCGCTGGATCGATCTCGGTGAACTGGCAGGGATTCCTCACCACGCAGCCTCCTGCTGCCGGTGAGGACTGAGGCTCCCACGGACGTTCCCGTTTCCGGTGCGCCCGGCAGCCGGATTCACGGCGGATCCGATGACGGTCGCACACACCTGCTGAACTGTGTCACGTGCCGGGGCGGCGCACTGTTCGTGGTTCTGGGGTTCGTGCTCCCGGGGTTGTACTCGTGGGCCTCGTCGCGGGGTCAGACGCACCGGCATGGGCTCGGCATGGGCACGGGTTCGGCAAGGTCAGGGTGCGTCGATGTGCCGAACTCGTGACTCGGTCCCATGCCTTTGCGTACGGGGGCGTGGAGAATCACCCTTTCGCCTGCCTCGCCCGGAGAGCCGCAATGTCCAGCACCTGTGCCGAGTCCAGATCGACCTCGTCGGCCCCGTCCTCCCACGGATCGTACGGTGGCTCCTCATCCACGTCCTCCACGTAGCCCATCGAGGGGTCGTAGGGATTGACGAGCTGGTGGCTTCCGGCGGCATCGACCGGCAGCACCGAATCGGTGCTCATTGCCTCATCGGGCAGGTGCGTGAGGATGTCGTGGACGTAGCCCTGGGCAGCCTCGACGTGTGGCACTTCACGCTGTTCCCGCTGTGACTTGTACCAGCGGTAGTCGAGCACCTCGTGGAAGAACTGGGCCATGTCACGTTTGCGGGACAGCTCGGGGGGAATCTGGGCGACGACTGGCGAGAACACCTCGGTGAGCCATTTGTGTGCGACGACGCTCTCGTCCACCGACTGCAGTCCCCGCCGGGCCGCGAAGGTGTCGAGGTCGTTGAGCAGCCGTCTGGCCTGGTTCTCCTCGGTGTCCAGGCCGGTGAGACGCAGCAGGCGGCGCTGGTGGTGGCCGGCATCGACCACCTTGGGTTGGATGCGGATGACGTCCGAACTGGTCTGAATGTCGAGCTCGGCGACGTCGAATCCCAACGCATTGAGACGGCGCACCCGCGACTCCACCTGCGAGACGTCGCCGCCGGGGAACTCCTGGGGCTCGGTGAGCTCTGCCCACAGCTCGTGGTAACGAGTCTCGATGGTGTCGACGAGTTGCCGCGGGTCCAAGTTGGGGTCGAGCAGGTCGCCGGCCTCCAGGTCCAGGAACTCGCCGTACAGGTTCGTGCGGGCGATCTGCAGATCGTGCTCCCGCTGGCCGGTGGTGAGCTGATCGTGCAACTCCCCGGTCTCGGCGTCGACGAGGTAGGCGGCGAAGGCCTCGGCGTCCCGGCGGAACAACACGTTTGACAGCGAGACGTCACCCCACAGGAATCCCACCAGGTGCAGCCGTACCAGCAGGACGACCAGGGCGTCCAACAGTCGCATGACGGTTTCCGGTCGTACCCCGGACTGGAAGAGCGATCGGTAGGGTAGCGAGAACTGCAGGTGACGGGTGATGAGGATCTGATCCATGGGGTGGCCATCGGCATCACGCCGACCGGTCACCACGCCGATGGGCTCCACCGACGGCGTGTTCAGACGCATGAGGTCGTGCAGCAGTCGGTACTCATGGATGGCCAGGTGCTCGATGACCTCCTTAGCGGCATACACCGAGTCGCCGACCTTGATGAATCGCACGACGTGGCGGGAGATACCGCGCGGCAGGGCCACGAGGTACTCGGCAGGCCACTCCGCCAGCGGTGTGTCCCACGGCAGGGGGAGCAGTCGCGAGTCTGGCTTGGCGGAGAGGAAGCGTGGCACGGGTCAAGTCTGCCATCATTCACCGCTGGCTGGGCAGGACGCGTTGGACATGCTGTCGGGTGGTTGGACGAGGGCGTTGAGGTTGGTGAGGGCGTTGGGGTGGGTGGTGAAGTAGGTGGTGTGGTTGTCGTGGATGGTGGTGGCCCAGATGTTGCGCCAGTTCTGTGCCCAGTCTGGCCATTCGGGGTGGTTGGCGGGTCCTTCGGGTAGGTCGATGGGGCGGGTGTCCAGGGCGATGAGGAGGTTGAGCAGTGCTCGGTCCACGTTGTAGGCGTAGTGGTTGATGCGGACTCGGTGGCCGTCATCATCGGTGATGACGTAGCTGTCGGGTTTGAGGGTCAGGGCACGGATGTGGTGGGCGTCGACGTGGTGGGTGAAGGGTCCCAGGCGGGTGGTGATGGTGTGTTCGTCGATGTGGATTCGGTAGAACAGGCCATGCAGGACCATGAGGTAGCTGGGGATGGTGATGGCCAGCTGGCAGATGATGGCCAAGGGTTTGTCCTCGGGATGTGAGACGATGATGCCCCACAGGCACAGCGTGGTGATGGTGGCGGTGATCAGGCTCACGATGATCCATGGTCGTGAGGGGCGTAGGTGTTGCGGGTCGCCCGGGTCCTGTGCCCTCGGATCGTCGGGCGTTGTGGTGGCTGGGTGTTGCCGGGTTTGTTGGCCCCATTGTTGTGGGGGGTCGAAGGTGAGGGGTTCGACGGTCATGGTCATCTTTCTTCACACGGTGGCTGCGGGTCAGGTGTCGTAGTGATCAGGTGGTTGGGTGAGGGCGTTGAGGCGGGCAAGCTGTTCCGGGTGGGTGGCGTAGAAGCGCTGGTGGTGTCCGTAGGCTTCCCCGGCCAGGATGTTGCGCCACAGTTGGGCTGCCTGTTCCCAGTCAGGATCGGTGATGTCTGCTCCGGGCAGACGGATACGGCGATGGTGGAGTTCTTCGAGCAGACGTAGGTAGACCAAGGTGTAGTCGAAACGGTTGTAGTCGAGGTTGATCTTGGTTGTGCCTGCCCAGACCTTGTAGCGCTCCATACCGGTGCCGATTCGGCTGACCTGATCGAAATGGATCTCACGGTAGAACAGATGACCGAAACGCGTCCAGACCTTGTCACGATCAACACCAAAACGCCGCCACAAACCATGAGCCAGCAACCAATAACCCGACAAGGAACCCAAGATGAGGACAATGTATTCATAAATATCAGCAGTGCCATGAACGGCATCATGGATGAGCTGGGGTGGCCCTCCCCATGTCAATCCTGCTGCCCCGACGAGTCCCATGGGAACCAGAATCCGTGCCTGGGAAAAGATCCGCGGCTGGGCCGGGTCACGACCCACACCCCACGACGGTTCCCGGGGACGGTCCTGGCCATCCCCCAGCTGCCCCGACGATCCCTGCACATCCGGAGAAAAACACCGCGGCTCAACACTCATCGCTTCACCACTTTCGTGGCCTTGGTCATTTCCTGCTGGAAATCCGAGTGCAGGCTCTCGAGTTCGTTCTTGTTCCTGCCGATCCAGGACTTCTGGTACTCGGTGTCCAGAGAGTACTGAAGGGCGGGGATGTTGTCCTTGCGGGCGCACGTCATGGCGGCGAGTTGATGGTCCACGCTGAGGTCGGAGCCGTCCTTGGTGAGTTCGGAGGAGGCCTTCGGCGGTTCGCTCCAGCTCGATACCGGATGACCGGCGTCCTTCATGCACTGCACCCAGTTCTGCTTGAGCGGGGCGAGCCGGGAGTCGTGCTCCACCCGGTCGAGGGAGTCGTCCATCCCCTTGGCGACGAGGTCGCCGAGTTGCTGGTGAGGTGCTGTGCTGCCAGTGACGGAGAGTCTGGCCAGACTCTCCGCGGTGCACCCACCCTTGGGCAGTGGCTTGCCCTGGTCGTCCTTGATGGAGTTGTGGTCCAGGGCGGTGCCGTCGAGATTCTGGCCGGTGAGCACGGCGTAGTCCCGGGGAGAGGGGTCCCAGTTGTCCGGTGTGCCATCGGTGGTCGTTGGCTGGGTACTGGTCGTTGGACGTGGGGCATTCGCGGCCTGTGGGGTGGGGCTTGCCTTGGCCCGGATGAGTTTCTCGTCGAACGGTTTGTACCGCCCCGCAATGTCGAGGGCAGTGGTGGTGTTCTCGTCCTGCTCCTCGGGATTGGGGGCGTAGCTGGCCTTGAATCGGGCGGCACACTGGGCGCGCAGGATGTCGGTCGCCGTGGAGATGGTCGTGAGTTCGGCCTGGGTGGGCTGATACTTCTGCAGGGGGAGCTTCACCTGTGACACCGAGGTCAGCGGTGTGAGGTTGCTGGCGGACGTACTGACGGAGGGGCCCGCTGTCGGGGCGGACGTCTGCTGCGGTGTTTCGGACGAGCTGCACGCGGTGAGTGCCACGAGACAGGCGCATGCCGAGACGGTCAGGGTACGAATCGTGGGAGAGGTCATGGGATGTCCTTGGCCAAGGAATGCACGGGGTTGTCATGGCCAAGAGCGTGGCCGGGTGATCTTGATCTTTGGTGCCCAACAATAGCCATGGCCGCGCAGGACAAAGCTGACCTTTGCTCACGACATGTGAACGGGGCGACAAAGGGGACTTGCTCCACCACAAGTTGACCGTATGCGTGAAGTATGTCAGGCAAGAGACTCACGACCCTTTGGCAACGATGGTGATCTGGCTCTCCTGCGCTTGGTAGTTGCCGATCTCCGCACCAAGGCTGCACGTGGCTGGGTGTAGAGCGCTTACGTCATGGCCATCAGGTGTGATGGCCACGGCTCCTGAGCACCGGTCAGTGAGACGGAGATCTTCCTCTTTGCCACCTGTGATGTCGGTGAGGATGCTTGTCGGGTTGGGACTGGACGGCGTGGTGTAGATCGGGGTGAGCTCGTTCTCCCCATCCGGCCAAGTGCCCAGAATCGTCACAGGGATGGCAGAGCCTTCCTTGACGCGGGAGGGTACCTTGACACGCATCTCCTGAAGACGCTGCAGGCTGTACGCCGTTGAGTTCGTGGCGTCATCGTTGAGCACTTCATCGGTAGCCTTTGCTTGACTCTGGAGCCAGGCCTGCAGGTCTGCTTGGTTGCTGATCGTCACATCCTTGGCGGACAGCGTTGCCGTGACGGTCACTGGATCCTGTTGCGCCAAGGTCTTGAGGGAGATCGTCCATCCGCACTTGGCGTCGATCAATGTGAGCGCTGGGCTGTGTGGAGCGACCGTGGCGGCATCATCCCAAGTGACGTTCGTACAATTGTCACCTGACTTGATCACCTCGAGCACATCTCCACCGAGTGGTTGCTTGATGGTGCCGTAGGTGAGGGTGTACTTCAGCGTGCCTCCGGTGATCTCCACCGAGCGGCCGACGCTGAGACCGGACGGATAAGTCTGTATCGGTAGAGATGCGCTGAGTCCGTCAACAGTTTTTTTCGATGACTCCTGTCGTGCTCCCCGATGCCGCCCGGCGAGCATGACACACACGGTGGCCACGGTCGCTGCAACGAGGATTGCTGCTGCGTAGATGATGATCCGATGGGTACGGTTGGACCACCAAGAATTCTTGGTCTCCGTATCCTTACCTACAGAATCGCCCAACACCTCCACGTCTGGTTCCGGGCCAGCCTTGAGAATGGTGGCCGATGCCGGGCTGTCGAGGGTGCGTAGTTGCTCCAACTCGATGGGATCTGGGGGATTGTTGTCCTTGACAGTGAGCCTCTGTTCATCGTCAGGAGAGGCTTTCAACGACGTTGGTTGACGTAGCATCGTCATCGCATGTGGTGCCAACGCTCCTTCCGGAACGGTGAGCGCCGGTTCGTTCTTGACATCGGGGATGAGGCCGAATGCCTGATCGGCCACTTCGGCTGCGCTGAGTCGATGCGCCGGATTCTTGGTGAGCATTCCGGAAATGAGATCCCACACCCGTTTGTCAAGACCCGGGATCATCGCAGGTATGGATTGTAGATGACGCTGGGCCACGGCGTAGGGATTGTCCTGCTCCGTACCGAACGGCAGTTGCCCCGTTAACGTCTGATACAGGCTCACGCCCAAGGCATACACGTCAACGCTGGGACTTAGCGTGTTGTTCGAGATGAACTCGGGCGCCATGTAGTGAGCTGTACCAACCATGTGTGTGGTCGTTGAGGAACCACCGAGGATCTTCGCAATACCGAAGTCCGCCACCTTCACCCCAGGATCCTCCGCATTCGAGTCAGTGGTGAGGATGATGTTGTCGGGCTTGATGTCGCGATGCACTACGTCACGCTCATGGGCATAGACCAAGGCTTGGGCCACTTGGACCACTACTGCCAGAGCAGTTGCTGGGGTCAATGGCCCATCGGTCGTCAGCTTGGTGCCAAGGGTGGGCCCGGTTGCAAGCTCCATGATGATTCCGAGCATGCCTTGGTCGACGATGAGGTCTCGCACCGCGATGATGCGTGGACAATCGAGCTCGGTGAGGGTGAGTCGTTCATGGATGAATCGCTGCACCAGTTGTGGATCGTCATCGAGCTGTGAGCGTAAAATCTTGATGGCGATTCGTTCGTCGTGGACCCGATCGATCCCCTCATAGACACGACCAGATGCCCCTTGCCCAATCCTGCGGATGGCTTGGTACCCCGATCCGAAATCGAATGGAAGAGCGCTGCTCACCGTAGGCTCCTCACACTTGCAGTGACACCTTGGATGAGGGTAGCCGTACCGTTCTGGCAGCCATATCCTCGTGCCTCACTCATCGTCACCCGTGGGTGACGTGGTAAACGGACACCTAGCAGATCACCGTCGTAGTCGGTATCTGGAACAAGTAGGACTCCGAGTCGGGACTTGCGAATCTTTCCCGTCCAATGGCTGTACAAGGACCGCAGATCGTTGTTGCGACCACTCACGATGAACAGGAATGGCGATTCTGGACTGTTCAAGGCTTGGGTCAACACCTGACTTTCGTCGGCGATCATGTGTGCATCGTCGATCATGATGATGCACGGCTCTGGGGAACCACCTTTCTCTGCCACGCGGTTGAGTAATTGATCGGGAGGCATGACCTCTGGCAACAACTGGCCCAGCGGTGAACGACGCGGGGCACTCACGAGGATGTCGATGCCCGGATACTGCTGGATGAGCATCTGGTGGATCGCTGCAAGCATCGTGGACTTTCCACTGCGGGCAGGACCGCTGATGAGCACGTGTTCTCCCGTGAATGCCTCCAATGTGTATGGGGTGAGGTCGGTTTCGTTGATGCCTATCGGGATCTGCCATGTCTCACTACCCCGTGCGACGCAGTTGACCAGCTGTTCGGGCCCCACGTGCTCAGGAAATTCTTGGACCAAGGGGTTGAGGGAATCAACTCCCCAGAATTCGTTGATCGCGACCATGGTGGCATCAACGTCATCAGGAAGGCCGACATGACCGTGATGTGCCCTCGTGGTGGAGACGAATCGTCCGGGTAGATTGGCCGGGTGGTTGTCCTTGTCGACAATCGGGTGATATTCAGATGTGTCGGCCAGCTGGTACAGCCACTTCTGACCGGTGAGGTCACTGATGGCAGGAGGCAGCGCCTTGAGCCGAGTAGTCGTGACGACGCAGTGGATGCCCATCGCCGGGCCCTTGGCCCACACTTGATGGAACCCCTCAATGAGCTTCATGTCCTCCACATCGGCATATTCCTCACGCAAGGTGGCGAACCCGTCAACGAGGATGAACAGCAGCGGGAACTCGTCGTGTGGATGCGCGGACCGTTGGTCCAGCTCGGTCGCGACGTATCGCAGCACTCGTGCCTGGAGCTGGCGATTGGCATGGCCCGGGCCAGCATAGCCACGAACATGGGTGAGTTTTTGCAGAGCGTCCAAGGATGCGGTCGCCACGTCAAGGATGACGATATCGGCCTTGCCGGGAGGATAGGTATCGGCAATCCTCAGTGCCAGTGCAATCAAGGTGCCTGATGTGCCAGATCCAGGCATCCCCGCCAGGACGAGATTCTCAGTGGCGAATTTCCAGCCCGAAATGTACTGGCGCTGATGCTCCGGATCGTCAAAGAGTGCCACGTCAAGGGTCGACGAGACAGATGTCGACACCACCTGCTGTTTCCGGTGCGTGACTGAATCGTAGTGTTTGAGGACGAGCTCCACGTGGCCCGACAGCGGCTCGGGCCACACTCGGCGGGCTGGTGCGAACCCAAGTAGCTCATTGGCCTCGATGATGCATTGGATGAGCAGGTCCATGTCGTTGATCTGGGTGGTGCTGGCCTGAATGGTGTGTTCCTTGGGGGCGTTTCCCAGAATCATCGGGTCGACGTGGAGGTCTTGGGCTGTGCTGGCACCACTGACGCCGGTCACCAGTGCCGTCTGGATGGGGGTGATGTCCTCCTCGCCCAGCTTGATGTAGGCGCGTCCCTTTTGCTCTCTGCCAATGCTCGCTGCCAGAGGGACCCCGATGACGTTGGTCGACTGCTCTCGGCTCTGTACACGCAATGCGGTACGCATATTCGTGTTGGCCAGGATGTCGTCATTGACGACACCGTCAGGACGCTGAGTGGCCAGGATCATGTGTACGCCGAGGGTACGACCCACTGCTGCCAGGGAGACCAACCCCGAAAGCACGTCAGGATACTCCTTGGCGAGCTGGGCGAACTCGTCGATGACCAGGAGCAGACGTGGCATGGGTTCAGCTGGATTCGTGGCGAGGTAGGCGTCAAGATTGTCAATGCCTTCACCTGCGTCGGCGAAACACTGCTGACGTCTTTTGAGTTCTGCATTGAGTGCCTGCAGGGCTCGAAATGCCAAGGAAGGTTCCAGGTTCGACAGGGTCCCGATCGTGTGGGGCAGTTGGTTGAGGGAGGCGAATGCCGCTCCGCCCTTGAAATCGATGAGGATGAAGGTGAGGTGCTGTGGGTCGACCCGGGCAGCCAACCCCGCGACCAAGGATCGCAGCAGCTCCGACTTGCCCGAACCAGTGGTGCCGCCGACGAGACCGTGTGGTCCGTCCTTGACGAGGTCGAAGACAAACGTACCGTCGTCGCACACGCCGAGGGGAACATCGGGATCCGTGGATCTGTGCCACGAATCGACGATCGTGGATGCATCCATCGTCGTACGGTTGAACCCCAGAACATCGAACAGGTGTACCAGCCCGGGCAGGCCACCTCCACTGGTCGTCACGCTCGGATCATCATACCGAGCGAGCCGACGTGCCCAGTCACGCGCTGTGTCCGCGTCCACACCTGCAGCAGTCACGTGAGTTGTGCACTCCGACTGAGATGGGATGGTGACCGTGACCTCGTTGTCGGTCTTGGCGTGGACGACGGTGTGACACACCGAAGGTAGCTGATCCACCGTCGGTGCGATGATGATGGCACTGACGAATCGCCGTGCAGCCTGCTCACGACGCTCCGGACGATACTCAAGAATGTCACGCAGCGGGCAGTCCCTGCCCTGGGTCAGTGCCAGATCGTCAACGACGATGAGCATCGACGCTGGCTCGGGAGTGTTGAGCAAATCCCGTAACCCGCGCAGCATGGAACTGGCCTGTGTCGTGTCGAGGGCGATGAATCTCTCGTGTGGATTCGTACTGCCCGTCTGGGTGTGTGGTAGCCAAGCAGTGAATCGCCAGTCCTCAGCCCGAGCCTCATCCGTGGCCACCGCCAATCGGAAATCTGCCGGGCCACTCAGAGTGGTTAGCTGGCACACCAAGGAGCGAGCGATGCACAGGCACTCATCCCTGGAGCCCCAGATTCCGATCGGGCCGTCCTGCAAATCCGCGATGAGCGGGGTGGCACGCAGCACGGCATGGTCGAAGATCGCCTTGGTACGTGGCTGCATGGGCCCGCTGTGTGAACGCGGTGTCGGCGTGAACGGGATATTGGCTGTTCCCACGGCAGCAGTGTAGAAGTCACGGTGTGACCGCCGAACCTGCCACAGGACTGACGTCGAGCCGGTGGCTGCGTCCACGAGTTCATGCGGATAGGGGACCTGTGCACGTGTACGGGAGCGTTCGGCGCAGGCAGCCTGCTCGATCTCACCACGCGTCTTCTCCAGGTCTGCCAGATACGTCTGCTCGTTGTCCTTGTCGGAACTCTTGTTGCGACGTTTCTGTTCGATCCATGACCCTACAGCCATCACCGGCGAGAGCAGAGCTATGAGCGCATAACGCATTGATCCGAGAACGAGGACCAGCAGCACAGCCATGAGCAACGGTGCAACAATCGCGACCCAGGAAAATTTTGCGGGACTGGGAGAGTCCTTGCGCGCCGGCACACTTATCTGCTCGGCATGGGGAGGCAGTGCGGTACGTGGCGGTCGGTTGAACGCGATGAGGCCACCGGCACCAGCAGTCGGCATCTTTCCGGAATTTGCGTGTGAACGGTTTGCCACCCGCATCCGGGAGTCAACGAGCATGAGGCACACGCCACCGATCGACAGAATGTCTCCCAAACGTATCTGAGTAGGTTGGGTGTGGTCACTCCCGATCTTTCTGCCGTTGAGATAGGTGCCGTTGGAGGAGTCATGATCAATGACGTGTACGCCATCGTTTGTGACATTCACCACCGCGTGTGACCACGACACCGATGCCGAGTCCAGCGAGATCTCGGCCTCGGCAGAGCGGCCTACGCGTGCCGGTCCACTGGCAGGTAGGTCATACACGCGAGCGCAGGTACTGCCTCCGACGATAACCAGTTGCCAGCGCCCGTTCACCTGCCGATTGATGTGGTGAGCAGACATCGATTCGTCATTGAGGGACTCTCCGGGATAGGGCTGCGGGGTGTTGGCCACTACTGCGCCCTCGCATAGCCCCACCTCACGGATGCTGAGTTCCTGGTCGACCTCTCGTCCGTCCACCCAAACCCGTTTGAAATGTCGCAAATCGACTTGAGCGCTTTCCAGCACCTCACGGAGGATTGTCGTGGGCTCCACGTTGGTCACGAAGAAGACTCGTTCGTGACCCTGCTGCGAGATCACAATCCGCATTGGCTACTCCCTCCCCTCTCATCATCTA
Organism: Cutibacterium granulosum; assembly: GCF_900186975.1. Taxonomy (NCBI): domain Bacteria; kingdom Bacillati; phylum Actinomycetota; class Actinomycetes; order Propionibacteriales; family Propionibacteriaceae; genus Cutibacterium; species Cutibacterium granulosum. The sequence continues at coordinate 873,937 of NZ_LT906441.1, forward strand.
GGATGCGGCTAGGTGTTCAACAAACGAGCCACGCAAGGCAGCGTTGTCACCTCGTCTGCCAGCACAAGATTCTTGAGGTACACCTCACTTCATGGCTGACACCCAAGTCGCAGCACCTTGTACGGTGGTGAGTTGAACCATCTGGGCAGCAGGTCCATTCGAGCTCGCCTCTCGGTCAGGTGCATCCGACCGATTCACCAATGGCAATTTGGACATGTCAAGGTTGGATAGGGCAGTGCGAACTTCGCCAGCCTTGTTGGAATCAGCCTTCACGCTTGCTGCCACGAGGGCCACAACAGCGTCGTGGGAACGTCCGTCGGCTTCACCGGAATACGTCTCGAACGATTTGGATGGATCAACCGCTGACTTCTCCTCGGAGGTTGACAGATGGGTGAGAGCTTCGGAGAAGGCACGAGCCTGCTCATTGCCGTCAGCACTCACGGCCTGCACGCCGTGGGAGGGCATGCCCACACTGTAGATCTGGGTGGGGGCAGCACCGTCACGTACCAGCGCCATGGTGCTTACTGCCGAGGTCGCATTCGGCCCGAGGAAGATTGGTGCCGTCACTCCTCCGGCACGGAGAGTGGTAACCATGGTGGGGGTGTTCGTAGCGGTTTTGGCGGTTCCGAGGTCCTCGATGTATACACAGGTCTTGGGGTTCTTGGCGAGGTTTTCGACGAATTGCTTGGTCACTTGCCCTCTGCCGTCAACGGCAATTTCAGTCGTGTCAGCGTCTTGCAATCCGGAACCGTGGACTGCGAACCGTCTGCATCCAAGTTCAGCGGCCTGGGCGTTGATGAGATCCTTCTGTTGGGACATGGTGGGTATCCCGAACCAGGTGCCCTCAGGCGCATTGTCCGGAGCCGTCGCGTAGGGGAAAATGATAGGAATACCGGCACGGCTGGCTTCCTTGGCCAGTGCGTCTGTGTGGGATCCACTTGTGGCCGCAACGATTCCTGTAACTCCAGCACGCTTGAGCGACTCGACGGCGTCCTTGGCCCCTTGGCTGCTTCCCTTGTCGGAAACGACTTGGATTTCGATTCCGTGTCCGCCCTGAGCCAGACGCCACATGGCAACTTGAGCCCCATGGGCGTTGCCGATCCACTCCCCGCCCTGACGAGGATTCTCGGTGTGCGACACGACGAGCCCGATGCGCACATGTCCTGGCACGCTCCCCAGGCTCAGCTCGATTCTGGCACCCTCGTAGGGTTTAGGAGGTCGCTCATCGGGGGAATCATGGCCCTTCCACACGAGTAATCCGGCAACGAGCGCACAGATGACGATTACTGCGATCACTGCGAAGACAACCGCCACTCGCCTTGGTGACGAGGGTTTCTGCTCATCCTTGACGTCACTCATGGGAAGATCCTTCAATCCGTGCGCTCATCCACTTGGCTGGTATCGCACCGCCACTGGACTCGATCGTCAACGGCTGCTCGAGACGTGCAAGGCTAGCCCTCCTAACTGCATCATCCACTTGGGCATCCCCGTAAACCGTGCGTTGGGTGGACTGGGCGACATGGGTCTGGGAGTTGGCGTCGGCCATTTTGCCATCGGCCACCTTGAGGTAGCCAGCAGAGGTGCTGATGGCCCCGAGCAATCCATCCCCGCTGTCGGTGTGCTGGCCAATGTCGTCCAGCACGTGGGCGATGTCACCAGCGAGTAGCCCGGACACTTGCTTGGTGTCGGCGACAGCTCCATCGGCAGTCTTCATTGTTTCTGCAGAACGTGCTTGCATGGCCTTGTTTGTCTGGGCGGACAGGTGATCATTGGCGGTGGTCATCCGCCCATTGGCCATCGCCACTGTACGCTCACCAACGGCAGCCACGTGTTCAGATTGTTCGGTGAGATCGTTGCGGAACGCCTCGAACATCTGTCTTGAGGCATGCTTACCGTTGCGACGCACCGAGTTGACGTTCTTGAGCGAGGCCCCCAAATTGTCCGTCAATTGCTTGTCAGCGCTTTCCCGCGTGCTGACGACAAAGGTATCCAAGTCGGTGCCAAGCTCGGAGAGCTCACCACCCACTGCCGAGGAGTACCTGTCCAGATCCTTCATCTGCCGATCAAGGATCTCCATCTGGTCATTGATGATTCTGACATGTCTAGCGAGAGTGACGACACCGGCGTTCCTCTGTTCCTGGGCCTTGTGGAGTTCATCACGCAGGTTCTTCAGCGCAGTATCAAGACCATCCAGGTTACGAGCCACCCGGGAACCAGCTTGGCTTGTTTCGGGGTGGTGCAGCTCCGTCTGCTCAACGAGTTCGGCCAGACCCGAGCGCATCTGGGAGTTGGTGCTCTCCAAGCTGTTCTCCATGCGCCTGAGGTGATGCCGACCCGCGAACGATGCATCGGGTCCGGGGTCCACTAAGGGGCACTTCGTTGTCGAAACCATGTCGAGCAGTCGGATCCCCTCCCTTCTATCAATGGAACCCGGGGTGGGGTCCAGAGAATCCTTGAGGGGAGGCTGGGTGGGAGTCATGGTTGAGTCGTTCGTGCCGGGACTCGGAGGCTCCTCATGCGCCGGTCGGGTCAAGCCGGAAGCCAGACAGAGCTCACGCTTGACGGCCCTGATCTGCTTGTCCTGGCTATCCGCGGAGGTGAGCAGATCCTGCGATTTTGCGTGGATCCTGTCTAGCTCATTGCGAGTTGCGGAGATACCAGCAGTCACCGTATCCAATGCCAAGTCTACCCTTTTCAGGCTTTGGCCATAGGCCTGCGGGGAGTCCTTTGACAGATCGGCAACGGAAAGCTGCAGATCCTCGAAATTCGTCTGTAGCTGCTGCACCTTACCCAACATCTTGTTCTGGGAACCTTTGCGCAGCTGTTCAGCAAATTGTGCGTTCTGGCCGGTGAGATCCTTGATTGCCCCATTCAATTGCCTCTTCTGAGCATACAGGGCGCAGGACAGTCCATCAGGATTGGTCGTGCACGACTTGGCGTCGGGATCCTCGGGGCCGAGCATGGTGATCAGATCGGTAACAACCATTTTCTGGCATCTGTCACTGGCTGTGGATAACGCGTCCAGCCGAGCGGACAATCCACGTATGACGCTAAGGACTGGCTGATTGGCGAGGTTGTCAGACTCCTGTCTAACTTGCGTAACCTCGCGTTTCTCTGCTTCCGCCGAGGAATAAGTCTTCTTGCTGGCGTGGACTTTGCAGGTGTGGGAATCCACCGATACCTGAGGCGCGCTCGACTTCGGGTCTCCGAGAAGCCCCTTCATCGTTGCAGTGCTCTGGGCGAGCTGACCAGAGATGAGAGATCCTGTTTTCTGGTAGGCAATGCTGGTTTGTCCAGCGAGCTGGGAGATGGTTTTGGCCGTGGCCTCGGCATTGGCCGCGATGCGCATATCGGATGACTTCAGGTCGCTGATCGTCTTGTTGCCGATGTTAGATCCAGCTTCGTTGAGACGTTGGGTGGCCAGCTGGATGGCTTTTCCGGATTCATCGAGTACCTGGGTGGTCTCAGTCAGGGTTTTGATGGTGGACACGACGAGGGCGTTCTCATCCTCCGTGTTGGCGTCTTGGACGCCGAACCCAGGTGTCACGGCCAAGTTCATCGCTGGTACGTGGAAATCGTGGGCATTGACTACCAAGGAGAAACGGGCCACGGAGCCTAGCGGCTCGACGCCAGTGAGCCCAGCCCACTGCACCACGGTCCTGCCGTCCTTGTCCACGCCGACGACGCCATTGCCAGCGGGATCGGTGTGCTGGTTGCGGCTCGCCGCAGTGACGACCTTGGAGGGATCCATGTCGTCCAAAGTGACGCTACCGGCCATGGTCATGGGTGTGGAGACCAAGGCTTCGCGGGAGATTGAGCGTCCGTTGACATCAGCGTTCACTGTTTCCAGACGACCAGTGGTGTTGTAAATCGTGACGTCCATGCCGACCTCTCCGTCGGCTCCGGCAACGAGTGACGGATCCGAGGACACCTTGCCGTCGTGGGAATAAGTCACCATTACTCGAAAAGGCATGTGAGATGCATTGGCCGTGGGGGGTAGATCAGCTCCCGAAGAGGAGCTCATGCCGGTGACAGCCCCACGCTGATCGATCGTTATCTTGACACCAGTCGATTCCGAGTCGGCGGCGGAGCTGCCCAGTGCTGGCCCGGGCTTCGTCAATGACAGAGCAGCACAGCCGCAGGCGATGACCGCAGCTGTAGCTCGGCACCAACGATTGGTTTGTCGCACAGTTTCCACAGTTTCTTCTTCCGCGTGTCGTATTCAGACCATCCAGAACGCGGTACGTCTTGTCTGAGTGGTGAAGTTGTGATTCAGTCTAGAGCGTGAGATGCGCTGAGTACCAACCGCGTTGAATACCAACTACGTTTCGTGGAAGGCGATAGCGTTGCTCATGCAAGTTGGACCCTACAAGATCCCATCTCAGGAGAGTGTTCTATGTCGCGTGTTCTGTCTACCGATGAAGCCAAGGATTCGATTCGTCAGATTCAGTCGATCATCAACAATGGTCTGACCGAGCAGATTACGGCCTTGGACCAGCAAGGTCAGGTTCTGTCGACCCCCGATGTGTGGGATGGCCCATTGGCCGAGCAGTTCCGCAGTCAGGTGTGGCCTGAGACCCGTTCTGCCCTGGAGAAGGCCAAGGCGCAGCTGGAGGAGTTGCGATCGAACCTGGACAAGATCGCCACCGATATCTTCACTGCTGGTGGAGGGCAGTGAGGTAGTTCATTCGATCTGGTGGGGTGGCTAGCCACCCCACCAGACTCCACTCAGACATTGGTGAATGACCAATGAATTCCTAAAGAATATTTGGTGAACTTATTTGATATTTTCAGAAGCCTAGAAGTTGATAGGTTTCGATGTCAATGTTTGCCTAGATTTCAGATTGTGTTCACTTGTGATGGGCTGGCGTCACCATTGCGTCATCGTCGCATCTACGGAGAAGTGGTGATCGTGTGATGCTTGCAGCATTCGTCATCTATTGTTGGGAAGGTTTCCATGGTTGACCTGAATGGATTGGGTGACTATCAGGATTCTGTGAATTTTGATTCGGGCGTGGCAATCGAGTTCGCGGCTGCTTTGCGTGAGGCTGCATCCAAGGTGATGACGTTCGATGGTGAGCGTGGTCATGCTGCGAGCATGGCACTGGGTGAGTTCCAAGGTTTCTTCTCGCAAGTGTTCAAGAGGAACATGCAAGTGGCTTCTGAAGATGCGGCTGAGTTCGCCGCTGCCTTTCGCGAAGCTGCCGATGAGGTGGATTACCTTGCTGAGGAAGCGCGTAAGGAGGACGAACGCCGCAAGGCAGTGCGCGACTATGCGTCTCGTCATGACAGTTGGTGGGAAAAGCTTGGAGACAAGATCCTCGGTGACGAGGAGTTCGATCCATCAATCCTACCCAGGGCAACGCCCCCTGAGAAGCGTTTCGTGTCTGTCGGGAAGGTATCTGTGCGGCAGACCGATACGGGGCTGAGAGGGCCCTCTGGTGGGGTGTCCAGCGCGATTCCAGAGAGCTTGTCGGGAGCGGCGAGGGAAATTCATGCTGCCAACCAGCAGGTGACGCCTGCTGGGGTGTTGGAGACTGATTACGAGACCTTTCGTGCGAAATGCCAGTATGGTGACTTGGATGTTGGTACGTTGTTCAGTCATTACCGTTGCTGGGTGGGGTACAACAATGATGATGTGACGTGGCTGGAAGCGGTGGCGAAGGCGTTTCGTGCTGCTGGTGGTTCCGGGGTAATCTCATTGGCCGATGCGGCGCTGGATGCTGCGTTGCAGTCTGCCGGAGTGAATCGGGACAGAGAAGATCTGAGGGTGGACTCGCCTACGCTGGGTGGTATTGATCCCACGACGGGTTACATTGAGGATCCGGTGAACTCGGCAACGGGTAATTTCGTGGCTCCCGAGACAGACTTGGATTTTGGTGGGGTCAGTCATGGATTGGTGTTCTCCCGGTTGTACAACTCAACCTTGGCAGCAGCCTTGACCGAGAGCGAGGTGCCCCTGCCTGGTGGAGTGTTGGGGCCGGGGTGGGCTTCCACGGTCGATCAACGGCTGCTCATCGAGTCTGGCCAGGTTAGGTGGGTTCGTGGGGATGGCCGCCACATCATCTTCCCGCACACTGCTACCAGCAGCATCACCAATAGCACTTCAGCCTCTGCCGATACCGCTTCTGGCAGTGGTGAGTCGCCGGTGTGGCGTGCCGAACGTGCCAACATGTGGGTGTCACAGTGTGAAGGCGCCGATGTGACTGGCTTCGATGCAGCTGGACTATCTGGTCTGGTGTGGCAGGTGTCTGACAACGAGGGTGGCCGGTGGATCTTTGATGCCGATGGCAATTGGCTGGCCGCTGGTCATGGACCAGTCGACTTGGTGTGGGTCGAGCGCGTGGACGGTGTGATCACCACGTTGCGCTCTGGGTGGGGTCGTGCGTTGAACTTCACCTATGAACAAGGGCGTCTGACCTCGGTGATGGCTGGCGATGGTCGGCAGGTGTTTTACGACTATGACTCCCAAGGGCGCCTGGCCGTGGTAAGGCGTCCTGACGGTGTGTGGCGTTACCAGTGGGACGGATGGTTGCTCACCGAGGTATTGGACGGTACTGGTGTGGTGCAGTGTGCCAACACGTTCGATTCGCTGGGCCGCATCCGGACCCAACTGGTTGCCGGTGGCCATCAGACCCGCATGGTGTATCTTCCCGGCGGGGTGACGGTTGCCGATGACGGTGACGGGCACCACTCTAACACGTGGATCTCTGACGCGCGAGGCCGCACGGTCGGTATCATCGACTGCGATGGGCAGCGCACCTCGATGCTTTACGACGCATTCGGCAACATGATCCACCTCACCGACCGGGCTGGTGCGGTGACCCGGCACAGCTATGATGGCCGGGGTCGACGTACTCGTACCCAGTTGGCCACCGGCGGAGTCATCGAATACGGCTGGGACGACTGTGACCGGCTTGCCACCGTCTCAACCGACGGCATGACACGACTGCGCTTGGAATACGAGGGACTGGACCGTGACCCAGTGCGTGCAGTGGACGCCAAGGATAACGCCACCGCCATGTCATGGAGTCAAGGCCTACTGCGTGAATTGGTGGACGCGACGGGTGCCAAGGTTGGATTCGACTATGACGAGTTCGGCCAACTGTCGGGTGTGACCAACGGGGTTGGTGACACGTGGCGAATCCTTCATGACCAGGCTGGACGGATTCGGGAGACGATCACCCCGTTGGGGTACCGTACCGTGTTGTCGTATGACGATGCTGGACATCTGGTGAGTCGGGTCGATCCTGATGGTGCGCACTGGGTCTACAGCTATGATCCAGCCGGGAATCTGGAGACGGTGACCGCACCTGACGGTGGTCAGACGAGCTATACGTGGTGTCCTGATGGCCAAGTGGCTTCGATCACCGATCCAGCAGGTGCCACGACGACGTATGCCTATGACGGGCTGGGTGATCTGTCGGCAATCGGGCTGCCCGGCGGAGTACAGTGGCAATTCCTGCGTGACGCCATGTCCAGGCTGTGTCAACTCACCGACCCAGCCGGGGGCCGGTGGCGTGCCGACTATGGCGTCAATGGTGACATCACCTCAGTGGTTGATCCGACCGGGGTACGCCAGTCGTTGACCACCAAGGGGCACCAAGATCAGGTCACCAATGCCACCGGACGGGTGGTGGCCGCTCGTACATGGGACGACTATGGTCGGCTCACCTCCACCACGGATGTGTTCGGTGCTACAGAACGCATCGACTACGACGAGTGTGGCCTGCCCACAGCCCTCACCGACTCCACTGGCGCAATCACCCGGTTCGATCATGACGCCGCAGGTCGGCTGACTACCGTGACCAGCCCCGGCGGGCTTGTCCACCGCTATGATTACGATGCTACCGGTCGGCTCGCCACCATGACGAATCCCGCTGGAGCAACCACCCATTACCACTATGACGCAGATGGCCGGCTGACCACCCGCATCGACCCGACCGGTGAGACCACCTGCCACAGTTGGGATGCGGCTGGACGCCTCATCCGCACCACCATAGGTGATGTCGTCACCTACAGTGCCTGTTATGACGCGTGTGGTCGGCCCATCCGTATCTGGGACCCTGTCGCCGCAACCCGTCACTTCACTTGGGACGCGGCCGGCCACTTGATCTCCGCGGTCGATCCGACCGGTGGTGTACATCGTTACGCTTGGGACAAGCGTGGGCGTTTGGTCATCTGCACCGACGCCACCGGTGCCTTGACCACCTATCGCTACACTGATCTGGATCAGCTTGCCGAGATCACCCACCCCAATGGAACCACCACCAAGTACACGTGGGATGATGCTGGACATTTGACCAGTCACACGGCCCCTGATGGTACCACCACTGGCTACGAGACGATCGACGGTGTGGAGGTCGTCACCATCAACGGTGAGATGTCCACCCGCACCAGCTGGGACATCAATGCTCATACCCTCCACATTGCCGACCACACCAACCCCGACGTCCCACAGCGCCACACCATCACTTTCGACTCGCGTGGACTGCCCCTGACCCACATCACCACCAACGATGACGATGTGGTGGATCATCACGAGTGGGTATGGGATTCCGACAGACGTCTCATCCGTGCCGACGACACTCATTCAGTCGTGTCCTATCGATACCGCCCTGATGGCTTGCCCGGCACCATCACCCATTCGCGTCTGGGTGTCGTCGACTTGGATTGGGACGTGGCTGGGCGGTTGGTTGACGTTCGTACCCCTGACCACCATGATCACTGGGACCACGCCGCTTCCACTCACAGCGTCGACGGTGCCACCACCAGGATTCGGCGGGACGATCACGGACGTGTCACGGGTCTCGATACTCCTGCGGGTGCCTACCACTACGGCTACGACCACAGTGGATCCCTCGTGGATGCCGTTGGTCCTCGTAGTCATCACAGGTGGGTTCATGACGCGGTGGGACGTTTGTGTTCGCATAGCGTCGAAGCTGAGGATGGCTCTCATGCTGAGACATGTCACACGTGGGATTCTGCCGGTCGTCTCGCGCGCACCGTCAACCGTACTTGTGACGACGCCGTGACGGAGACTTGTTATAGCTACGACCAGTGCGGACGGCGTGTCAGCGCCACCAGCAGTGATGGCGGTAGACGTGACTACAGCTGGGATGGGCGTGGCTGGTTGGCTGGATACACCGATGTCAGTCATGATGTCATCACCCACGTCAATGCCTTGGGCAATCTTTCTGACGTCACTGCTGATGGTCGGTGTGTGCATGTTGATTGGGATCTGGTCACTGGCGATCCCACTTCCATCGGGGGCCGTCCGGTTCTCCCGGTGCCAGGGGACCGCACCTTGGGGGTCATGTCCGGTGGGGGTGCCGATTTGTGGCGGGCCACCACACCCATCGAATCTGCAGATCCGTATCAGCCGGTGTTTGACAGTGTTGCTGGTCTGGACGACACCATTGGTTTCGTGGGCGCGGCATTGAGTGTTGCTGGCCATCCGTGGTGGGGCGTGCGTCTGTATGATCCTGCCACCTCCGCTTTTCTCACGCCCGATCCTGCCATTCCCCCCTCAGGTGCGCTCTGGGCCAGCAATCCGTACAACTATGCCGCCAATGATCCCCTCAACCTCATTGATCCCACCGGATTGCATCCGGTCACCGATGCTCAACTCAATGACCTTGCCCACAGCATCGATACGCAGGGCTGGTGGAACCGCAACAAGGACTACGTCATTGCAGGGGCTCTGATAGCGGGCGGCATCGCGCTCACATTCAGCGGTGTCGGTACTGGAGCTGGTATGGCACTCCTTGTAGGAGCCGTGAGCAATGCTGCGATCGGTGCCGGATCGACGATTGCCATAGAGAAGCTGTCTACTGGCAAAGTGAACTGGTGCGATGTCGCATTGGCCGCAGCTAGCGGAGCTTTCACTGGTGGATTTGGGAATTGGGCTAATACTGTTGCCATCAACGCATCAAAAGGTGCTGTTGCAGGACTTCGCACTATGGCCAGTGTCAATGCATCTTCAGGGGCAATAGCATCAGCCATTGATTACACTGTTGAACCCGGGGAGAAAACAACCCGAGGATACTTAGGGGCCATCACTTCTGGGGCAGTCACGGGAGCAATTAGCGGTACTGCTGATGTGGCGGGAGGCAGTATAGCCAAAACACAAAGAGTATTTAAGAATCGACAGTTCACGGCGACCTCGGCTCCAGCAAAGGCTGCTAAATATGCGATCACATTCGGAGCTTCTGCAAGCGGATCGGTCGTGGATGATGTTATTAGTGGGAAACAGGTCTCACCTGCTGGAGCGGCCTTTTCGGGTACATGGGACACCTTATTGTCGGTAACGGTGAGTTCCAAGTTCTCATCTCAGCACAACGTTGTCACTATCAAGAACTCAAGCTTTGGCGTTCGTACGCTGCATGGTCTGTTCGAACCCAGCGGGAACAATGCCAAACTTCTTTGGCGTGGAATAGCAGAGGATGGAGCGCTAAACGTCATAACAGACCCCGTCAAAGCTAAAGTGGGAGGCATGATCGGGGTATCATGAAGAAGTATCTCGTCAAGGATTTTTACATCAGGATCGTGGTCACTGTAGGCACCATGATAGTCACGCTGATTCATCCAGCGATCCGTGGCAATTTACCACAGTTGGAGTCACGAATGGTGATGTTTTCCATAATTGCTGCGGCGATGTTAATACTTTTCTCTATCGCAGGAGTCTGGTCAATTGGAGCATTCTTCATGTTTTCTGCGTCGACTAGGTTCCTTACCAACGTCAGGGGAAGCACCGTCTCCCCCTATCTGTGGGTCGTAGAGCTCTTGGTTTTCACGATCACATGGGCTCCTGTGATGCATCAAATGGCGTTACGTCGCTGTGACGCCATGCTTGGCGATGATTGTGGCAACGCTCCAACGCGCCAAGCACAGCGATATCTCATCCCGTCGTATGCATGTATATTGATCTTGATTCCCTTTTTTGGGATTTTCATCCCAGAAGCATACATGGTTTCTCGAGATGAGATTGTTCAAAATCTTGTCATAGGGATATGCTTGGGCTGCGTTCTTGGTCTGATGACCAATGAAGCCGTGCTGGACAATGTGCTGATGATAGCTGTTCCAGCTGTGGCTGCATTTGTGCTCAGAAGACGTGGATTCAGCGCATATACTTTTACGTCAATGGTATTTCTGGGGAGTCTTGTCACGTCATGCATCCGGAGGTCACCCTTGGTGTTCGAGTCTCATTACAGATGACCATTCGATCATGGTGTGTAGGTGAAGGATGAGTTTCCCGAGTCACGCCCAAGACGATGCCACGGGGCGGCCTTCCTCGTAGCCCGACGGCGACTGGACGCCCACCACGGCCTTCTCGTGGAACTCGACGAGGTTTCGTGCGCCGGCGTAGGTGCAGGCGGAGCGCACTCCCGAGGTGATGAAGTCCAGCAGATCCTCCACCCCCGGGTGCTGCGGATCCAGGTACATCTTGGACGATGAGATACCCTCCTCGAACAGTGCTGCCCGAGCCCGGTCGAAGGCCGAACGTGACCGGGTGCGGTGCCGCACGGCACGGGCCGAGGCCATGCCGAACGACTCCTTGTACTGCCGCCCCTGTGGATCGACCTTCATCTCGCCGGTGGACTCGTGGGTTCCGGCGAACCAGGATCCGATCATCACCGAGCCGGCGCCAGCCGCCAGGGCGAGAGCCACGTCACGGGGGTGACGCACCCCACCGTCGGCCCAGATGGACCCGCCTGCCTCGGCAGCGGCGTCGGCGCACTCCAGCACCGCGCTGAACTGTGGACGTCCCACCCCGGTCTGCATGCGGGTGGTGCACATGGCTCCCGGCCCCACGCCCACCTTGATGATGTCGGCACCGGCCTCCAGCAGGTCCAGGGTGCCGCGTCGGGTGACGATGTTGCCCGCCACGATGAGGATGCGGCGGCCGGTACGGGCCTCGAACTCGTCACGTACCTTGCGCGCAATGCCCAAGGCCTCGATCATACGATCCTGGTGACCGTGCGCGGTGTCCATGACGAGCAGGTCGGATCCGGCCTCCAGCAGCGCCGTGGCACGTCCGGCGACGTCACCGTTGATGCCCACCGCGGTGCCGATCATGAGCTGGCCGGACGGATCGACGGCTGGCGGGTAGATCGCGGTGCGCAGCGCCCCCTTGGAGGTCATGATGCCGATGAGTCGTCCATCCGGGTCCACCGAGACGGCCACCTTCTGGTGGTGATCGGCCAAGGAGGTGAAGACGTCGTCGGAGGTGGCGTCGGGGCCCACCGTCGTCATGTCGCTGGTCATCACCTCACCCACCTGGGCGAAGCGATCGATCCCATCCGCCTCGTCGGGGCTCACCAGCCCCAGCGGACGCCGGTCGTCGTCCACGACGAGCACCACACCGTGGGAACGCTTCTGCAGCAGGTTCATGGCCTGCCCCACCGTCATCTGCGGATCAACGGTGATGGGGGTGTCGAACCGGGTGTCGGCGTCCTTGACCCGGCGGATGGATCGGCACACGAAGGGCACCGGTATGTCCTGGGGCAGCACAGCGATCCCGCCTCGCCGCGCCACCGTCTCGGCCATACGGCGGCCCGAGATGGCCGTCATGTTGGCTACGACGATCGGCAATGGGGTGGCCAGGCCATCGGTGGAGGAAAGGTCGACATTCATCCTCGATCCGACCGACGACCTGTTGGGGGCCATGAAGACGTCGCTGTAGGTCAGGTCGTAGGTGGGTTGATCGTTGAGAAAACGCACGAACCCATTTTGACACGGTGAGTGGACGTCGAATCGAGTGGTCACCGACGACGATGTTCTGCCGGTCGGTCCGGACGTCATTCGGGCTCTGGTGATCCTGGAGCGAAGTCCCCCTGGTACGAAGTCTCTGGTGTGTCGGAGTGCAGACGCACAGCCCAGATGGCATGGAAGGTTCTGTGACCAGAACGTGGCCAGGTGGCTCGGCGCAGTCCGGACGTGGAAGGATGGACCTGTTCCTGCCACGGCACTCAGGAGGACACCGATGACTGCTCAGAAGCTCGACGGGAGGGCCACTGCGGCCGCGATCAAGGCAGAACTGGCCGAACGGGTCACCGCGCTGCGGGCCAAGGGGGTCGTGCCCGGTCTCGGCACCGTGCTCGTGGGTGACGACCCCGCCTCACACCAGTACGTCGGTGGCAAGCACCGCGACTGCGCCCAGGTGGGTATCGAGTCGATTCGCGTCGATCTGCCCGCAGACGTCACCGCGGACCGGCTCGAGGCCGAGATCCGCGGACTCAACGAGAACCCCGCCTGCACCGGATACATCGTCCAGCTGCCACTGCCCGAACACATCGACACCAACTGGGCTCTGGGGCTCATCGACCTCGACAAGGACGCCGACGGCCTGGCCCCCAACTCGCTGGGGCGTCTCGTGCTCAACGAGCCTGGCCCGCTGCCCTGCACCCCGCGAGGCATCGTCGAACTGCTCACCCGCCACGGCATCGAGCTTCCCGGCAAGGAGGTGTGCGTCGTCGGACGAGGCACCACGGTGGGACGTCCGCTGGGACTGCTGCTCACCCGGCGCATCGAGAACTGCACTGTCACCCTGTGCCACACCGGTACCCGAGACCTTGCAGCGCACACCAGGCAGGCGGACATCGTCGTCGGTGCCGCTGGCCGGCCCGGACTCATCGATGCCGACATGATCAAGGATGGTGCGGTGCTCGTCGATGTCGGCGTCTCTCGGTCGGCGCAGGGCAAGATCCTGGGTGATTTCGCCAAGGACGTCTGGGAGAAGGCTGCGTGGGTCTCGCCCAATCCCGGCGGTGTTGGCCCCATGACACGCGCCATGCTGCTGTCCAACGTCGTCGACCGGGCCGAGCAGCTTGCCCGATGAAAGGGCCGGACGAGGCCCCAGGGGACCGGGCTGCGCCGAGTGGACTGGGCACGGGAGAGGCTGACGCCGATGTGCCCCGTACCGCCAGCCAAACGCGCCGGAGCATGAACCTGGACGACCAGCACGACGCGTGCGATGGGGCCGAGGGCGGTGTGAGCACCCCGAAGCGATCCGCCTCGGCCCACGCACGGGAGTATGACTCGCCGTGGGCGCTGACATGCGTGCTCGCTGGGGTCGTGGCCTCCATCATCACCACGGCCACCGGCCATTGGCTCGGTGGCTCGATGATCTTCGCGGCGAGCGTCATGGGCGCTGGACTGCTGCGGCTGGTGTTGCCAGCGCACTGTGCGGGGTTGCTCGTGGTACGACGCCGATGGATGGACGTGACGATTCTGCTCGGTCTGGGGGCCGTGATGATGCTCGTCACCCTCCTCGTACCATCCAACTGATCGTACCACCCAACTACTGCTCACCGCCTGCTGGGCACGGTCGGCGCTCCACGCCTGGCTGGGGCTGGCGCTGTCATGAGAGCTCCCGACACGCTTCTGCAGTCCCGGTGCAGGCCTCCGCGCACAATGCGCCAGGTGCCAAGGCGTGCGGACCTGTCGACATGGATGGGCTGGTGCCATACGAGATGACACCAGCCCACAGTGGTGATCGGTTCGGTTCCCCCGAAGCGGCGACCATGGGTCGCACGCAAGCAGATACTGCCCCAGGTGGAGCCCGTGGCGGGGGTGGAGCCCGCGGTGGGGATCAGGACTCGAGGACGCAGCGGCGACGGCGTGCGAAGCTTCGAGCCGAGGTCAGCCCCTCACCGGTCGGGCCGGCGATGGTGAAGGTGGCGAATCCCTCACCGTCGATTCCGATACCTGCGAAGGACGGGCCGTTCTTCACGAAGATCGTCGTCTGGATGCGGCGGGCCATCTCGTCCAGTCGGCGCACGTCGCGGGAGTGCATGACGGCAGTGTGTCGGTTGCCGTGTTCCAGATCGACGGCCATGTCGATTCCGGTCTCGTAGTCGGTCACCGGCACGACCGGCACGACCGGCATGAGCATCTCCACCTGCACCAGCGGATCCTGCGGATCGGTGATCATGGTGACGAGCTTGACGTCGGGCTCAGCTTCGATTCCTGCGGCGGTGAGGATGTCGTAGGCATCCTTGCCCACCCACTCGGTCTTGGGACGGGTCAGCTCCTCATTGAGGATCATGGTGCGCAGCTTGTCGATCTGCTTCTCCTCGCTGATCACCTGGGCACCCGCCTTCTGGAACTCCGCCATGAAGGTCGGCAGGGCCTCGGAGACGATGATGATTTCCTTCTCCGCGGTGCACGGCAGGTTGTTGTCGAAGCTCGCGCCGGTGACGATGTCGTGGGCAGCCTTGGCCAGGTCTGCAGTCTCGTCGACGAGGACGGGCGGATTGCCCGATCCGGCGCCGATGGCCTTCTTGCCGCTGGTGAGCACCATGTTGACGATCTGTGGTCCGCCAGTGGCGACGAGCATGGAGATGTCACGGTGGCTGATGAGCTTCTTGGTGTTCTCCACCGACGGGGTCGAGATGATCGTGATGAGGTTCTCCGGGGCACCCGCCTCCACCATCGCGCGGTTGAGAACGTCAACCAGCCAGATGCTGATCTTCCTGGCGCGTGGGTGAGGGCTGAAGACGACGGTGTTGCCGGCGGCAAGCATGCCGATGGTGTTGCAGATGATCGTCTCGGTGGGGTTGGTCGTCGGCGCGATGGCTCCGATGACGCCGTAGGGGGCGTACTCCAGGGTGGTGAGTCCGGAATCGCCTTGCAGGGCCTGAATGGTGAGGTCCTCGATGCCGGGGCTGCGGGTGGCGGCGTAGTAGTTCTTGAGAACCTTGTGACGGGCATTGCCCATCTGGGTCTCCTCGACGGCCGACGTGGCCATGAAGTTCAGAGCCTCATCTGCGGATGCCGCCTTGCGGATGGCGTCGATGAAGGTGCTGCGCTGGGTGAGGGAGCACGACGAGTAGGTTTCGAAAGCCTTGCGTGCAGCGGCAACTGCTGCGTCGACATCATCGAAAACACCAGTTGTCGAAGGCGATTCAGAAGTAGTATGGTTTTTTGGTTCGACAATGGTGGACATGGTAGTTCTCCAAGTGCTGCTGAGATGGTCAGGTGACGGCCACTGCGCCGCTTCCTGTGGATGCTGTTGAACACAACAGTACGAATTTATTGTCAGCAAAGCTAGGATTTGCGCGGTTTTGGGCCGTTGGTGCAGTTTTCTGCCGTAAAGTCATGAACAAATGTGCAGCGAAAGACCATTTGTGCACCACTGGGCCATGTCATGAGTTCACCGAAGGAGAATGCCGCCTGATGAAAAAATGAGCGATTTTCTCACGGTGAAATGTCGTGTTGCAGGTTCTGGTCACAGCACGGCGGTGTGCTGCGTGATGTCGCTGTGAGGAGATCCTCGTTCTGGCAGACATGTGCCAAGTAGGCATGTGACGTGCGAGCCCCGGAGCTCCAGGTGGTGAAGGTTCTGGACATGGCAGTGGGGAGCGCCCGGAAGGCGCTCCCCACTGAATTCAACGAGGTGTGGTTTCCTCAGATGAGTCCGAGCTCACGCACGGCGTCGCGCTCGTCGGAGAGCTCCTTGGCGGAGGCGTCGATCTTGGCGCGGGAGAAGTCGTCGATCTCCAGGCCCTGGACGATGGAGGGCTTGCCGTCGGTGATGGTCACCGGGAAGGAGGAGATGAGGCCCTCGGGCACACCGTAGGAGCCGTCGGACTCGACACACATGGAGACCCAGTCGCCCTCCGGGGTGCCGAGCATCCAGTCGTGCATGCACTCGACGGTGGCGTTGGCTGCCGAGGCGGCCGAGGAGGCGCCACGGGCGTCGATGATGGCAGCGCCGCGCTTGGCAACGGTCGGGATGAAGTCGTTCTCGATCCAGGACTGCTCGACCAGCTCGCTGGCCTTCTTGCCACAGACCTCGGTGTGGAACAGGTCGGGGTACTGGGTGGAGGAGTGGTTGCCCCAAATGGTCATGTGCTTGATGTCGTTGACCGAGGCATTCACCTTGCGGGCCAGCTGGGTCTTGGCGCGGTTGTGGTCCAGACGCGTCAGGGCGGCGAAGTGGTCGTTGGGGATGTCGGTGGCGTTGGTGGCGGCGATGAGGGCGTTGGTGTTGGCCGGGTTGCCGGTCACCAGCACCTTGACGTCGTCAGCGGCGACCTCATTGAGGGCCTTGCCCTGGGCGGTGAAGATGGCGCCGTTCTTGGACAGCAGGTCGGAACGCTCCATACCGGCCTTGCGCGGCATGGCACCGACGAGGAAGGCGGCGTTGGCGCCGTCGAAGATCTTCTTGGGATCGTCGCCGATCTCGATGTTGACGAGGTTGCCGAAGGCGCAGTCGTCAAGCTCCATGACGACGCCCTCGAGGGCCTTGAGGGCAGGGGTGATCTCGAGCAGACGAAGCTCGATGGGGGTGTCGCCGAGCAGCGAGCCGGAGGCGATGCGGAACAGCAGGCTGTAGCAGATCTGCCCGGCGGCGCCGGTGACGGCAATCTTGACAGGGGCGGTGCTCATGAGGTTCTCCTTGGAGTCGTCGATGACACTTGTACCCACGACTGTACCCGCAGCGGCTCGCTCGGTGCTCGCCGGGAGGGTATTTGCACCGGTGTGTCAACCAAACGTGACGTGAGATGAGCGGATTTGCGGCCTGGCGCGGTTCCGCCGGACGATCGACACGAGGCTCGGCGCTCGAGGGTCAGCGGAACACCACGGTACGGCGACCGTCCAAGAAGGTACGGTGCTCGCAGAACAGTCGCACGGCCTCGGCGAGGGTCGTCGACTCGGTGTCCTGACCCACGGCCGTGAGTTGACGCACGGTCTGCGCGTGGTCGACGCGCTCCACTCGCTGCTCGATGATCGGCCCCTCATCGAGGTCACCCGTGACGAAATGTGCCGTGGCACCAATGAGCTTCACCCCGCGCTCGTGGGCCTGCAGATAGGGGTTGGCCCCCTTGAAACCAGGCAGGAACGAGTGATGGATGTTGATGCACCGTCCCGACAGGGCCTCACACATCCGCGGCGAGAGGATCTGCATGTAGCGCGCCAGGACGACGAGCTCGACGTCGTACTCGTCGACGACGTCGAGCACGGCAGTCTCGAAGGCGTCCCTGGTCTGCCTGGTCACCTGCTGCCAGGCGAACGGGATCTGGTGGAACTGCGCGATCGGCTCGAGGTCGGGGTGATTCGCCATGACCCTGACGACGTCGATCGGGAGACGACCGGTGTCGCGATTGAAGAGCAGATGGGACAGGCAGTGCGGCGCTTTCGTGGCCAGGATGAGGGTGCGCATGGGGCGTCCCAGCCGGTCCACCCGGAGCTGGGCGTCGAATCGGGTGGCCACCTCGCGCAGTGCCTGCTCGATCACGGTGGCGGATTCCACGCCCTCCACCTGCAGACGCATGAAGAAATTGCCGGTGTCGGCACTCGCGAACTGCTGCAGCTCGGTGAGGTTGCCGCCCGCCTGAACGCAGGCCCCCGTCACCGCATGCACGATTCCGGGTCGGTCTTGGCAGGTCCAGGTGACGACCAGCTCGTCGGTGTCGGTTCTCGTGTCAAGCTCGTCGGTGTGACAGTGGGCAGATTCGTCCGTGGGATGCGCTGTAGCCATGTCAGTGACGATACTGGCCCCGGACTTGTGGTGGGGAAGTATCACCTGGCGTCTGGCGGGCGTGGGGTCGCTCGATGCGGCGTACCATCCACCGGGGAAGATTTTATCTTGATGTCGAGATAGTTGCGATCCTTGGGTAGTCTGGATGACGTCGGTTCCGACATTTCAAGGAGGAGATCGTGCCAACCATCGTCTGGACCAAGATCGACGAGGCCCCTGCCCTCGCGTCGTACTCACTGCTGCCCATCGTGCGGGGATTCCTCGACGGCAGCGGCATTGACGTCGTCACATCCGACATTTCCCTGACCGGACGGATCCTGGCCCAGTTCCCCGAGCGTCTGGACGACGACGCCCGGGTGCCCGACAACCTTGCCGAGCTCTCCGAACTCACCAGCTCACCAGACGCCAGCATCATCAAACTTCCCAACATCTCCGCCTCGGTGCCCCAGCTCAAGGCGGCCATCGACGAGCTGCAGCAGCACGGCTACGACATCCCCTCCTGTCCCGACTCCCCCCAGACCGACGAGGAGCGCGAGATCGCCGCTCGTTACGCCAAGGTGCTTGGCTCGGCCGTCAACCCGGTTCTGCGGCAGGGCAACTCGGACCGACGTGCACCTGCTGCCGTCAAGGCCTACGCCAAGGCCCATCCGCGAACCATGGCCGAGTGGACGCCACAGTCGGCAGGGCGCGTCGCCCACATGGAGCACGGCGACTTCTACGACCACGAGGAATCCTTCGTCTCCCGCGGGCAGCGCCTCGACATCGTCCATGTCGCGGACGACGGGACGCGTACCGTGCTCACGTCCGGCCTGGAGACCTCCGACGGGGAGATCGTCGACGCCACGTACATGTCGGTGGCCGAACTCGACGACTTCTACGCCCACACCCTGGACCAGGCCAAGCAGGAGGGACTGCTGTGGTCCCTGCACCTCAAGGCCACCATGATGAAGGTCTCCGACCCGGTGCTCTTCGGCCATGCCGTGAAGACGTTCTTCGCCGACGTCTTCGAGCGCTACGGTGACGACCTCGCCCAGGTGGGAGCCAACCCCGACCTGGGCCTGGCAGACCTTCTGGAGCGGCTGGAGGAGCTGCCCCCCGACACGGCCCAGGAGGTGCAGATGGCCATCGCCGAGGAGCTCGCGGCACGCCCCGCGCTGGCGATGGTGGACTCCGATGCGGGCATCACGAACCTGCACGCCGGCAACAAGGTCATCATCGACGCCTCGATGCCCACCGTCGTGCGCGACGGCGGGCGCATGTGGAATCCCGAGGGCGAGCTCCAGGAGACCTTGGCCGTCATCCCGGATCGCAGTTACGCCACGATGTATGCGGCCATCCTGGACGACTGTCGCGCCCACGGTGCCTTCGACCAGGCCACCATGGGCGACGTGCCCAATGTCGGGCTCATGGCCCAGAAGGCCGAGGAGTACGGCTCCCACCCGACGACGTTCGTCGTCCCCAGCGACGGCACCGTCGAGGTGCGTGCGGGTGACGAGGTGCTCGTCAGCCAGCAGGTGCAGACCGGCGACATCTGGCGGATGAGCCGCGTCAAGGACGTTCCGGTGCGCGACTGGGTGCGGTTGGCCGTCGAACGTGCTCGTCTGTCGCACACCCCGGCGGTGTTCTGGCTGGACGAGGCCCGGGCCCACGACCGTGAGGTCATTGCGAAGGTGCGCAGGTACCTCCCCGAGCACGACACCGAAGGACTGGACCTCCGCATCCTGGCCCCGGTCGACGCCATGACGTTCACCCTGGAGCGGATTCGCAAGGGTGAGGACACCATCGCGGTCACCGGAAACGTCCTGCGTGACTACCTCACCGACCTCTTCCCGATCCTCGAGGTGGGTACCAGCGCCAAGATGTTGTCCATCGTCCCGCTGCTGGCCGGCGGCGGACTCTTCGAGACCGGCGCGGGCGGCTCGGCCCCCAAACACGTCACTCAGTTCCTGGCCGAGAACTACCTGCGATGGGACTCCCTGGGAGAGTTCTGCGCCTTGGGCGCCTGCCTGGAACACATCGGCCAGAGCGGCGACAGCGCCACGGCACTGGTGCTGGCATCCACCCTGGATCGTGCCATCGGCTCCTTCCTGGAGAACGACCGTTCCCCGGCACGCAAACTGGGTCAGATCGACAACCGTGGTTCGCACTACTGGCTGGCCCGCTACTGGGCCGAGGAGATCGCACGTCAGGACGAGGACACCGAGCTCGCCGCCCGATTCGGTGACGTCGCCACCGAGCTCGCCGCCCGCGAGTCGCAGATCCTCGACGAGCTCAACGGGGTCCAGGGCGAGCCGGTGGACCTCGGCGGCTACTACGACGTCGACGACGAGCTGGCCACCGAGGCCATGCGCCCCTCCGCGACATTCAATGCGTTGATCGAAGCCCTGTGAGCCTGGTGGCTCAAGCTGGAGTCGAGGCTCCGCACCGCCGCCATGTCCGTCACTGCGTAGGCGCGGACACGGCGGCGTCGGTGCGGCAACACATCGTCCTGTCGGTGACGTGACTCCTTGCACGAGGTCCTCGATGGGGCCAGGTGGTATTCGTTCTCACAGCGTCCGACCTCCCAGCCTTGCGGGGCCCAGACCTGCTGGGTCATCCAGTCGCGCCGTGACGGCGGCCCGCTGCGTGAGCTGTGTTGCGTGATCCCGCTATTGTTGGGCACATGCACCATGACGACTCGGAGGGCGACAGTCCCAAGCCTGCAGTGCAGGTGGTGACGAGACATGTCTGACATAGCGACCAACATCATTCTGGTCTTCGTCTTCATCATCATCGGCGGTGTCTTCGCTGCCGCCGAGATCTCCCTGGTGAGCCTGCGGGACTCCCAGGTCAAACAACTCGAGGCAACTCGCGGCAAACGCGGTCGAGTGATCGCACGACTCACCGAGAACCCCAATCTGTTCCTCTCGGCCGTCCAGATCGGCGTGACCCTTTCCGGTTTCCTCTCGGCAGCGTTCGGTGCCTCGGTGCTCTCCCAGCATCTGGCCCCCGTGTTCGTGGGATGGGGAATGTCGGCGGGATTCGCCAACACCCTGGCCCTCATCGTCATCACGGTGGTGATTTCGTACTTCTCCATCGTCATCGGCGAATTGACCTCGAAGCGGCTGGCGATGCAACGGGCTGAGGCGTTCTCCCTCGCCCTGGCCCCCATGGTCAGCGGTATCGCGACGGCGTTCCGACCAGTGATCTGGTTCCTCGGTGTGTCCACCGACGTGCTCGTCAGGATCCTGGGAGGCGACCCCCACGCAGCTCGTGAGGACATCACCGACGAGGAGCTGCGATCGATGGTGTCGTCCTCGTCGACGCTCGGCGATGAGGAACGGCACATCCTGGACGACGTCTTCGATGCCGGCCAGACCTCGCTGCGGGAGGTCATGGTGCCGCGCACCGAGGTGGACTTCCTCGCCGGTGACCTCACCGCCTCCCAGGCAGCCCAGGTGGTCGGGGACGGGGCCCATTCCCGCTACCCGGTCACCGATGGCAACGTCGATCACATCCTCGGGTTCATCCACATCCGTGACCTCCTCGACATGGATCCGGCCGAGCGTCACGCCAAGGTGCGTCAGATCGTGCGGCCCGTGCTGTCGATACCCGACTCGGTCAAGGTGCTCAAGGCCATGTCGGAGATGCGCCGGGCGAACTCACACCTGGCCATCGTCCTCGACGAGTACGGCGGTACGGCGGGAATCGTCACCCTGGAGGACATCGTCGAGGAGATCGTCGGCGACATCACCGACGAGTACGACGAGATCGAACCCTCCGACGCCATGCACACCCGACTCCGGGACATCGACGGCCTCATGACCCTGGAGGAGTTCACCGACCGAGTGGGGCTCGTGATGCCCGAGGGGCCCTACGACACGGTGGCCGGATTCCTCATGGCACGGACCGGGCAGATGCCAGCCGTGGGACAGCAGGTGCGCTGTCACCTGTCGCCGGTTCACCAGTCCGACGACGAGGACGAGGACCCCAATGTCGAGCTCACCGTCATCGAGCTGGACGGACGTCGCGCCTCCTGGCTGCGGCTGAAGCGGCTGGACGGAGCGGCCATGGAAGGAGCGGTGCCCACCGTCACAGCGCGTCCGCAAGGTCCGCATGCCCCCGAGACGCCGCACAGTGGGGACGGCGCTCCACGTGCTGACGAGGCGAGTGGACCGACCACCGGGCCAGCACAGCCCGAGGACGGTGGGCCAGCCGGTGGGGTCGCTGATGACGACGGCGTATCGTCCGGGCAGGTCGGCAGGGCAACCCTCTCCTGATGCAGCGATCACGTCTGGACCAGCCAGATGTGTACGGCGGGCCGATGCGCTGTTGGCGACTCAGCCGCCATGAGGTGCCGAGAGGTGCCGAAGAATCATCGAAGGGTTAACATTTGATGGCTCGATGTGATTTTTCGGGTTCGGTTCCATCGCTCCATTCTCAGTCAGGAGACAGTCCGTGAAGAAGAAGTTTCTCGCCATCCCGGCGGTCGTCGTCAGCGCTGCGATGGCCATGACTGGCTGTGCCAAGGCCCCTGACGAGGAGCCCACCAAGGACACCTCGGCGGCCAGTTCCTCATCCGACACCGGTTCGGCGGCCAAGTCCGACGTCAAGGCCTGCATGGTCTCCGACACCGCCGGTTTCACCGACAAGTCCTTCAACCAGACCTCCTTGGCGGGCTTGGAGCGTGCCGAGAAGGAACTCGGTGTGAAGATCGCCAAGGTGGAGTCCAAGAGCGACAAGGACTACGCCGTCAACATCAAGTCCCTCGTCGACACCAAGTGTGATCTCATCGTCTCGGTCGGATTCCTGCTCGACAAGACCACCGTCGCTGCTGCCAAGGAGAACCCGAACGTCAAGTTCGCCATCGTCGACGACCAGCCCCAGGGTGCTCCCGGCAACCTCAAGCCACTCATCTTCAACACTGCCCAGTCCTCCTTCGAGGCGGGCTACCTGGCAGCCGCCCTCACCAAGACCGGCAAGGTCGGCACCTTCGGTGGCATGAAGATCCCGACCGTGACGATCTTCATGGACGGCTTCGCCCAGGGCGTCGACTACTACAACCAGCAGAAGGGCAAGGACGTCAAGGTCCTCGGCTGGAATGCCAAGTCCCAGGACGGCCAGTTCGTGCCGCAGCCCGATCCGTTCCAGAACGTGGCTGGTGGCAAGTCCACGGCACAGACCCTGCTCAACCAGGGCGCCGACATCATCCTGCCGGTTGCCGGCAATGCGGGCAACGGTGCTCTGCAGGCCGTCAAGGCCTCCGGTGGCAAGTCCAACGTCATCTGGGTGGACGCCGATGGCTGCAAGACCCAGGCAGCCTACTGCGACAACATCATCACCTCGGTGTACAAGGGCATGGACGTGGCGGTGTTCGACGCCGTCAAGGCAGTCAAGGACGGCAAGTTCAACGGGGATCCCTACATCGGTTCCCTGGCGGACAAGGGCACTGGTCTGTCCGACTTCCACAGTTTCGACTCCAAGGTTCCTGCCGACGTCAAGAAGGAGCTGAAGACCGTGGAGAAGGACATCGCCTCCGGAAAGATCAAGATCGTCTCGGCGGCCCAGCCCCTGAAGTGATCGATCCCCAGCCATCCCGAGGCCCGGGGCACCGGGCCCCGGGACACCCTTCCCCCGGGGGGAACCACAGCTGCGCGGACATGGAAGGATGAACGCGTGTCCACTGCCACCGATGAGG
Source organism: Cutibacterium granulosum (assembly GCF_900186975.1). NCBI lineage: Bacteria > Bacillati > Actinomycetota > Actinomycetes > Propionibacteriales > Propionibacteriaceae > Cutibacterium > Cutibacterium granulosum. The sequence continues at coordinate 898,101 of NZ_LT906441.1, forward strand.
ACCCTGCGTCCCCACTGCACGATGCTTCCCGGCCCCCGCTGGAGTCCGGCCTGTCGCTGCGCGGGGTCACCAAACGATTCGGCACCCTCACGGCCAATGACCACATCGACCTGGACATGGTTCCGGGGCGAATCCACTGTCTGCTCGGTGAGAACGGGGCGGGCAAGTCGACCCTCATGAACATCCTCTACGGCCTGCTCGACTCCGACGAGGGGCAGGTGTTCATCGACGGGACGCAGCAGCACTTCGCCAATCCCAGGCAGGCCATGGCGGCTGGCATCGGCATGGTGCACCAGCACTTCATGCTCGTCGACGTCTTCACCGTTGCCGAGAACATCGTCCTGGGGCGTGAGGAGACCACGGCCGGGGTGCTGTCGATGCGACGAGCCCGTCGCAAGGTCACCGAGCTCTCGGACCGCTATCACCTCGACGTCAATCCCGACTCGGTCGTCGAGAACCTGCCGGTGGGCATCCAGCAGCGCGTCGAGATCCTCAAGGCCCTCACCAATGACGCGAAGTACCTCATCTTCGACGAGCCCACCGCCGTGCTCACACCCCAGGAGATCGACGAGCTCATGGCCGTCATGCGCATGCTGCGCGACGAGGGACGTGCCATCGTCTTCATCACCCACAAGCTTCGCGAGGTGCGTGAGATCGCCGACGACATCACCGTCATCCGACGCGGCAGGATCGTCGGGCAGGCCCACCCCGACGACACCGAGGGGGAACTGGCCGAGATGATGGTGGGACGTGCCGTGCAGTTGGTCGTCGACAAGCCGGAGGCGCACACCACCACCCCGCGCCTGCAGGTGGACGGTCTCACCGTGGCCGACGACACCGGTGCCGTCGTCGTCGACGACGTCTCCTTCGAGGTGCGAGGCGGCGAGATTCTCTGCGTAGCGGGAGTGCAGGGCAATGGACAGACCGAGTTGGCGTCCGCCCTGCTCGGTACGATGCTGCCCACCGGCGGAACCATTCGCATCGACGGCAGACCGACCACGCACGCCGATCCGGCCCGTACCATCAAGGCGGGCCTGGGGTTCGTGCCGGAGGACCGGCAACGCGACGGCTTCGTCGGCACGTTCTCGGTGGCGGAGAACCTCGTGCTCAACCATGTCGAGCAGTACACCAAAGGCGGCAGCCTGCAGCTGGGCAGGATACGGGAGAACGCCCGGGAGCGGGTCGCGGAGTTCGACATCCGCACCCCGTCGATCAACCTGCCGGTGTCGTCCCTGTCGGGTGGCAACCAGCAGAAGGTCGTCCTGGCACGCGAACTGTCCCGTCCGCTGAGCGTGCTGGTGGCCTCCCAACCCACCCGTGGCGTGGACGTCGGCGCCATCGAGTTCCTGCACAAACGCATCGTCACCGAACGTGACAAGGACACGGCCGTGCTCATCGTCTCCACCGAGCTCGACGAGATCGAGGCCCTGGCCGATCGGATCGCCGTCATGTACCGCGGCAGGATCGTCGGCATCGTGCCGGCCGGCACGCCACGGGAGGTTTTGGGCCTCATGATGGCTGGATTCAGCCATGAGGAGGCCACCGAGTCCACCGGCGCCTCGATCCCTGATCCTGCCACCGACCGGACTGTCCTCGAATCCGTCGCCCCGCAGGAACCCGACACCGCGACACCAGAGGAGTCGAACCGATGAGCGATCGACCCATCCCACCAGAGTCGTCGCCGCGCCGCGCCGACGATCTGAGAGCCGACAGCCCAGCCGGCTCCACGAACACCGAGGCCGCTCGCGTGCCGATGGGGGCCGAGCCCCAGACACAGAGTCCGGTGGCCCAGAGCGGGACACACTCCGCCGAGTCCCGGTCAACAGCTGGGCAGGCTGGCGTCGAACCAGCGCCACGACGCCGATTCCCGTGGAACGACTTCTGGGTGACGGTGGCTGCATTCGTGCTGGCCTTCGTCGTCTCGGCGATCATCATGGTGTTCTCCGACTCCGAGATCAACCGGGAATGGAGCTACCTGTTCTCCCGCCCCGACGCGTTGCGAGACTCCTGGGACAAGATCTCCGCCGCCTACTCCGCCCTGTTCGAGGGGGCGTTCGGCTCGTGGCAGGCCATCACGGCGACGACCGCCCAAGCCGCACCGCTCATCTGCGCCGGCCTTGCCATCGGACTGGGCTTCAAGGCCGGCCTGTTCAACATCGGTGGTCAGGGCCAGGCCATCGCCGGGGCGACGATGTCTGCCTGGGTGGGGTTCAACTTCCACGGGTTGGCGCTGGTGCCACACCTGTTGCTCGCCATCCTTGCCGGATTCGTGGCAGGTGCCCTCTGGGGTGGGATCGCTGGGGCTCTCAAGGCCCGTGCTGGAGCCAACGAGGTCATCGTCACCATCATGCTCAACTACATCGCCAGCGGCATCCTCGCCTGGCTGCTCACCACGACGGCGTTCCAGATGCCCGGACGCAGCGACCCGATCGCCCCGATCGTTGACTGGAATGCCACCTTCCCACGGGTGGAGGGCACCCAGCTGCACCTGGGCTTCCTCCTGGCGCTGCTCACTGCCGTCATCACCTGGTGGTTGCTGGAGCGCACCGCGTTGGGCTTCCACATCAAGGCGGTGGGGAAGAACCCGCATGCCGCTGCCACTGCTGGCATGCGTACCAACCGGGTCGTCGTCCGCACGATGCTCATCTCGGGTGGCCTGGCCGGCCTAGCCGGGGTCGAGGTGGCGCTGGGGCCGATCTCGGGTGCCACCCCCACCCAGCTGTCCATCGGGTTGGTGGGCACCATCGGTTTCGACGCCATCACCGTGGCCCTGCTGGGGCGCTCCAACCCGTTCGGTATCATCCTGGCCGGTCTGTTCTGGGGTGCGATGAACCAGGGCGGTCTACGCATGCAGGCCCTGGCGCAGACCTCCCTGGATCTCGTGAGCGTCATCCAGGCGGTGATCGTCATGTTCGTCGCGGCGCCGATGCTCGTCCGGACGATCCTGCCGTTCCTCAGAACCGGCCGCCAACGCAGGCACACGCAGGACACACCCGTCCAGACCACGTCCAACTCAGGAGCGGTGGCATGACGACTGGTGACACGACGCTCTCGTCCCCCGGGCAGGCTGCCCCTGCCCCAGGCTCGGCACAGGAGGTGCATCTGGCGAGGATCGAGTCGCGGGAGGCCCGCAGCCACCGCATCTCCACGTCGATCCTCATCGCCATCATGGCCGTGCTCATGCTGGCTCTCGTACCTCGCACCTCGGGAATCGCGCAGTTCTCGTTCCTGGATTCCCTGAGTGGCAAGGACCTCGGAACGGTCAAGCTGCCAGGTCTGCCGACCGTGCTCGTCAGCGGCATCCTGTGCGCCCTCGCCGCCGTGGCCTTCGCCTTCAAGCGCTCACACGGATGGATCGGTACCATCGCCGGAGTCGTCGCCGGTGTCACGGTCGTCGTCGGGCTGCTCACCTGGGCTGCTGCCGGGGCCAGCCTGCCCTTCCAGGTCTCCAGTCAGCTCGAGGGAACGATCTCGCTGGCCACTCCGTTGATCCTCGGCGCCCTGTGCGGTGTCATGTGTGAGCGTTCGGGCGTCGTCAACGTCGCCATCGAGGGGCAGATGCTCACGGCGGCATTCACGGCGGCCCTCGTCGGCTCGATGACCCAGTCCATCGCAGCGGCCCTCGTCGCCGCCGTGCTGGCCGGTGTGCTCATGGGGGCCCTGCTGGCCCTGTTCACCATCAAGTATCTGGTCGACGAGGTGGTCATGGGGGTCGTCGTCAACCTCTTCGCCAGCGGCCTGACCGGGTTCCTCTTCAACCAGCTGCTCGTCACCGACGCCGAGAAGTACAATGCGACACCGATCATGGAACCGATCGCCATCCCGGGACTGTCGAGGATCCCGTTCCTCGGACCGATCCTCTTCAACCAGACGGTTCTGGTGTACATCGGGTTCCTGTGCATCGCACTGGTGTGGTTCCTGCTGTGGCGTACCCGGTGGGGGCTGCGGATCCGTTCGGTGGGGGAGCATCCGGAGGCGGCCGACACGGTGGGCATCTCGGTGACGGCGGTGCGCTGGTCGGCGGTCCTGGTCGGCGGCGTCTTCGCCGGGCTGGGCGGGGCGTACTTCACCATCGGCACGGTGGGGGCGTTCTCCAAGAACATCACGGTCGGCAACGGCTTCATCGCCCTGGCGGCGCTCATCATGGGACGCTGGAAGCCGGGCCAGGCGGCGCTCATGGCGTTGTTCTTCAGCTTCGTCACCCAGCTGTCCACCGAACTCGGGCCGTTGGGCACCCCGATGCCCAGCCAGGTGCTCCTGCTGCTGCCCTACATCGCCACCATCGTCGCCGTGGCCGGGCTCGTCGGCAAGGTCCGTGCCCCGGCTGCCGACGGCACCCCGTTCGTCAAGGAATGATCCGTAGATGCGTGGTGACGGCTCGGCAGGCGATAGTTTGGGGCTGCGCAACGGCTCCGGGACGCGGCAGGAGGGCGGCTCCCCATCTGGGAGAGCCCCTGGGGCGAGCACCGATCCTGAGCCGCACAGCGAAACTGCATCGCCACGTGATCCGAGGATCAACTGGGACGACCTCGTTGCCCTCGCCCACCACATGACGCAGCTGTCATACTGCCCCTACTCGCACTACCGGGTGGGGGCGGCCGGTCTGGCTGCCGACGGGCGTGTGGTGCGTGGCTGCAATGTGGAGAACGCCGCCTACGGCGTCGCCCTGTGTGCGGAGTGCGGTCTCGTCAGCGATCTGGTCGCCGGCGGGGGAGGCAGACTCCTCGCCTTCGTCTGCGTCGACGCCGACGGCGCGCCGATCATGCCGTGTGGTCGATGCCGCCAGCTGCTGTGGGAGCATGGCGGGCCCGATCTGCTCGTCTGGACCCCGAAGGGCGTCATGACGATGGCCGACGTCCTTCCCCAGGCCTTCGACGCGACGGACCTCGGCAAGACCGTGAGCAGCCCCGGAACGCGGGAGGACTGAGGGCGAGGCCCTGCGCCGTCGAGCACCGGATGCCGAGGCGTGCGGGCGCGTCACCCGAGTCGTCGGGTGAGGACCGGACTGTTGGCGGCGTACCGTGCACTGATCCCGCCGACCGACGGCAACGGGCCCCACACCAATGAGGGGTGGGGCCCGTGTCACAAGGGGCGAAGGTCAGGAGATTCGCTCGGTGGTCTCCTGGCTGAAGACGTGGACATTGCTCGGGTCGATGACCAGACGCACCTGCTCACCGTGCTGTGGAGGACGGCGCGAGGAGATGCGGGCCACGATCTGGCGGGAGGCATCCTCGACGTCGGCATGGTCGGCACCCATGAGGGTTCCGTAGAGGTAGGCGTCGGCGCCAAGCTCCTCGACGACGGCGACGTCCAAACCGATGCCCTCCTCGCCCAGGCTGAAGGACTCGGGACGAATTCCCAGGGTGAGGGTGGTCTCGTTGGGAGCCTTGTCGAGCACCTCACGGGCCACCGGTACCACGTAGTCGCCCACCTGGACACCACCGTCGACGACGGTGCCGTCAATGAGGTTCATGGCCGGCGATCCGATGAATCCGGCGACGAAGAGGTTCTTGGGGGTGTCGTAGAGGGCCAGTGGGGAGTCGACCTGCTGCAGGACGCCGTCACTCATGACGGCCACCCGATCACCCATGGTCATGGCCTCGACCTGGTCGTGGGTGACGTAGACGGTGGTGACGCCCAGCCGCTGCTGCAGGGCGGCGATCTGGGTACGGGTCTGCACGCGCAGTTTGGCATCGAGGTTCGACAGCGGCTCGTCCATGAGGAACACCTGCGGGTTGCGCACGATGGCACGACCCATCGCCACACGCTGCCGCTGGCCACCGGAGAGGGCCTTGGGCTTGCGATTGAGGAAGTCCTCCAGCCCCAGCAGCTTGGCGGCCTCCAGGACGCGCTGCTGGCGTTCGGCCTTCGGCACGTTCTGCATCTTGAGGGCGAAGCCCATGTTGTCGGCCACGGTCATGTGGGGGTACAGGGCGTAGTTCTGGAAGACCATGGCGATGTCACGGTCCTTCGGGGGCAGATCGGTGACGTCGCGGTCTCCGATCCAGATGGAACCGGCGTTGACCTCTTCGAGGCCGGCCAGCATTCGCAGGGAGGTGGACTTACCACAGCCAGACGGTCCGACGAGGACCATGAACTCACCATCGCCGATCTCCAGGTTGAGCTTGCTGACGGCTGCGCGATCGGTGCCCGGGTAAACCCGAGTCGCCTCCTTGTACTGCACGGTTGCCATAACCGTTAATCCTTTCCACGGGCAGGTACGTGCCCGACGATCCGAGTGGAAGTTCAGACGGGGCAGGGCCATTCCTGCACGACCGTCTGGCGCTGCACTGCAAAACCGTGCAGCTGATCCCAGTGTAGTCGGTGACACCGGGCAACGCGGCTGATCTCGTTGCCAGGGGCTCAGCACTCGACGATGTTGACGGCCAGACCTCCGCGGGCGGTCTCCTTGTACTTGTCCTTCATGTCCCGGCCGGTCTCCACCATCGTCCTCATCACCTGGTCGAGGCTGACGATCTGCTGTCCGTCGCCGGTCATGGCCAACCGGGCCGCTGTCACTGCCTTGATGGCTCCGACGGCATTGCGCTCGATGCACGGAATCTGCACCAGGCCTCCCACCGGATCGCAGGTGAGACCCAGGTGGTGCTCGAGGCCGATCTCGGCGGCATTGCACACCTGTGCCGGGTTGCCGCCCATCACCTGTGCCAAGCCGGCGGCAGCCATCGAGCAGGCCACGCCCACCTCTCCCTGGCAGCCGACCTCGGCGCCGGAGATCGACGCGGACTGCTGGTAGATGGCCCCGATCGCCCCGGCGACGAGCAGGAAGTCGATGATGGCGTCGTCATCGCCCTGATCGACCCCTGGGGTGCCCGAGTCGGTGTCGCTGTGCGGTTCGAGGAACTTGAGGACGAATTCCAGTGCCGACGGTACGATCCCGGCGGCTCCGTTGGTGGGCGCGGTGACCAGACGCCCCCCGGCGGCGTTCTCCTCGTTGACGGCCAGGGCCCACACCGTCAGCCAGTCCATCGAGTCGAACGGGTCCTGACGGGTTCCGATGCGCTTCTCACGGGCGACGAGGTCGCTGTAGGCGCGCTTGGCACGTCGGCGCACGTGCAGCCCGCCAGGCAGCACACCGGAGTGCGAGCAGCCGGCCTCGATGCAGGAGTGCATGACGTCGTGGATGTGCAGCAGCTCCTGGGCGACGTCCATCTGCGGGTTGAGTGCCTGCTCATTGGCCATGGTGATCTCGGGGATCGTCATGCGATTGTCCGAGCACTGCTGCAACAGCTCGGCGCCGGTGCGGAACGGGTGGGGCACCGCACGGGAGTCCGCGACGATCGCGGGGTGATTGTCCTCACCGTGCTCGACGACGAACCCGCCACCGATCGAGTAGAAGGTGCGTTCGCACAGCACCTCGTCACCGATCCAGGCGGTGAAGGTCATGCCGTTGGGGTGGAAGGGCAACGACTTGGTGCGGTACAGGACGAGGTCCGACTCGTCGAAGAAGTCGATCTCGTGGTTCACCTCGTGGGCGGCGTTGAGGACGATCCGCTTGGTGGAGCGGATCTCGGCGTCGCGGATCGGGGTGCGGTCGGTGTCGACGGTGGCGGGTTCCTCGCCCTCCAGCCCCAGCAGGACGGCAGACTCCGACCCGTGCCCGTGTCCGGTGGCTCCCAACGAGCCGAACAACTCGGCACGTACCCTGCTCACCTGGTCGAACCGGGGATCGGTCGCCAGGTCGGTCACGAACACGTTGGCGGCCCTCATTGGTCCCACCGTGTGCGAGCTCGACGGCCCGATCCCAATCTTGAAGATGTCGAAGACGCTCACTGCCACGTCACCAGTCTGCCTCATCTCGGCATGTCGTGGGCGACTATGCGCCGTTGTGTCCGGCAACGACCACCTGGCTCGCGTCGGACAGCGTGCTCCGGGGCCTGCCGAATCGGTGCGGTCGTGGGCAGACAGATCGTGGCGAGACCGGGGAGATACTGGTGAGATTCGATGTCGGCCGGTCGCTCCAGGACAGGTCATGGGGAGACGGGGGAGATGTCGCCGCGAGGCAGTGGAGCTGCGCGGTGGTGTGGGGCCTTTTTCGGAGGTTCACCCACTCTGGCGTCTGGTGCCGCTTGGGGCAAGGGGTTGGGGTGGCGTGGCCGGTCCGACGTACAATGTCGACCATGACGACGTTCGTTGCTCGCAACATTCGTGACGACCTTTCCGGGCCTGCCCCGGAGCCGGGGTACCGAGTGCTCGTCGATCGCCTCTGGCCGCGTGGGGTGCGCAAGGCGGATGCCGCACTTGACGAGACGGCCAAGGAACTCACCCCGAGCACCGAGCTGCGCCAGGCGTTCCATCACGGGGAGCTGGACTTCGACACCTTCGCCGCCCGGTACCGTGCCGAACTCGACGACTCCGACGAACCGTCCGCCTTCGTCGACCGAGTCAAGGACGAGGACGTCGTCGTCCTGCTGTACGGAGCCGCTGATCGGGAACACAACCATGCCCTGGTGCTGCGCGACCACCTGGCCGAACTTTCCGACTGAGCCCGCAGCTGCGGTTTTCCTCGTGCGGTGTCGATGTGCTGACGACTCCGATTTACTGCGACGGGGCATGTGTTGGGTACCCTGAACCTCATGGAGAATGCCCCGGAGCCGTCATCCTCCTCGCCCGGTGACATCCGCGAGGACAGGGACGACACGTGCACCGATGATCCGCATGACGATCTGACGTGCACCGATGCGACCTCTGCAGATGATCTGCATGGCAGGGCCGATGACGATCCGGGCGATGACGACAGCCCCTGGTGGGACGATCCCGGAATGCCGTGGAAGCACAAGCCGGGCAAGTCCGACTACTGGTGCATGGGCTGGATCGGGTTCCTGGGGCTGTTCTCCTTGGCCATGCTCCCGCTGCGTGGCTGGCTGCTCGGCCTGAGCCCACAGATGCTGCTCGGCGTCACGGGGTCGCGCACCGGAGCTGCTGCGACCGGTGCCCTCGTGTCGGTGGACACGGCCAGGCACTGGTACTGGTGGATGCTGCTCGGCTCGCTCATGTCCATCAAGCTCGACTGGGTGTACTGGTGGGCCGGCAAGCTGTGGGGACGCGGCATGATCGAGGTCTGGGCCGGTGCCTCGGAACGATCGGCGAAGAACTACGAGCGCATGGAACGGTGGGCCATCAAACTCGGGTGGCTCGGCATCCTCGTGGCCTACCTTCCCATTCCCCTACCACTCATGCCCGTGATCTTCGTCCTTGCCGGGGCGTCGGGAATGTCGATCCTGAGATTCGTCATCCTCGACTTCGTGGCCGCCACGGTGTGGAACGGTGGATTCATCCTGGCTGGCTACGCCATCGGCGACCCGGCAGTGGACGTGCTCAACGGCTATGCCAAGATCGCCAACTGGGTGGCCCTTGGCTTGGTTGCCGTCGTCGTGGTCATCATCATGAGACGCTCCGCCAAGAACGCCAAGGGCGGAGCCAGTCGGAAGGCTGGAACCGGGCACACGGCTGACGACCCCGGGTCCGGGCGATCCGACGCGGTGCAGGCTGGCGGCAGCGCCCGCGCGGCAGAAGCCTCCGGAGTCGGGGACTCCCAGGATAGTGTCATGTCCCGAGCTCCTCGCCGGGCGAAGAACCCGGACTGAGAGTCACTCCACCTCGTCGAGCGCCGCACGATAGCCTCGTGCGGCGTCGTCATTGAACGCCACGAGCAGCACCCGCGCCACGACGTCGGCGGCGAACGTGCCGCACGCCCGAACCGCGATCCGGGTGGCGACGTCCATCGGGCAGCCGTACGCCCCTGCCGAGATCGTCGGGAAGGCCACGCTGTGGGCTCCCAGGTTCTCGGCCAGGGTGAGGCTCCTCGTGTAGCACGAGGCCAGCAGCTGCTCATCATGCACCGTTCCACTCCAGATCGGCCCGACGGTGTGTATCACCCAGCGGCACGGCAGGTCTCCGGCGTCGGTGGCGACGGCGTCGCCAGTGGGCAACCCATCTGGTAGCTGGGTCGTGCGCAGTTCCCGGCACTGTGCGGCCAGGCTCGGCCCGGCAGCACGGTGAATCGCGCCGTCCACCCCGCCACCGCCTGTCAGGGCGCGATTCGCGGCATTGACGACGGCGTCCACCGCCAGGGTGGTGATGTCGGCTCCGACGATGTCCAGCTGTGCGGTGTTCATGGTCGATCCCTTCCCATGACAATTGTCATGCCCAAGTCCTGACGTGTGACCATGGTGTCACGGCGCGGATCCGACGACCATTGACATCATGAAGTCAGCCACGCCACGTCCTGGACACACGGACAACGCGATCGAGGTCAATGACCTCGTCAAATCCTTTCGACGTCCGGGCCATTCACCGCTCCGAGCCGTCGATCACGTCTGCCTGACCATTCCAACCGGCAGCATCGTCGCAGTGCTGGGCCCCAACGGGGCCGGCAAGAGCACCACCATCGACATGATCCTGGGGATGATCGCACCGACCCACGGCACGGTGTCGGTCCTCGGCCACGCTCCGCAGGACGCGGCACGCAGTGGCCGTGTCGGTGTCGTCTTCCAGGGCGGTGGTCTCCTGCCCGACTTCACGGTGCGCGAGACCCTCGAGGTCATTGCCGCCGCACACGGCGCGAGCGATCACGTGGCGCAGATGATCGAGGAATGGAATCTAGCCGACATCGCGGGAACCAAGGTCAAGAAGTGTTCCGGTGGCCAGCAGCAGCGGCTGCGCTTCGCCATGGCTCTGGTCAGCCAGCCAGAGCTCATCATCCTCGACGAGCCGACGACCGGTCTGGACGTCGAGGCGCGACGGTACTTCTGGCAGAAGATGCGCGAACAGGCCGAGCAGGGCCGCACCATCGTCTTCGCCACCCACTACCTGCGCGAGGCCGACGTCTTCGCCGAGCGAGTCGTGCTCATGGCCCACGGACGCATCGTCGCCGATGGCCCCGTCGACGAGATCCGAGGCTCGGTGGCCGGGTCGCGTGTCGAGTTCACGACCGATGAGGCGACAGACCTTGCTGAGCGAGTGCGGTCCTTCCCCGGCACCAGTGAGGTGAACCAGGAGGGCAGCCGTCTGGAGGTACGCACCAGCAATTCCGACGAGCTCGCCCGTTTCCTGCTCGACGACACGACGGCACACGACCTGCGCATCAGCACGAACAGCCTGGAGGACGTGTTCGTGCAACTCACCAGCGATGAGGAGCAATCATGAAGACCTACATTCGTCTCGACCTGCGCCGTATGCTGCGCGACCCCGGCACGGTGATCTTTGCCATCATCATGCCCCTGGGCATGTACCTTCTCTTCGGACCGCTGCAGGACTACTCGTCCGAGGAGGTCGCACACGGGAACGTGGGTGCACTCATCATGGCGTCGATGGGATGTTACGGCGCGCTGCTGGCCGTCACCGCACTTGCCGCCGAGTCGGCCCACGAACAGGGCCGCGGCTGGAACCGGCAACTCGCCATGACACCGATGACCCCGGGGCGGTACATCGCCGCCAAGACGATTGCGATCCAGCTGGTGGCCATAGCCCCGATCGCCCTGGTCTTCATCGCGGGGGCCCTCACCGGGGCTCGGATCGACGGCTGGGGATGGCTCACCTCACCCCTGCTGTGCTGGATCTGCACCCTGCCGTTCAGCATGCTCGGTCTGGCCGTCGGCATGGCGATGCGCAGCGACTCCGCGTCCAATGTGGCGTCGTTCATCGTCGTTGCCGCAGCGTTCGTCGGCGATGCCTTCTCGCCGTTGAGTGGTGGCCTGCTGAAATTCGCCCACTGGACCCCGCTGTACGGCCCCAATCTGCTGGCACGCTGGCCGGTGGAGGGAGGATGGATCGCCGATGGTGACAAGATCGTCCACGACTCCGTTTGGTGGGGAATCGGCGGTGTGCTGGGATGGGCCGTCGTCTTCATGGCCCTGGCCTTCCTGGCCAGCAGGCGTCATCAGGACCGCTGAGCGTGACCCCTTGCCCTGACCGGCGACCAAGCTGCTGTGGAGGTCGCCGGTCTCGGAGCACCTGCTCCCGGTGTGTCGTGGCGCAGGGCCCCGCTTGGCCGCGTGCCCTGCCGTCCATCATGCTGAGATGGTCCACGGTGCACACCCATGAGAGGAAAGCATGAAGCTGGTCTCGACGCAGCAGGTTCCCCTGCCGATGGCTCGGGAGCGCCGACAGTCGGTGCTCTACGCGGCAGTCTGGATGGTCTTCGAGATCCTGGCGGTCGCTGGTCTGCTCGAGCCGCCAGCGGTACCGACGTGGCAGCTGGCGCTGGGGCTGTCGTGCGTCGCCGCGTTCTCCGTGACGTATCTGTGGATGTTCCACGTCAATCCGGACGGTGCGGAGTTGTGGGCGTCACGGCGGTTCGTGCGGCGTGGGGCGATCGGAGGATTCGGGCTGTTGTGGGTCCTCGTGGTGGCGCTGGGACTGGTTCGAGTGGGAGCCGCCGTCGCGCTCTTCCCATTCATCATCGCCTACGCGGCGTACACACTGCCGTACGTCGTCACGGCGCTCAACTGGGCCACGGGAGTGGTTGCCGGACTGGGCATCTGGTGGACGGGCACCTTGCCGAGCGGTTGGCTGTTCAGCGTCGCGGTCTCTGCGGCCATCGTCACCGTCACCGGACTGCTCAGTCGATATCGCAGGCATGTGCAGGACCAGTTGCGCGCCGACAAGGAGATGGTCGTCCGACTCACCGAACGGGAACGAATCGCCTCGGACATGCACGATCTGCTCGGCCAGACCCTCACCGTGACGGCGATGAAGGCGGAGCTGGTGCAACGACTGATACCCACCTCACCCGACAAGGCCGTGACCGAGGCCCAGGAGGTGCAGCACCTGGCGCGCACTGCCCTGCACCAGGTGCGCGAGCTGGTGAGTCAACTGCACGAGGTGTCCCTGGACACCCAGCTGGTGGTGGCGCGTAGCGCGCTGCAGGCAGCCGGGATCGAGCCGAAGGTGGAGGACCACCGCAGTGCGGCTGCCCAGGACACCTCCCAGGATGACACCTTCGACTCGGTACGGGGGTGGGTGCTGCGGGAGGCGGTGACCAACGTCGTGCGACATTCCGGGGCCGCGCAGTGCCGGATGTGGATTGGCGACGAGAAGCTGTGCATATGCGACGACGGATCGGGCCTCGGTGATGCCGTCTGGGGCAATGGTCTGACGGGGATGCGTCGTCGCGTCGATGCCGCTGGGGGAGAGCTCACCGTGGGCCCTGGCCCGGGTGGCCACGGAACCTGCGTCGGCGTGATCGGCTGAGCGCTCGGCACGGTAGCCCCTGCTGGGATGAGTCTCGGTGCCGGTGCCCCCGAGGTTCTCGGGTCTGCTGCGGAGAACATGGCAAGCTTGTCGACGTGATCAGGATTGCCGTGGCCGATGACCAGACGTTGGTGCGTGGAGCGCTGGCGGCACTTCTCGACATGGAGGACGACCTGCAGGTCGTCGGCAGTTGTGGTCGGGGTGACGAGGTCGTCGACATGGTGCAACGCACCAACCCCGATGTCTGCCTGCTCGACATCGAGATGCCCGGGATGGACGGCATCACCGTCGCCGAACACCTGGCGAGCACCGCCCCGACCTGTCGGGTGCTCATCGTCACCACCTTCGGACGACCCGGCTACCTACGACGCGCCATGGATGCTGGCGTGAGCGGATTCGTCGTCAAGGACACCCCGGCCGAGCAGCTCGCCAAGATGGTGCGCACGGTGCACGCCGGGCAACGCGTCATCGACCCCGATCTTGCCGCAGAGTCCCTCATGCAAGGCCACAACCTGCTCAGTGAGCGGGAGCAACAGGTGCTGCGGCTGGTCGAGGGCGGGGCATCGATGACGGCCATCGCCTCCGAGCTCTTCCTGTCGGTGGGCACGGTGCGCAACCACGTCTCCTCGGCGATCCACAAGACGGGGGCCGCCAACCGCACCGGGGCGGCGGTGACGGCGCGGGAGCGTGGCTGGCTGTGAGGTGACGGTGTCCGAGGACCACGTGGCATCTGCAGGGCTGCCGACGTCCAGAACGACGTTCCCACTTGTCGAACTGCAGTGACACGTACTGTTCATTTGCACGTCACCGAGTATGTGCCACTGCTTCTCCCGCGTCTCCTAGATTCGTGACCAGCCCGAGGTTCGTGGACCATCAGCTGCACAGGAGCATCCTCGGGGCCGTCGCAGCGGAGAGGCAGAGCGCGTGTCCAAGCCCGACACTGACGAAACGACCGACAAGACCCAGCAGAACCCCACCAAGCCGTTCCATCGGCGCCGTAACATCACCATCGGTGTCTCGGCTGCACTCGTCCTCGCGTTGGGGACGACGGCGGCCATCGGTGCCGCCAATGGCACCTTCTGGGGCAAGCGCCACGTGGGCAGCGAGTACGAGGACGGCCTGCAGGTCTCCGACAACCAGGTGATCAAGCCGATCGGTGAGCGTCTGGTCACCGAGCACGGCAAGTTCATGGGGTCGGCGATCAGCCCGGACGGCAAGGTCCTGGCAGCGACCTCTGCCGATGGCGACCAGATCCTCCAGGTGTTCTCCCTGGGCACCCACAAGCTCGTCTCCACCGTGGGCAAGGGCGGCGACGTCAAGGTGAAGGATGCCAGCGTCGGTCAGGGCGATCCCACGTTCTCACCCGACGGTCGGACGGTGGCCCTCGGGCAGAACACCGGCGTACGTCTGGTCACCGTGGACAAGAATGGCAAGGTCACCGGTACCGACTTCATCACCCTCGCGAACCAGGGCGAGAAGAAACCGCTGCCCGGCAAACCGGCCTTCTCCGCCGACGGCAAGACCCTCTACGTCCCGGTCAACGGGCAGAACAGCGTTGCCGAGATCGACCTCGGTACCAAGAGGGTGACCCACACCTGGCAGGTCGGTATCGCCCCGCGCGCAGTGCAGCTGGTCGGCAACAAGCTCTACGTGAGCAACGAGGGTGGACGCCAGGCCAAGGGCACCGACAACACGATGAACTCCTACGGCACCGACGTGCCGGCCGACCCGTACCTGGGTACCTCCACCAACGGCACCCTGTCGACCATCGACGTCACCAAGCCCGATGCCAAGGTCGGCAGCATCCGGGTGGGACTGCACCCCACCGCCATGCACTCGGTCGGCCACGCCCTGCTGGTGGCCAACACCGGCTCCGACACCGTCTCGGTGGTCGACACCCGCACCGACAAGGTCGTCCAGACGATCGCCACCCAGCCCTACTCGGGCGCCAAGGTGGGCTACGAGCCGACCGGCGTCACCACCACCAAGGACGGCCACATCCTCGTCAGTCTGGGGCGCGCCAATGCGTTGGCCACCTTCACCTGGGACGAGAAGGAGCCGCAGGAACCGGTGAAGTACATCGGTCTGCTGCCCACCGACTACTTCCCCGGTGAGGTGGGGATGGCCGGCGACGAGGTCGTCGTCACCAATGTGCGTGGCATCGACGCCCGGGGCCCGGAGAAGACCATCAAGAAGGGGTTCGGCACCAAGAACGCCACCGGTCACGCCACCCACTCCACGACGGGCTCCCTCACCTGGTTCCGCATGCCGGCCGACAGCGAGATCGGCAAGAAGTGGACCAACACCGTCTTCCACCAGAACGCCTGGACCAACGACAACACCGCGAAGTCCAAGGACTCCAAGAACTCCAAGGCCAAGCCCGTGCCGGTGCCTGCCCGGGTCGGTGACCTGTCGACGATCAAGCACGTCTTCCTCATCGTCAAGGAGAATCGCACCTACGACCAGATGTACGGTGACGACTCCCGCGGCGACGGCGATCCCAAGCTCGCCCAGTTCGGTGGCGCCGTGAGCCCCAACCAGCACCTCATCAACAAGCAGTTCGGGCTCTACGACAACGTCTACGACATCGGCACCAACTCCGCCGAGGGACACAACTGGCTCATGCAGGGCGACGACCCGGAGTACACCGAGACGAACTCCGGTGCCTACCAGCGCTCCTACGACACCGAGGACGACGTGTTGGGCCACCAGCGTTCCGGGTTCCTGTGGACGTCGGTGCAGTCGGCCGGCAACACCGTGAAGAACTACGGTGAGTTCACCACTGGCATCGAGAAGCCCAAGGATGCGACCTGGCAGAAGTACTACTGCGCCACCAAGTCGGTGCTGGGTGGCGGGGATGCGGCCCAGCTCACCAGCCCGGAGCTCAAGGTCAAGCAGAACTCGCCGATCCCGTCGCTGGACAAGGTGACCAATCACATCTACCCACAGTTCGACACCGACATTCCCGACATCTACCGCACCCAGTTGTGGAAGCAGGACCTCGAGAAGAACGGCCCGGCCAACCTCAACATGCTGTGGCTGTCGAGCGACCACACCGGCGGCACCCCCGACGCCCGCGCCCAGGTGGCCGACTCCGACCTGGCCACCGGCCAGATCGTCGACACCATCTCCCACTCCAAGTACTGGAAGGACTCGGTGATCTTCGTCGTCGAGGACGACTCCCAGAACGGCGCCGACCACATCGACGGGCATCGCTCGGCCACCCAGGTGATCAGCCCGTGGGCGATCCACGGCACGGTGAACAGCACCTACTACTCACAGATCAACGTGGTGCGCACCATCCAGCAGATCCTCGGTGCCGAACCGTTGAACCAGAAGCTGGCCGCCGCCACCCCGATGTACGACGCCTTCGTCAAGGATCCCGACTACACGCCGTTCACGGCCGTGCCCAACCAGATCCCGCTCACCGAGAACGTCAAGCGCATCCCGGCCTGTGGACTCGACAAGGCCAAGGGCGACGGGGTTGCCACGACGGTGCCCGCCAACATGAAGTCCGTCGCCAAGAAGTGGGAGGACTGGCGCACCCACCAGCCGTTCATCACCGAGAAGGAGGAGGACTCCGTCGATCCGGTGCTCATGAACCGGTTCACCTGGTACAACGCCCACTTCTTCCGCACCCCCTACCCGGGTGACTCCACGATCTACACCCCTGACCAGGTGCCCGGTGCCGGCAAGGACGTCAAGGATGAGGATGACATCGACGTCATGCTCGGCAAGGATGATGACGATGACGACGAGAAGGAGGAGAAGGCCGAGGCCGGCAAGGCCGACAGCCATGATCACCACGACGCCGACGACGATGACGAGAAGGGGGAGCGCTGAGCAGACGTGAGCCGAACCCTCGTCAATTCGTGCCCGGGACCAACGGCCCCGGGCACGATTGCGTGTGACGGAGTGTGCGAGGGGGTTGGCCGGACGTGCTGCGCGGCAGGTTGGAGCTGTCTCATGGCCTAGACACGGCCTGACTCTCCACGGCCTGCCTCGGCACTGCGTCTCATCCCCTTGGCATGTGGGCGTGTCAGACGCTGACCGCCGACGCTGGGGTTCGAGACCACCGACGCGGGGAGTCCTGGTCACCGAAGCTGAGAGCCCAAGGTCACCAACGCTGGGGCTTTGAGACCATCAACGTTTGGATCCCAAGACACCAACGCTGAGAGCCCAAGGTCACAGCCCATCGTCACCACTGCCTTGTGGGTACCTGCTTCGTTGAGTACCTGTCGGGAACTGCCGAACGAGTGACCGGGGCGCACCCCGGCCACGGGATATCCGGGCGGTCGCAGCCATCACGTTCAGGCTGCGACCGTCAAGAGGCTCAACGACGGGTGGAGTGAATCATGGCCGTTCCCACCAGCATGGCGATGAATCCCACGATCACGGCACACAGACCAAAGACATTGATCGTCGTCGGATCGGTGAAGGCCAGGAACGAGACGACTCCACCAGCGAGAACCACGCAGCCAATGCCGTGAACCATCCGCGAGGCGCGCGATCCGGGACCGCGGACTGAAGCGATGAGGCCAAGGATGCAGGCAACCGCTGCCACGACTGCGAAAATGGTGGTGTGGAGCACCGATCCGCCCGGTGCCGTCGCGAAGCTTGTCCCGGTGGCCGCCATGATGATGATGAGGACGAGGAGCAACACCACCAATCCCGAGGACAACGCTGAGTAGTCACCGGTTGGTCGGTCGGAATTCATCATGGCTACAGCATATATATGCTTGGCTGTGTCATTCGGCGTCGTACTCACCGTCACGCAGTGCGGCAAGATCCACCTCGCGCTCCATGACGGCACCGTTGCCGATGATGAGGTCCCAGTCGAGATGACGGTGGCTGCGCCCGTCTAGGACGCCGAGGATGACGCGCATCGTGTCGCCGTGGGTGACGAGGACGATCTCGTCGTCGGCAGGGGAATCAATGGTGAGGAAACTGCGTGTTCGTGCCGCGACGTCGGCCAGAGACTCCCCGCCGCCCCAGCGCACGTCGGCGACGTCGATCCCGGGTGGGGCAGGCTCGGGGGTGAGCTCCTCGGGCAACTTGCCCTCCATGCGCCCCAGCGCCTGCTCGCGCAGTCGTGCGTCGGTTGCCACGGCCACCCCGAGGGCTCGCGCGATGGGTTCGGCGGTCTGCACGGCACGCAGCTGGTCCGACGAGATCACGGCAGTACCCGGTGCGACGAGTTCGACCACCCTGCGGGCCGCCTGCTCGGCCTGGGCACGTCCCAGATCGGTGAGGGGCACGTGCATGGTCTGGCCCTGCAGCCGATGCTCCAGGTTCCAGGTCGACTGGCCGTGGCGGACGAGGACGATGTGTGTCACGCACCGAGCGTAGCCCCGCGCGGGCAGGGGACCGAATGTGACCGGAACTCGGCTACGTGCACCAAGTAGGCTGGCCACATGTCGTTGAAACCGCATCGTCGCACCGCCCTGGGGCTGTTGGGCCGGGCCGCCGGAATCGCTGCGGGGGTCGTCGCCGACCGCATCGTCGGCGATCCCGAGCGTCATCACCCGGTGGCTGCCTACGGAAATGCCGTCTCCCGTGCCGAACGCCGGTGGTACGCCGACTCGGTGCCCCGCGGGGCCGTCTTCACCGTTGGTGCTCTCACCCCGTTGGCCGTCGCCGGCCTGGCCGTCGACGTCGCGACCCGACGTCACCCGGGGTGGCGAGCGCTCACCACCGCCGTGACCACCTGGGCCGTCGTGGGGGCACAGTCCCTCTCCCATGAGGGACGAGTCATGGCCGACGTGCTGGCCTCCGGCGATCTCGACGCGGCGCGGCACCGTCTGCCCCATCTGTGTGGCCGGGACCCCGAGGCCCTCGATGGCCCCCAGATCGCCCGCGGCACGGTGGAGTCCATGGCCGAGAACACGTCCGACGCCGCCGTCGCCTCGATCCTCTGGTGCGCGGTGGGCGGACTGCCAGCCATGCTCGTGCACCGCGGCTCCAACACCCTGGACGCCATGATCGGCCACCACAACGACCGCTACGAGAACTTCGGCAAGGTCGCAGCCAAGCTCGACGATGCGCTCAACTGGCTACCGGCTCGCCTCACCGGGGCGCTGGCCGCCCTCTGCGCCCCCGAGGTGGGTGGCAACCGCAGCCACACCTGGGCGACGGTGTGCGCCGAGCACGACCACCACCCCAGCCCCAACGGCGGCTGGTGCGAGGCGGCCTGGGCCGCCGCCCTGGCCGTGCAGCTGGGCGGGCGAAACGTCTACTACGGCAACCGGGTCGAGTTCCGACCACTGCTGGGATCCGGGCCGCTGCCCGACGCCGAGGCGGTGCATGACGCCGCCCGTCTGGTGAACCTGGTGACCGGGGCAGCCACCCTCACCGCCGTGGGCGGATTGGCGAGCCTGGCCCATGTGCTGTTCCACGGTGGTGTCGTCCCACGGTCCGTCGCGTCACGACCAGCACACCGAACTGCACGCTCATACCGCAGGATCACTGCACGGGCACTCCACAGGGGCGTTCCGCAATCGACCCATCGAGCAGGCAGGAGACAGCCATGACCGGAATCCTCGTCGCCGGAACCTCCTCGGACGCCGGCAAGTCACTCGTCGTCACCGCCCTGTGCCGCGCGGCAGTACGTCAGGGAATCGACGTCGTGCCGTTCAAGGCGCAGAACATGAGCAACAACTCCATGGTGTGCGCCGACGGCTCGGAGATCGGTCGGGCACAGTACCTGCAGGCCGCCGCTGCCCGGGTGCAGCCCAGCTCGGCGATGAACCCGGTACTGCTCAAACCCGGCACCGACCGGCGCTCGTTCATCGTGCTGCGGGGCCAACCCGGCGGAGTGCTGGAGGCCGGCCAGTACACCACCGGGCGGCAGGCCCTTGCCGAGGCGGCCTGGGCGGCCTACGACGAGCTCGCTGCGGCACACGATCTCGTCATCTGTGAAGGTGCCGGGTCGCCCGCCGAGATCAACCTGCGCTCCGGGGACTACACGAACATGGGTCTGGCCCGGCAGAAGAACCTTCCGGTGGTGCTCGTGGGAGACATCGACCGTGGCGGGGTGCTCGCCTCGATCTACGGCACTTGGGGGCTGCTCGACGACGCCGACCGTGCCCTGCTGGCCGGTTACCTCATCAACAAGTTCCGTGGTGACGACTCGGTCCTCGCCCCCGGGCTGACCGAGATCACCCGGCGCACCGGGCTCCCCAGCCTCGGGGTGCTGCCGTGGGTGCCCGGGGTGTGGTTGGACGGTGAGGACGCCTTGGAGGTCGGACGCTGGCGTCACGAGGGCGACGCCGTCGATCCGACAGCCCTGCGGGTGGCCGTCGTGCGCTTCCCGCGAATCTCCAATGCCACCGACGTCGACGCCCTGGCCGGTGAGGCCGGTGTGGACGTGCAGGTGACGACCAATCCAGCGACCTGCGCCGCCGCCGACATCGTCGTCCTGCCCGGATCACGCTCGACGATCGACGACCTGGCCTGGTTGCGCAGCACCGGTATTGCCGAGGTGGTGGCCGAACGCGCCGCGCAGGGTCGCACCGTCGTCGGCATCTGCGGAGGCTACCAGATGCTTGCGCGCACCATCGACGACCCACAGGGGCAGGAGGTTGCCGGGGGAGCGCAGGTGCCGGGACTCGGCCTGCTGCCGGTGGACGTCGACTTCGCCGCCGAGAAGACGTTGACCCTCTCGCACGGCACGTGGCAGGGCATCGAGGTCGGTGGGTACGAGATCCACCACGGCACCACCACTGCCGATGCCGGTTCAGAGCCGTTCCTCGATGGGGTCCACGTCGGATCGGTGTGGGGGACGATGTGGCACGGTGCCTTCGAACACGACGATTTCCGGCGCACCTGGTTGGGCCAGGCCGCCCAGGTGGCCGGTTCGTCCTGGCGCCCGCACACCGACGAACTGGGCTACCAGGCCCGTCGGGAGACCATGATCGACACCTTGGCCGATGCCCTCGTCGAGCACGTCGACGTGGACACCCTGCTCACGCTGGGACGCTGAATCCGGGTGGTCCCACCCGCTATGCTCGGTACGAGCGGTCGAAGTGGGAGGAAGTCGGTGTGAGTCCGGCGCGGTCCCGCCACTGTGAACCGGCACATTGTCGATCTGCCCCGTAGATCGACACACTGAACGGTGCAGCCAGATACTCCGTCGATCGCAGCGCACATCATCGGGCGAGGAAACCTGAGGAGGCCATTGTGAACTCTGCCCCATCGAACCCACCCCGCACCCTGTACGGTGTCGGGGTCGGACCCGGAGACCCAGAACTGGTCACATTGCGGGCCCAACGCATTCTGCAGGAGGCGGACGTCGTCCTCGTGCCGTCCACCGAGGCGTCCGCCGGAGGTATGGGGCGAGCCGAGGAGATCATTCGCGCGGCCTGCCCGCACATGACGGGACGCATCCAGCCGGTGCCGTTCTCCATGGCCCAACGCCGTGGTCTGGGCACCAAACGGATCGAGTCGTGGCGGGCCTCGGCCGATTTCGCCGTGGACGCCTTCAACGACGGGGCACACAGTGTGGCCCTGGCCACCGTCGGAGACCCAGCCGTCTACTCGACGTTCACCTATCTGCGTGCCAACGTCGAGGAACGACTGCCCGATGTCGTCATCGCCCTCGTGCCCGGAATCACCGCCATGCAGGCCATCGCCGCCGCCGCCGGCACCCCACTGGTCGAGGGGCGCGAGATCCTCGCCCTGGTGCCGGCCACCGTCGGCCCGGAGAAACTCGGTGAGGTGCTCGACGTCGTCGACTCCGTCACCGTCTACAAGGGTGGGCGCAAGATGCCCGAGGTGCTCGAGCAGATCCGCGAGCGGGGCCGTGACGCCATCATCGGCACCGACGTCTCCCTGCCGACCCAGCACCTGCTCGGTCTGGCCCAGGTGGAGGCCGACGAATCGGCCCCCTACTTCTCGACCGTCCTGTCCGTGCCCGAACGCCCCGTCACCGGAGGAAAACTGTGAGCCCCACACCCACGCCATCCACCCCCGAGCCCCCAGATGACCTCACGTCACCAGACGACGCTGCGGCCTCGACCGGCGTCCCGTCGACGACCGAGGCCAGCTCGCGCTCGACGACCCCGCAGGCGGCCCGTCCCACCCAGCACGCCTCGGAGCAGGCCCTGGAGGATCTGGACCACTCGCTCATCGACCCTGCCCCGATCCCGGCCACCAGCTTCGCCGAGGGGCAGGGCAGGGTCGTCTTCGTCGGTGCCGGACCAGGTGCTCCGGACTTGGTGAGCGTGCGCGGTGCCCGCGTCATCGAGACCGCCGACATCATCATCTGGGCCTCCAGCCTGGTGCATCCCGACATGGTCGCCCGGCACAAACCCGACGCCGAACTCATCGACTCCGCCGCCATCCCGCTGGAGGACCTCGAACCCCTCTACACCCGAGCTCGTGACGAAGGTCTGTTGGTGGCCCGGGTGCACACCGGGGATCCCTCCATCTACGGAGCCACTGCCGAGCAGCGTGACCTGTGCCGCCGCATCGGCATCGGCTTCGAGACGATCCCCGGCATCTCCGCCTTCTCGGCTGCCGCGGCCCGGATGGACGTCGAGATCACCGTGCCGGAGGTCTCCCAGTCGCTCATCCTCACCCGGCTGGAGGGTGGACGCACCCCCATGCCCGACGGTGAGACCGTCGCCTCCTTCGCCGCCCACGGGGCCACCATGGCCGTCTACCTGTCGGCGGCTCGCAACAAGGCCCTGCAGCAGGCTCTGCTGGAGGGCGGATACGCCCCCGAGACCCCTTGCATCATTGGGTACGCGGTCACCTGGCCCGAGGAGATGATGTTCCGCTGCGACCTGGCCCACCTGTCGGAGACGATGCGCAACCACAAGCTGTGGAAGCATGCCGTCGTCCTCGTCGGACCTGCCCTGGCCGACGGCCCGATCGAGACCCGCAGCCACCTCTACCACCCCGGCTTCCGCCACGAGTACCGCGCAGCCGACGCCGACGCCCACGCCGACCTCACGACCCACGGCACCCGGGGCGTCTATGACCAGAGCACCACCCCCGACCCGAAGGACAACTCATGATTCGCGTCCACGGATACCTCGGCACCATCACCGACGCCATGCGTGACGACGTCGCCCACGCCGACCTCGTCGTCGGTGGGCAGCGTCACCTCGACGCCCTTGACGTCCCCGACGACAAACGCCAGAAACTCGGCCTCATCGGTCCTGCCGTCGAGCGCATCCAGTCTCTGCCGGACGACGCCCGGGTGGTCGTCATCGCCTCGGGAGACCCCCTCTTCTTCGGCGTGGTGCGTCGCATCCGCCAGGCAGGCCTGAACGTCGAGGTGGTGACGGCCCCGACATCGCTGCAGGCCGCCTTCGCCGCCGTCGCCCTGCCCTGGGACGACGCCCAGTTCGTCTCCTCGCACTCCAAGAGCGTCGAGACCGCGATCCGGCTCGCCAGGATCCACCCCAAGGTGGGGGTGCTCACCGCTCCGGGGCGTGGCCTCGCCGAGCTGGTCGACGGGCTGGCCGGGCGCGGCAAGACGTTCGTGCTGGCCGAGAGGATCGGCGAGGAGAACCAGCGGGTGCGCGTCCTCGACGAGGATGCCGCCAGGGCCGTGGTGGCCGACGAAGATGTTGCCAGCCCCAACGTCGTCCTGGTCCTCGACCACCACCCGGACTCCCCGCAAGCCGTGGGCGTCAACCCCGAACTCGCCGGGGACGTCAACGTCAACGCCCCCGATGATCCGCAGCCGGGCACCGACACCAACCCGGACGGCTCGGACCGTGACCCCATCATCGGGCAGGTCATCAACTCCGACGCCGCAGCAGCCCATGCCGAGGCCATCGACCACGCCCTCAAGCGGGAGACCAAGAAGTACGTCGGCCCCTCGCGCACCGGGCTGGCAGCCGCCTGGGGGGAGTGCGACCTCATCGTCTCCCACCTGGCCTTGGGCGCCACGACACGTCTCATCGCCCCGCTGCTGGAGTCCAAGAAGACCGACCCGGGGGTCGTCGTCGTCGACGAGGCCGGGCGGTTCGCCATTCCGCTGGTGGGCGGTCACGTCGGTGGGGCCAACGAGCTCTCCCGCACCATCTCGGCCGCCCTGGGTGGCACCGCCGTCGTCTCCACCGCCACCGACTCGCTCGGCGTTCCGGCCCTCGATCAGCTCGGCTGGGCCTACGAGGGTGACGTCGCCGGTGTCACGGGTTCGATCATCGCCGGACGTCCGGTGCAGGTGGTGCGCGAACACCCGTGGCCGTTGCCGCCGCTGCCCAAGAACGTCAGTGAGGAGGCCAGCGACCCGGCTGCCCGGATCATCGTCTCCGATCGCACCGCCGACGCCGCGTCCACAGCCGTCGGTGGCACCGACCTGCCCACCGTCGTCCTGCACCCGCGCTCCCTGGTGGTGGGCATGGGGTGCAACAAGGGCACCGACGTCGACCATCTGCGGTCCCTGCTCGACGACACCCTCGCCGAGGCCGGGCTGGCCCCCGGATCGGTGACGATCCTCACCAGCCACGAGGTGAAGGCCGGCGAACTCGGCATGATCAAACTCGCCCACGAACGCGGGTTGGAGTACCTCACCCACTCCGCCGAGGAACTGGCCGCCCAACAGGTGCCGACCCCCTCCGACGTCGTGGCCCGTGAGGTGGGCACCCCGAGCGTCTCGGAGGCCTCGGTGCTGGCCCAGGGAGCCGATCTCGTCGTCACCAAGCACAAGACCCCCGAGGCGACGATTGCCATCGGACGCGTTCCGGCCCGCGGCCACCTCTCGGTGGTGGGCCTGGGGCCCGGATCCCGAGACCTGCTCACCCCGCGTGCCCTCCAACGCATCCAGGACGCCACCTTCGTCGCCGGGTACGCCCCCTACGTCAAGCAGATTCGCGACGTGGTGCGTCCCGGGGCGACGATCCTCGCGACGAAGATGGGCACCGAGGAGGAACGCACCGCCGCCGCCATCGAGGCGGCCCGAGAAGGACGCAACGTCGCCTTCGTGTGTGGCGGCGACCCGGCCATCTACGCCATGGCCTCCCCGACCCTGGAGATGGGCACCGACGGCATCGACGTGGAGATCGTGCCCGGGGTCACCGCGGAACTCGCCATCTCCGGAATCCTGGGAGCCCCGCTGGGCCATGATCACGCGACGATCAGCCTGTCCGACCTGCACACCGACTGGGATCTCATTCTCAAGCGGGTGAGGGCGGCTGCCGAGGGAGACCTCGTCACCACCTTCTACAACCCCCGCTCGCGTACCCGTACCCATCAGTTGCCCGACGCCCTGGCGATCATGGCGGAACACCGTCCACCTTCCACCCCGGTGGCGGTCGTTTCCCATGCCGAACGACGCCAGCAACAGATCATCATGTCGACCCTGGCGGAGTTCCAGCCCGAATGGGTCGGTATGACGAGCATGGTGGTCGTCGGGTCGTCGACGTCGAAGTACGTCACCTCCGGGGATAACCGCAAACTCTTCGTCACCCCGCGCGACTACCACTGGATGGACGGGGCCATCAGATCCGACAAGCACAAGAACTACTCCCACCGCGACCTGCCCAAGGCCGACGAGACGACCTACAGCGCCACGCCGCCGGCACGGAGCACGCGTGTGGACGTCGCAGCACAGGCGGCGTCGGAAGTCGATCGCCCTGCGCACACCACTGGAAATGACACGGACAAGGATGTGTGATCATGACTGACACCAAGATCGCCAGCGGAACCCCGCTGGTCATTGCCGCCCACGGCACCCGCGACGAATCGGGTGTGGCCGAGTGCCGCGCCCTGGCCGAACGGGTCGCGAACAAGCTTCCCGACGTCCCGGTGGAACTGGGGTTCGTCGAGCTCGCCGAGCCGAAGATTCCCGAGGCGGTGCAGGCCGCCGTCGCCCAGGCGCCGGGCGTCTCCGAGGAGCCGACCGAGGGGGAACAGCCCGTCTCCGCCGTCGTCGTACCGCTGATGTTCAACACCGGCGGCCATGTCCGTGAGGACATTCCCGAGGCCATCGACGAGGGCCGTGGGGGCGCTCGGGTGGCCTATTCCGCGCCACTGCTGCCCGACGTGCGGATGCGCAAGGCCCTTGACCGGCGTCTGGCCGAAACCCTTGCCGCGGGGGAGGGGCGCGAGCAATGGCGTGCCCGCGACACCGCCGTCGTCCTGGTGGGTCGTGGTGCCTTGGTGGCCGATGCCAATGCCTCGCACTACACCCTCACGCGGATGTTCTGGGAGGAGAACGACCTGGCCTGCGTCGAGCCGGCGTTCATCCAGGTGACCCGCCCCTCGGTTCCCGAGGCACTGACGGCCCTGCACGCCCGGGGGGCCCAGCAGATCGTGGTGCAGGGCAACTTCCTGTTCCCCGGACTGCTGCACGTGTGGATGACCGAGCAGGTTCAGGCATGGCAGGCCAGCCACCCCGGCGTCGAGATCCGTATCGCCCCGGTCATCGGCGACTGTGACGAGGTGGCCGAGGTCGTGGTGGACCGGTACCGCGAGCCCCTCGACGAGGTCGGGCTCGGCGAGGGGGCCCCGGTCTACATGTCCGGGCTGCGGCTGCAGGGACGCACTGTGCTGGTCGTCGGGGCCGGGCACGTGGCCGAACGTCGCGTCGCCCGTCTGCTGGACGCCGGTGCCGACGTCCACGTCGTTGCCCCGAACTCGGGCATCCAGCTCACCCGGATGGCTCGCAAGGGGCTGGTGAACCTGGAACGACGCGCCTTCCAGACCGATGATCTCGACGGCGTCTGGTTCGTCCAGGCCCTCACCAATGACCCCCAGGTCAACGCCACGGTGGCCGCCGAGGCCGAGAAGCGCGGTATCTTCTGCGTGCGTGGTGACGACGGTCGCAAGGGCAGTGCCTTCACCCCGGCCACCCAGCAGGCCGGCGGTATGACGGTGAGCGTGGTCGGTGACCGCACCCCGCGTCGTTCTGCCAAGATTCGTGACGAGGTGTTGAGAGCCCTGCAGGGCTGACCACCACTTCGACTCCTGAGCTGGAGATCTGAAGGTTGCGGGCCCGCAGCTGTTGGCTGCAGGGCCCTACGGGAGTGTCTGGTTGCGGGGCTGATCGGGTGTGAAGCTGGTAGCGGGGTTGGTGACTGCACCCCGCGTTGTTCTGCCAAGATTCGTGATGAGGTGTTGCGTGCCCTGCAGTTGGCTGGTTGGATCGGCTGTGTTGTTTTCCGGGTTGATTGTCTGTCGTTTCGGGGTGGCCGCTGCCTTTCGTCTCGGTCCGGTCGTCTCGGTCCGGGGTGGCTAGCACCTTGACACCTGTGTTGGAGTCCTCGGTGGGGTGTTGCGGCTTCGCAGCTGGCTGGTTGGGTGTGAAACCGACTGGATCGGTCGTGTCGTTCTCGGGTTGATTGTCTGTCGTCCTGTTCCGAGCTGGCCACCGCCTGACCGGGGATGGCCCAGTGATGGGGCAGGCCAGGGTGGGGCATGACAAGGCCCGATACCAAGCCGACTGTGATGCATTGATCGTCGCGATCCACCGATCAACACTGCCTGACCACTCGAGGCTGACCGACACGGGCCTGATCGACACGGGGCCTGCCGAGGCCGGCTCCGATGAATGGCAGCCCCGGCGATGAGATCGCGGCGATGGCAGCCGTGGCCAATCGCGCCTATCATCGTCAGGTGATCTCCCACGACCTGCATGCTCTGGGCTTCGACGCCCCCGGTCTCGATTTCCTCGTCAACTCCGCTGCGCAGGCTGGCGCTGTCGGTGTGGAGGACGTCGGTGGTTTCGATCTGTTGGCCGCCTACACCGATCCGTCGGGGGCACGTCTCGCCATGCTCAGCCGGGATGGTGAGATGGACACGATGGCCTCCCTCGTCGCCCCAACGACCCACGCTGCCGAGGTGCGGCGCTACCGTCCTACGGTGGCCCTGGTGGAGCTCGTGGAGGGCGGTTCGCCGCTGTCGCAATTAGCGGTGAGCGGTGCCTCCGGCGGGGTACACGGCAAGCGGGTCGCACGGTTCCTGGCCAATGCCGACGATCCCGTCGAGTACCCACTGTGTGCCGAGCCCGGCGACGACACCTCGGCATTCGTCCAGCACCTGCGCGTCGGGGCCGTCGCCAACGGATTCATCCGGGTCCACGACTCCGAGGAGGCCTATGGAGCCTCCGAGGAGGGCGGTTTCGGTCCTCGCAGCGACATCCAGTTCTCCGCCGGACACCTCATCAGCCCGTGGCTCATGGAGTTGGAGGCGGGTCGGGCGAGCCGCGCCGAGGTGAGTGCGGTCGCAGAAATGACGATGGTCGTTGATCAGTGCGAGAAGCGCACCAACGAACTCACCGGGGAACAGTGGTGGCGATGTATGGGCAAGGTTGGATTCCCCCTCACCCTGGCCCTGCCAGCCGGGCTGCCGACCGATCCACATCCGGGCTCGGTGCTCTCGGGCCAGGTCGTCCCAGTGATCTCGTCGGGTACCTGGGAGGGCGACGCCCTCTGGAGCTGAACTGCCCCCCTGCTCGGCCTGTGCCCATTCGTTCGTGGCACACCTGCTTTGCCTGTGGCGCCCCGCTTCCCCGTGGGTTTCCCGAGGCGTAGGGTGCCGCCCCTGTTTTCCTTGGTCCCGAGCTCTGCGCCCAGCCCTTCCCTCGCTGCCTCCTGCCCCATGCATCCGGTTCTCCCGTGGTGTCCTCATTTCTCCTAGGGTTACTCCCCGGCTGTGTCCGGTCTCGTTGTCGTCCACTTCAGCTCTAGGGGTGGAGGGAGTGGGCGCAAGACCGCAGCTCACACTTTTTCACTCACACTGCAAGTTTCGCAGTGTGAGTGAGAGTACGCGCGGGCCCGGGTGAGGTGTGATCCGGTCTGCCGAGCGAGTCTTGGCCCAGCGATCCTGTGGCAGATGTGTTGGGGATCGTGGGGTTTGCCACCTGACGTGGCACGAGGTGCCCTGCCGAACCGAAATACCACACTGAACCAGCCGTCTGCTGGCATGTTGTCCCAACATGGCAGCCAGTTGTCGCGCCAATCGTGGGGGACTTCAGATCCAGCGAAAATGTGTGCGCACTCCTCGCCGCAGAGCTTGCTCATAACTTTTCAGTCATAAAGTTGTACTCAATGTCTGGACTGGATGCCTGATTAAAAGTTTCTGGGCACAAACTTGTAGCTGGAAGTAGACTGCTCACATGGGAACAACTTTCGGGCCAGACCCGATTGCAGTTGAGATCGACACTGCGCTGGAGCACTTGGACGCAGGGCACCGGGTCCCGGAATGCAAGTATCTTGACTTCAAGGAGGACTCCAGCCGACGAGGCAAGCACGGTGAGCTGCTACTGGGTCGACGTGAGGATGAACGAGCCGCTGAGCAGCTTGCCGGTGAAGCCGCGTGCATGGCCAACACCCCTGGGGGTGGTGCTCTGATCGTCGGAGTCAATGACAAGGATGATGGACCATTGCTCATCGGTACATCCTTGGATACCGAATGGTTGCGGAGGAAGATCTATGAGCACACTTCTCGCGCGTTGACCGTTGACGTCCGAGAAGTCCACGTTCACGATGCCAGGTTGTTGATCGTCAGATCACCCACCGCGCTGGAACCGATCAAGGTCAAGGGAAAGATCCGCTGGCGGATTGGTGATCATTGCGAGGAGATCGACGCAACGTCATGGCACCACCGCCATCAGTACTCCATCCGCTACGACTGGTCGGCGCAGTTCTCAAACGTGAGCCTGGAGGAAGTGCGACCTGCTGCCCTTGACGCAGCACGCGCCTTCCTTCAAGCCAGCACCGACGAGGCGGCGGTGGAATTGGCCAACTGTACGAGTCGTGAGTTGCTGTCCCGGTTGAACGCCATTGATGGTGATGGCAAGCTCACCAATGCTGCTGCTCTGGTCTTTGTGGGGCGTCCCGAGCCATGCCTCGACTACATACGTCGCGACATGCCCGGTCAGGACAGCGGTGACCGAGTACGTATTGGTGGGGTATCACTGCTTGAGCAGCTCCAACGGACGTTCGCCGTCGCGCGGGCGTACAACCCTTTGTCGCATGTGTCTTCAGGACTTGTCGAGGGGCAGGTCCGCCAGCTGCCGGAACGTGCCATTCGTGAGGCCATCGTCAATGGGTTGGCTCATCGTGAATGGGGGCTGTCCGATGCAACGCTCATCGAGCACGAAGGAGCCGTCTTGCGAGTTACCAGCCCCGGAGGATTCTTCGGAGGTGTGACGGCTGAGAACATCATCACCCACCCATCGACGTCCAGGAACGTTGCTCTCACTGAGCTCTTGGCATCACTTCGAATTGCAGAACGTGAAGGTATCGGAGTTGACCGTATGGTTGGTGATTTGCTTCGCCGGGGGCTTCGCATGCCGACCATTCGGGAAATTGACGGTCCCTATGTGGTGACGACGTTTTCCGGTGTCGGTCCTGACGTGGCATGGACATCGTGGCTGACTGGTATGGATGTTCCCGAGCTCATGCAAAACCTCCGCACTTTGATGGTTATGCGTTTCCTCACAGATCATCTCTGGATCGACGAGGACATTCTTGCTCCCTACCTGCAAGTCCCCGTCGAGGAAGTTCACGAAACCCTTGAGCTCCTACGGCAGACGGAGTGTGATGGCGAACCCTTGCTGAAGCCCATCCGCGGCGTTCCCGACGAAGCCCTCCCCGCGTTTACCCTTTCCAAGAGAGCAAACAAGCAGCTGGACATGGAATATGCGAATCGCGGTTTGAAGCGTTCAGTGCCCAGTAGAGCAGTGACGGCTCGTCAATATGCCCGGCATCGAGGGCGTATTAGTACGACAGAATTGGGCGCCATCCTGGGGGTGAGGGCTTCCAACGTCGGACAGGTCCTCAAGGACCTCATGGCTGATGGAGTACTGCAGCCTTCGTCAGAGGCGATGGCAGGTCGCGGATTTCACTATCTGTGGAAAGGTGACGAGGCATCCTGACTTTTTCAGTCCTTGTGATCCATCTCGTCAAGCTCCTGGTCAGGCAGAGCGTGTTCCGATACACCGGAAAGCTGAGTGCACTTCCCCTTTCGGGACGGTAGAGCACAACTTTTTGACCGAAAGATTGTACTTGCACCCTCGGACTGGGTGTCTGAGTGCAGTCTTCGAGGCTGCTCCCTGTGGTTCTGGCTACTGAACCAGTCGAGAAAAATTGTACTTACCCTCACGCTTGTGCTGGTAGGAAGAATTTTTCAGCCACAAAGTTGTACTCCAGGTATGAAGCGGCGCCGGGAGCACAACTTTTCGCAGTTGGGGAGCTCTGCGCGGTGTGGAGATCCAGTCTGTGGCGAGGTTGTGGCCCGTTCGTCTCCGTGGCAGATGTGTTGGGGATCGTGGTGTCTGCCACGTGGTGTGGCACGGGGTGTCTTGTCGAACCGAATTGCCACGGGGGTGCGAGGTACCGCCCCCCAGCGCACCCTTCAGACTCACGAGCCGGGGCGTCCCACGTGCCCGACGCGCCTGCGACAAGGGGTTGGCGGGCGGCTACGGCAGGGGGCTGGTGGCCGGCGCGTCGCGATTTGCGTGTCACAGGTGCTAACGTGCGTCACGTGCATGGTGCGGCCCCGATGAGGTCGCGGTGAACCCGGTGGGAATCCGGGACTGTTGCGCAGCGGTGACGGTGACGACGTCGGC
The DNA here is from genome assembly GCF_900186975.1 of Cutibacterium granulosum. Lineage (NCBI taxonomy): Bacteria > Bacillati > Actinomycetota > Actinomycetes > Propionibacteriales > Propionibacteriaceae > Cutibacterium > Cutibacterium granulosum. Next base: position 929,842 of record NZ_LT906441.1, read on the forward strand.
AAGACCACTGGGAGTGATCCTGGGAAGGGCCGACCGAGGGTGATCCGAAGTCCGAAGACCCCATGCATGACTTGTGTCGTTCGGGCCTCGCATCAAGGTCCTCGCACCCAGAAGGAACAGCTATGCCTTCCTCGAGACGGTCGGTCGAGCGGGACCGCCGGTTGCCAGTGGCGCCCCTGGTGATCATCCTCGTCGTGCTCATCGTCGTCAGCGCCGTCTTCTCGCTGACCATCGGTTCGGAACCATTGCCGATGCGTGGCGTTCTTGACACGGTTGGTGCCAGGATCACCGGCGAGCCGGGCCCTGACTCGACGATCGATCTCATCGTCTGGGACCTGCGTGCCCCCAGGGCACTGCTGGCGATCATCGTCGGAGCTGGACTCGCCCTGGCCGGAAGCGGTATGCAGACCCTGGTGCGCAACCCGCTGGCCGACCCCTACCTGCTGGGTGTCTCGGCCGGTGCGAGTGTGGGGGCCACCGCGGTCATCGCCCTGGGGATGTTCGCTTCCTGGGGTCCTCACCGACTCACCCTCGGGGCCTTGGTGGGGGCATTGGGCGCCGCCGGTCTGGTGTACCTCATCTCCATGGCCCAGGGCGGCATGACGCCGCTGCGGCTGGTGCTCTCGGGCGTCGTGCTCTCTGCGGCATTCTCGGCACTGGCGAGTTTCCTCGTCTTTCGCAGCTCGGATCCGCGTGCGGCGCAGTCGGTGTTGTACTGGATGCTGGGATCGGTGGCCGGTGCCACCTGGGACAGCTTGTGGATGGCTGCCATCGTCACCGCTCTGTCCGCCGTGCTCATGATCGCGTTCTCGGGTTGGCTCGACGCCCTGGCTGCTGGCACCGACGTCGCTCGATCCCTCGGCATCCCCGATACCAGGGTGCGCAAGGCGTTGTTCGTCGGCAACTCGGTACTCGTCGGGGTGCTCGTGGCGGTCTCCGGCGGCATCGGATTCGTCGGGCTCGTCATTCCGCACATGTCCCGGCTGCTCGTGGGAGCCAGTCACCGGTCGATGGTGCCCGTCGCCGCCGCCATCGGCAGCCTCTTCCTGCTGTGGGTGGACGTCGGCGCCCGCGTCATCGCGGCACCACAGGAGGTGCCGCTCGGCGTCGTCACCGGGTTCATCGGCGCTCCCATCTTTCTGTACCTCATGGGGCGCAGCCAGTACCGATTCTCGAGTGAGTCATGACACGTCTCGAAGTTCGCAATGTCCAGTGCCGCATCAACGATCGCATCGTCGTCGACGACGTCAGTTTCATCGCCGAGCCGGGGAAGCTCACCGCCATCGTCGGCGTCAACGGAGTCGGCAAGTCGACTCTGCTGCGATCCATCGCCGGGGTGCGCCAGTTCAATTCCGGCGACGTCCTGCTCAACGGCACCTCCGTCACCGACTACACCCCCATGCAACGTGCCCGGCTCATGGCCTTCGTCGGGCAGGAGGAGTCGCCATCGCCTGACCTCCTGCTGGGTGAGATGGTCGCGCTGGGACGTACCCCGCACCGCAAGCCGTGGCAGGTGGGGCAGCGTTCCGAGCGGCGGATCATCCGGGACTCCCTGGCCTTGGTGGGACTGGACCACCTCATCGATCGTCGTTGTGACCACCTGTCGGGCGGTGAGCGGCGCCGCGCCGTCATCGCCCGTGGCCTGGCCCAGGGCGCCGACCTCATCATGTTGGACGAGCCGACCAATCACCTCGACGTGCTTCACCAACTCATGCTGCTGGACACGCTGCGCGCCAGCGGTCGGACGGTGGTCGCCACCATCCACGACCTCGGCATGGCTGCTTCGCATTTCGACCACGTGGTCGTCCTGGCCGACGGCGGAGTGCTCTCCGCAGGTCCGGCTCGTGAGGCGCTCAGCCCATCGAACGTCGCGACGGCATTCCACGTCGTCGCACACCATGTCACCACTCCCGACGGCAGCCAGGAACTCGTGTGCACCGCACCGCTGCCCAATCCCAACCGAGAGGAAAACTGAAATGTCCACCAAACTCCTACCTGTCGTCCTGGCCTCCTGCCTGGCTGTGGGACTCACCGCCTGTGGCGGTGGATCAGCCTCCAAGAGCGGCGAGTCCGCCAAGGACTTCAACGAAGTCACCGTGACCAACTGTGGCAAGAAGGTCACCTACCCCAAGAAGGCCGAGCGACTCTACGTCAATGACGGCAGCATCATCGCCATGGCGCTGAGCGCCGGGGCGCAAAAGCAGATCGCCGCGATAAGTTCGGCAGATCGGGACAAGGAGATCCTCACTGCCAAGTACGGGGCCGACACCATCAACAGTCTGCACGAGGGCGTCAAGGGTTACATGACCCTTGAGTCGGTCATCGCCAACAGGCCCGACGTCGTCGTCGCCGGGTGGGACTACGGATTCTCCGAGGCGAACAACCTCACCCCCGACAACCTGCACG